>JANMQO010000264.1:0-2307 GCA_031370565.1 Chloroflexota bacterium
GAGTACCTCATGCCCGCCCTGGTGATGCGTGCTCCCGCCCGCAGCCTGCTCGACCACACCTATCGCCTGGTCGTTGCCCGCCAGATGAGCTACGCCGCCGAGCTCGGCGTGCCGTGGGGCATTTCCGAATCGGCCTTCAACGCGCGCGATCTCGAGCAGACGTACCAGTACTCGAGCTTCGGCGTGCCCGGCCTCGGCCTGAAGCGAGGCCTGAGCCAGGATGTCGTCGTGGCCCCGTACGCGACAGCCCTCGGGGCGATGATCCAGCCCGAGGCCGCGGTCCGCAACTTTGCCCGCTTGAGCGCTGCCGGAGCGGCCGGGCGGTATGGCTTTCGGGAAGCGCTCGACTACACGGCGCGGCGACTCCCCGAAGGGGCGTCGGTCGCGATCGTGCACAGCTACATGGCTCATCACCAGGGAATGGCGCTGGTCGCCATCGGCAATGTTCTCAATGGCGGCGTGATGGTTGAGCGCTTCCATGCCGACCCGATGGTCGAGGCCACGGAACTCCTACTCCAGGAGCGGATGCCGCGCGACGTGCTCGTCGCGCGGCCACGTGCCGAAGAGGTGAAGAGCGTGGCGGACGTGCGCGACCTCGTGCCGCCGGTCGCTCGTCGGTTCACGTCGCCCCACGACGCGATCCCGCGGACGCACCTACTCTCGAATGGGCGCTACGCGGTCATGGTGACGGCCGCGGGATCCGGCTACAGCCGCTGGCGCGACGTGGCCGTGACCCGCTGGCGAGAGGACGTAACTCGCGATTCGTGGGGCAGCTATCTCTTCCTGCGCGACATGCAGACGGGCGCCGTGTGGTCGGCGGGCCACCAGCCCAGCGGCACCGAAGCAGACAGCTACGAGGTCATCTACTCGGAGGATCACGCCGAGTTCTCCCGTCGCGACGGCTCGATCGTGACCCGCCTGAACATCGTCGTGTCGGCGGAGCACGATGCGGAGATCCGTCGCGTATCGCTGACCAACCTCGGGTCGCGCCCTCGCGAGATCGAGCTGACGTCCTATGCGGAGATCGCTCTCGCACCGCAGGCGGCCGATGTCGCTCACCCGGCTTTCCAGAACCTGTTTGTGCAGACCGAGTTCGTGCCCGATATCGGCGCCCTCCTCGCGACCCGCCGTCCAAGATCCAGGGAAGAGCAGCCGATCTGGGCCGCACACGTTGCGGCGGTCGGGGACCAGGCCGGCGGGATCATCCAGTACGAAACGGATCGGGCCCGCTTTCTGGGCCGGGGGCGCTCGGTCCGCTCGCCGGTCTCGGTCATCGATGGGCGTCCACTCTCGAACACGGTCGGCGCGGTCCTGGATCCTATCTTCAGCCTGCGCTGCCGGGTCCAGCTCGCCCCTGGCGCAACCGCTCACGCGATCTTCTCGACCGTCGTCGCTGAGTCGCGCGAGCAGGTTCTGGACCTGGCCGACAAGTACCGTGAGTCGGCCACCTTCGAACGGGCAGCGACCCTGGCCTGGACGCAGGCCCAGGTCCAGCTCCATCATCTCGGGATCGAGGCCGACGAGGCCCACCTCTTTCAGCGTCTGGCCAACCGGATCCTCTACTCGGACCCGTCGCTGCGACCGTCGGCCGGACTGCTGGCCCGCAATGAACAGGGAGCACCCGGCCTGTGGGCCCACGGCATTTCAGGCGATCTGCCTATCGTCATGGTCCGGATCGACGAAACCGAGGACCTCGGTATCGTTCGGCAGCTGCTCCGCGCGCACGAGTACTGGCGGCTGAAGCTTCTTGACGTTGATCTGGTGCTCCTGAACGAGCATGGCACCACCTACGCCCAGGACCTCCACGACGCGCTCCAGACCCTCGTGCGGACGAGTCAGTCCGTCCTGGCCGACGAGGGTCATCCGGGCCACGGCGGCGTCTACGTCCTGCGCGGCGACCAGCTCTCCACCGAGGACCGCACACTCCTTCAGACGGCCGCCCGGGCCGTCCTGCTGAGCCGCCGGGGGAGTCTTTCCGATCAGGTCATCCGGCTGGAGCGCCCACCGCGGATCGCTCCGGCCGCCGCTGCGCAGGCGGCGCCGGCCGCAGCGTCAGCCGCCTCGAGGCAGACTCGGGCCGAGGCGGTGGCACTGCGTCCGGAGCTGGAGTTCTTCAACGGGCTCGGTGGCTTTGCCGACGACGGACGGGAGTACGTCACCATCCTTGGCCCGGGGCAATCCACCCCGGCGCCCTGGTTGAACGTGATCGCCAACGCGGCGTTCGGCTTCCAGGTCTCCGAGTCCGGGTCGGGCTACACGTGGTCCGGGAACAGCCGCGAGAATCAGCTCACCCCATGGTCCAACGAC
>JANMQO010000277.1:0-4293 GCA_031370565.1 Chloroflexota bacterium
GTGCAGGTCACAATCGAGCTACCGGAGGGCTTTCCCGACAAGTACGCCGACGCGGTGGTTCGCGCGGCCGAGCAGTGCGCGGTGAAGAAGCACTTCGAGCACCCGCCGATCATCCGCGTGGACAGCATCCTCGCGGGGTAGCCCGAGCGAACGCGCATCGACCTCGGCGCATCGAGATCCACACCAACCTCACCGGCGTGAGCCCGACCGTGAACCTCGTCACGCGCGACGCTCAAATCTTCGCACATAGCGCGGAGGGCCCGGGTAGCGAAGGCGAGTTCCATGGGTACTCTCGAAGTATGCCGCGTCCACGGGTCGACGCGCCGAAAGTGTGGCAGACATAACTGACATTATCGGCAGTGACTGACCCAGGCGGGGGACGGGTTCCGCACCCACGTGGCGGCGGTTGCGCGTCAGCCGTTAGCTGGCGAAGGCGGGGCTGGCGGCACGTGTCCGCCGTCGAGCAGCGCTCGGTTGCCGAGGGGCTCGGTGAGCCGGACGAGCGCGGGCGTTCCCGGCGGCAGCGGGCACGTCTGAGCACCCGCCAGTGAACGCACGCCGATCGTGATGGTCACGGTCTGTGGCGTGTATTCGATGACCGGGGCCGACATCCGTCCTGTCGTGGGCGAGCCGCCCGAGCACGCTTCCTCCCAGACCAGGATGTGCAGCTCGGCCGATTGAGGGCCAGGCGACGGGAATGCTGGATCGAGTGCCCAGGTCGCCGGCCCGAAGTCCGCCGACAGGACGCGGCGCAGGTGACATTGGCCCATGTTGCCCGGTTGCCAACCGTTTGCGTTGGCGCGGACCTCGACCGCCACCCAGCCGAGGACGTCGGTGCGGGTGAGGAAGATCGCGCCGCTGGCATCGCGGCCGGCCAACAGCCAGGTCCAGTCCGATGAGCCCGGGAAAGCCGAGCGAAGCTTGCCGAGGGTGGCGCGCAGGGCGTCGAACTCGGGGCCGGACAATTTCTCTGCGCCTGTCGGGGCATCCAGGCCTGACGCAGGGAACGTCCGGCCGCCGCACGTCACACCTGCATCGGTGCCGCCGGACGCGGCGGCAGACGGTGGTTCCGGCGACACGGGCGAGGTCGTGATGGGTGCGGTGGCGAGCGCTCCCACAGAGCATGCCGCAAGACTGGTCAGCACGAGGAGGGCTCCCACGACCCGCCTCGCGGTCCGTCGCGGGGCGGGTCCACGCTGACGTGGGTCGCTCATGGATGGGCCGCGAGGTCGAGAGGACCGATCACCTCGACGATTCGTGACGCCCCGCGCCAGAGGCGAGCGTCGCGCGTGAGCAGTGGAACACCGAGAATCTGCGCCAGGGCCACGTATTCCGCGTCATATGTCTTGGCCCAGCCGAGCTCGTCGGCAACGCGCCATGCCTGTTCGGCGAGCGCGGTTGGCAATCGACGCTCAATTGGGGCGCCCATGATCGCATCGAAGGCGCGCTTGGCCAGAGGTCGGCTGAGGTAGCCGCGCGAGACGTTCTGGTGAAGTGCTGATACCGTCTCCGACCAGAACAGCGGCGGGGCGAGCAGTTCGCGATCACTGACGCCGCGAAACCCCAGCTCGGTGAGGGCCAGGTACAGGGCAGCGCTGGCGTCGACGACAAGGCGCAACGACTAGTGCTCGGCTCGCTGGCGGCGCAGAAGGGCCACCCAGTTGGGCATCGGTTCGCCCGTGGCCGTGCGGTCCCACCACTCGGGGGCAGGCAGCACTTCGTCGTCGTTGATCAGCGCGTCCAGGTCGCGCTCCTCGATGACATGCTGCGTCCCGACCTTGCGCGCAGGCAGCTTGCCCGCGCGAATCCAGCGTCGCAGGGTCTCTGGGTTCTTGCCGGCTCGCCTGGCGGCCTCCGGGACAGTGAGCATCCGGTGCTCCTTCTCCACGTGTGTAGCACGATACTACAACACGATCTCCAGGGTGCCAGGGCCACGTGCCAGGGATTGCGCGGGTTCGGGCTGCTCTGCAAGCAGGCGACAACATGGCCCGAACTTGGTTGCCATCCCGGATGGCGCCGATGTAGGGTGCGAGTGTGGCCCCACGATCCCCTTCGCCGTTCGATCGGGCGCTGTCCGCCGCCGACCGGGCAATGCTCGCGCCGGTGCTGGCGCGCCAATACCTCAGCGCCGAAGTGGTGACATTGACGGGGGTGATGAGCAGGGTCTGGCGTCGTCATCGATGGTTGTCACCGGTCTTCCGTCTGCTCGCGCCAATGCACCTACTCTTTGCGGAAACCGGAACGAACATCCCCACGACACTGAGGATCACGCCGGTTCTTGACGGTCGGGACCGACCGCTCCAGCGCTGGGAGCGAGTCTTCTCCTTTCCCGAAGTGGATCGTCATTTCGACGGACTTGTTGCCTGGGACGAGGGACTCGGGCAGGCGGCGGAGCGTATTGGCCCAGGCGGCGTGCTTGACTCGCCATTCCGGCTCCACGTCCGTCCGGGTGGCCTGCTCGTCGCGGCGCGCGGACTACGCTTGAGGGTTGCCGGGCGAGTCGTTCACCTGCCACGGCTTCTCGGAGCTTCCGTCATGGTCGACCAGGAAGCCGATCCGAACGACGCAGACGCTCTTCACGTCAGCCTGACGATCAGCCATCCGGTTCTGGGCCCCTTCTTCGGCTACGAGGGCACCCTGCGGCTGTCGACCAGCGCAGCTCCGCCGCGGATTCGGGACGGGTGCCTCCTTGACGCTTGTGCCCGGCCTCGTCAACATGATACCAATGCATATCACGTTAGTGCCAAGGGACGGGCGCCCGTCGTGCTAGACCGCCTCCTGGACCTCGTCCCGAAGCACCCGGTGGGCATGGTCACAGACTACCGAGTGGTCGCCCTGCTCAACTACGCCGTCCATCCCGATGTGTTGAGGCGTCTGATCCCAGCCCCGCTCGAACTCGACGTCGTCCATGATCGAGGTTTCGTGACGGTCGTCTGTGCGGACATGGTTCGGATGCGTCCGTCACCGATGCCACGCCTCGTCGGAATCACGTACGACCAGGTGGTCTACCGGGTCCCGGTCCGCTACCGCGGTGAACCAGGACTCTTCTTCCTGGGGAGCGACGCTGCCCAGCCGCTGATGGTCGTCGCAGGCGCCGCCTTCAGCATGTTTCGGGTTCGGCTGTCGAAGACCAGGATCACCGACGCCGGCGACCGCGTGACCGTCGATGTCTTCGGCCGGCGCCCCGGCGTCGATCTGCATGCCTACCTGAAACTTGAACCGCCCGGAATCAACCTCCCGGACTTCTCGGCCTTCGGGTCCAGGGCGGAGGCGCAGTCGTTCCTGGTGGATCGGTTCGTCGCGTTCGTGCCGGGCGTTGGAGGGAGGCCGATGCGTCGGGTTCGCGTCCAGCGCGGGATCTGGGACGTGCTGCTGCCATCGACGACCGATGTCCGATCGGACCTTCTCGATGGCTCGACCGACTTCCCGGCGGGCTCTGGCCGGCTTGACAACACCTTCGTCGCGCGCGGCATTCCGTATCGGTGGTACGCGGCCGAGTTCGAGAGCTCACCCGGCAAGTGGCAGCGACCTGGCTTCAGCCTCGCGGACTGACCGATGCCACGCTCGAAGGACCGATCGGGAAGTCTCCTCTACGACGAGGACTGCGCGCTCTGTGTCGCCACCGCGGGCTGGCTGGGGCGGAGAGTTGACCCAGATCGGTTGCGACTCCTGGCCCTGGGCGAGGCGGTCGCTGACCGGAGGATCTCTGGGTTGGTGGAAGGCCGACGGTTGTCGGTGACGCTCCACTTCGTGCGATCCGATGACAACGTCCTGACCGGCGCCCACGCGGTACTGGCGGCGGGCCGTCTCGTTCCGCGCTGGCGGTTCCTCGCTCGTCTGTGCGACCACCGCGTGGGTCAGGTCCTCCTCGAGCCGCTCTACCGCCAGATTGCAGCGCATCGGAGACTTGTTGGCCGAATGCTCCGACTCCCCGCAGCCTGTCCGCTTCCTCCGGAACGTCGTCTCCGTTGACTGGCCCGGGGCCGTCTGCAATGACGGTCCCAGATATCAGCCGGATCGCCGCGGCCCACGGCTCCTTGCCGCGAGGCGATTGCCTGGCCCGGGTGTCGGGCAGGGAAGGGGGTTCAATGTCTCCCCTCCCCCGCGCGGGGCGCAGCAAAACGCCCGAAGGAACCAATCGGTTCGGTGGGCCCCTGGCCAGTGATGCAAGCACCGCTGTCTTCGGGTTCCAACGAGCCCCGGAGCCGGAGCCATCGCCGCCGATGCAAGCACCTGCGTCGCCGCTGCCGTTTCCGTCATGGCCCCTTCGGGCAAGACCAACAATACGGTGAG
>JANMQO010000291.1:0-10561 GCA_031370565.1 Chloroflexota bacterium
CCGGACGTCGCTCGAGATCGCGGGGTCCCACGGCCTCATCGAATTCGACTCGGCGACCGCTCCACCGATCGTGTCGTACATGCGACCGCAGATCGGTGACGAGGCCGGACTGGTGGGCCTGCCGGGTAGCCCCCTCGCCGAAGATCCATAACGGCTCGAGCTTCGCGAGTTTCATCGATCGATCCTCGACGGGACGCCGGCCCGGGTCGCCGCCGATGACGGTTTGGAAGCGCTGCGGATTGCCCTGGCAGCCGACGAATCGGCCAGGACCGGCCGGGTCGTCCGGGTGGACCGACCGGGGGAGGCCCGAGCGTGAGCGGAGCCGTCACCGGCCGACCGATTCGGCTCGGGATCCTGTCGCTCGCCCATCATCACGCCGAAGGCTACCTCGGGATCATCGGCCGGCTGCCCGGGGTCGACCTGGTCGGGCTGTGGGACGAGGACGGCGCTCGAGGGGCGGACGCAGCGGCGGCCCATGGGACCCGCGCATTCGCGACGGAGGCGGATCTCCTTTCGGCCGGGGTCCACGGGGTGATCGTCTGCTCGGTCAACAGTGAGCACCGCCGGCTGGCCGAACTGGCGGCCGCGGCGGGAGTCCACGTCCTGTGCGAGAAGCCACTCGGAGGGCGGGTCGCGGACGCGCGGGCGATCATCGCGGCCTGCGCGGCGGCCGATGTCCGACTGATGACTGCGTTCCCGATGCGCTTCAGTCCCCTGCTCCGAGCCCTCCACGCGTCGGTCCGATCCGGGGCGGTCGGCGAGATCGTCTGCCTGGAGGGGGTGAACACCGGGGAGATGCCCGATGTCCACCGCGCCTGGTTCGTCGACCCCACCCTCGCCGGCGGCGGAGCGCTCATGGACCATGTGGTCCACCTGGCCGATCTCTACCGCTGGATCCTCCGCGTCGAGGTCGTCGAAGTCTACGCCGTGGCGAACCGGATTCTCCAGGACGGCTACGCCGGCGTCGAGACCGGCGGCTTCGTATCACTCCGGTTCGCCAACGGGGTCATCGCGACGATCGACTGCAGCTGGAGCAAGCCGCGCTCATATCCAACCTGGGGCGGCCTCGCGCTTGAGGTGGTCGGGACCGAGGGGGTCGTGACGACCGACGCGTTCCGCCAGCACCTGGTCGTCTACGGCCGCCCGGAGGATGGGATCAGCTGGCCGTTCTGGGGCTCCGACCCGAACGCCGGAATGCTCGCGGAGTTCGCCGCCGCCATCCGTGAGGGGCGCCCGCCGGCGATCACCGGGCTCGACGGCCTGCGTGCCCTCGAGATCGTCGAGGCCGCCTATCGTTCGGTGGGGAGCGGGACGCCAGTTCAGATCCGCTGACCCGGCTCGATGCCCCGGGGTCAGCCTGTACTCGGTCGAGCTGGCGGTCGATTCCCCCTGCAACCACGTGTTCGGTGACGAGCTCTAGCCGCGGTCACGGCTCGATCTGCCGGGCTCGGCCAGGCGTGCGTTCTCGTGACCACCCGATGCCGGCCGCGTCTCGGTCACGGCCGCCGTTGCTCGAGCGGGATCTGGCCTCGGCGTCCGCGTCCCATTCGGGCCGGTGCGGGTCGTTGCGCGCACGTGCAGCCTCTCCTCGATCTCGGCGGCTGCGGCACGCAACGGCGTGGCAAGCGCCTGGAGCGCGTCCTCCGTCCAGCGGTACGTGGGCAGCGTGACATTGAGATACGCGAGATCTCGGCCCGCCCGATCTCGAATCGCCGCGGTGATGCCGCACCACTCCTCCTGGTGCTCCTTGTAGTTCGTGGCGACCCCTGTCCGTCGGCACTCCTCGAGCTGGTCTCGGAGCTTGGCCCGATCGGTGACCGTGTATGGCGTGGGGCGCAGCAGACGGGAATCCAGGTATTGAGCGAGCTCATCCTCCGGCAGGGAGGTGAGGTAGAGCTTGCCCACCGACCCGCAATGGAGCGGGATGTCCACCCCTGCGATGTCGACCAGGACCGGGCTGCTGGAGCGGGCCTCGTCGAGCACGAGCAGCCTGCCTCGGCTCGCGACCTCGAGGAAGACACTGCCGTCGGTCTCAGCGGCGAGCCGCTCGAGGACCGGACGGGCTCGCCGGACCAGGGATGACGCGTCGGTCGCCGTGGCGAGCCGTACGGTGCCGTAGGCCACCGAGTAGCGGCCCGTCATCGGGTCTCGCTCGACGAGATCGAAGTGCTCCAGCGTGCGCAGCAACCGCCACGCCGTGCCTCGGTTGATCTCGGCGCGTTGCGCGACCTCCGGTGCCGTGGGAGGGACCGCGCTGGCGGCGATCTCTTCGAGCAGCAGCAGAGCCCGCTCGACGGCCTGCACCCCGCCGATCACAGGCCCCTCCTATCTCTCCGAGATCTTGCATGTGCGTCCTTGATGCTGGTATCTTACCGCACCTCGCCGCCGCTATAGTGCGACGCTAGTTGCGTGATAGCAGCAAACGGCCTGGGAGGGCTCTGCAGGTGCGCATCACCGGCGTTCGAAGTCGGCTGGTCGAGCTGCCGCTTGACGCGCCCTTCCGGC
The DNA here is from genome assembly GCA_031370565.1 of Chloroflexota bacterium. Lineage (GTDB taxonomy): Bacteria > Chloroflexota > Limnocylindria > Limnocylindrales > CSP1-4 > Chersky-267. Next base: position 2,506 of record JANMQO010000291.1, read on the forward strand.
CCGCCTGGGGACGCGGCCGGGTCCAGACGAAGCTGGTCTTCGTGCTGTTCGAGGTGGGTACCGACGAGGGTCTCGTCGGCGTCGGCGCGGCCCACGGGGGGCTGGAGGCCGCCGTTGCGATCGACCGGTTCATCACGCCCCACCTGCTCGGTCAGGACCCGACCCAGATCGAACGTCTGGCCGCGATGATCCGGGACGCCGAGATCCTCGGGCCGCCGCCCTACTGCATGGAGATCCCGCTGTGGGACCTGCTGGGCAAGGCGGCCGGGCTGCCGGTGTATCGGCTGTGGGGCGGGACGAACGAGCCGATCCGGGCGTACTGCGCCACCGGCGAACTGCGGACACCACAGGCGCGCGCAGCGGACGTGGTCCGGCTCGTGGACGAGGGCTTCACGGCCGTCAAGCTCCGCTTCCACGAGGACGATCCGCGCGACGACCTCGCGGTCGTGGAGGCTGTCCGTCAGGCGGTCGGCAGTCGGGTCGAACTCATGGTTGACGCAAACCAGGCGGGCGCTGATCCCGGCATCGGCGGACACCACGTGTGGGACTTCCGCACCGCACTGCAGGTGGCTCGTGAGCTCGAGGGACTCAAGGTTTCCTGGCTGGAGGAGCCCTTGCCTCGTCACGACTACACAGGGCTGGCGAGGTTGCGCGAACGACTCGACACGCTCAAGCTGGCCGGCGGCGAGGACAGCCACGGCCTCCACGAATTTCGGCTGCTCCTCGAACGCGGCTGTTTCGATGTCCTGCAACCGGACGCCGTGAAGTCCGAGACCGTCTCCGCCATCCGCAAGCTCGCTGCCTTCGCCCAGCTGGCCGGCGTCGACGTCGTCCCGCATACCTGGGGCAATGGGCTCGGCCTGCTGGTCCATTTGCACCTCGCCGCGTCGCTGACCAACTGCGGCTACCTCGAGTTCCCTCATGACCCGCCGAGCGGCTTCACGGCCGCCGCTCGCGACCAGATGCTCGCCGAGCCGGTTGCCATAGACGAGCACGGCAACGTGCACGTCCCGGAGCGGCCGGGGTTCGGTTTCGTCCTCGACGAGGACCGCATCGCGCACCACACCGTCCATGTCATCGAGACCGGCGACTGCGGGTTCGCGGCCGCACAAGGAGGTTCGGGTTGTTGATGAAGGCGGCCGTGCTGACAGGCACGGCCAGGGCTTTCGAGATCGACGAGGTGGAGCTGGCGCCCCCCCGGCAGGGCGAAGTCCTCGTGAAGATTGCGGCCAGTGGGCTGTGTGGGAGCGACCTGAACGCGAGCGACGGCAAGCGGACACTGGTCCCGTTTCCGGCCGTGCTCGGACACGAGGCCGCGGGTGTCGTGGTCGAGACCGGGCCGGGCGTCACCCGCCTGCGCGTTGGGGACCACGTGGTCACCACCATCGCTCCCTCGTGCGGCTCGTGCTCATACTGCCTTCGCGGGCGGCCAAACTACTGCTCCCTGGCCGGCGACGCGATGAATGCCGGCGCCCTGTTCGATGGGACCAGCCGGCTCACCCGCCGCGGCGAGCGCCTCAACCATTTCCTGACGGTCTCCGCGTTCGCCGAGTACGCTGTCGTCCCGGAGTCGGGCCTCGTCGCGGTCCGTCCCGATATGCCGCTGGACCGGGCGGCGCTCATGAGCTGTGCGGTCCTGACGGGCGTCGGAGCGGTGTTGAACACGGCCCAGGTGCCGGCGGGTTCGCGGGTCGCCGTGTTCGGCTGCGGCGGAATTGGCCTGAACGCCATCCAGGGCGCCCGGATCGCCGGAGCGTCGCGGATCATCGCGATCGATATCCGCCCGGAGAAGCTCGACCTCGCACGGCGGCTGGGGGCCACCGATTGTGTCAACTCGACGGAAGAGGATCCGGTCGAGTCGATCCGGCGGCTGTGCGACGGCGTCGACTTCGCCTTTGAGGCGACCGGCGTCGAGCAGGCCATCCAGCAGGCATGGCGATCTCTCGACGTCGGTGGCGAGGCGGTCATCGTCGGCCTGCTGAAGCACGGTGCGTCGCTCACGATCGACGCGGGTCCGTTCGTGAACGAGCAGCGGATCAGGGGCTGCTACTATGGCTCGTCGAACCCGATGAAGGACATCCCGGCGCTCGTCGAGCGGTACATGGCAGGTGAGCTGCTGCTCGATGAAATCATCAGCCAGCGCATCCCGCTCGAAGGCTTGAATGAAGCGTGCGAGCGACTGCGCTCGGGCGAAGGGAGCCGCAATGTCGTCATCTTCGACTGAGCTGTGGGCGGGTACCGTGCAACTCGAGCCCAACGGCAACTTCATCGATGACAGGTGGGTTGCGGCGGCCAGCGGCGCCACCATGGATGTCGTCAACCCAGCGACGGGTGAGTCGATCGCGTCGGTCGCCCGCAGCTCGAGCGAGGACGTCGACCGGGCGGTCGCGGCCGCCCGGCGAGCCCGTGACAGCTGGGCCCAGTCGACGCCGGGCGAGCGGGCTGAGATGCTCCTCGCGCTCGCCGAGGCGGTCAAGCATGACGCGACCCGGCTCACCGACCTCGAGTCCCTCAACGTCGGGAAGCCGATCGCCCACACCGGTGGGGAAATCCGGAGCGTCGTCGACAGGCTGCGATTTTTCGCCGGCGCGGCGCGCTGTCTCGAAGGGCGAGCTGCCGGCGAGTACCTCCGGGGCTATACATCGATGACCCGGCGCGAGCCGGTCGGCGTGACCGCCCTGATCACGCCCTGGAATTACCCGCTGCTCATGGCGGTCACCAAGCTCGGTCCCGCCCTGGCGGGCGGCAACACCGTCGTGCTCAAGCCGTCCGAGCAGACGCCACTCAGCACGCTTCGGCTGGCCGAACTCGCCGCCGGGATCTTCCCGGCCGGCGTGCTGAACGTCATCACGGGTGACGGCCGCGACACGGGCGCCCCGCTCGTGCGCCATCCGGACGTCGACATGGTCTCGCTGACCGGCGGCTCGGCGACGGGCAAGGAGGTCGTACGTGCGGCTGCCGACTCCCTGAAGCGCGTCCACCTGGAACTGGGGGGCAAGGCGCCGGCCGTGGTACTCGACGACGCAGATCCGGTCGAGGTCGCCGCGGCGCTGCGGGCCGGCAGCTTCTGGAACGCCGGCCAGGACTGCAGCGCGGCCACCCGGGTGATCGCCACGCGCGGGATCTACGACCGCGTCCTGGAGGAGCTCGTCGCGGCGGTCTCCTCGCTCCGGGTCGGCAACCCCGCCGATCCGTCCGTCGAGATGGGGCCGCTCGCCCACGAGGCGCACCGGGATCGCGTCGTTGGCTTCCTGGACCGCGCCAGGGACGCCAACGTGACGTTCCTCACTGGCGGCGGTCGCCTGAACCTACCGGGATTCTACGTGTCGCCGACCGTGGTGGTCGATGTCGATCAGCGCATGGAGATCGTGCAGTCCGAGATCTTCGGACCCGTCGTCACCGTGCAGCGCGCCGAGGACGACGCTGCCGCCTACGAGTTGGCGAACGACGTCATCTACGGTCTCGGTGCGTCCGTCTTCACGCGCGATGTTGGCCGGGCGATGGACGCGGCCCGTCGCCTCCGCTTCGGGACGGTCTGGATCAACGACCACGGCCCGGTGACCCCCGAGATGCCGTGGGGCGGGTTCAAGCAATCCGGCAACGGAAAGGAGCGATCTATCTACTCACTGGAGGAGTACACGGAGATCAAGCACGTCATGGTGAAATTGCCCGGCTGACCGACAGCCACGGGAGTGTTCACGGCATCTGCCTTGAGGAGGCTATTCGTGCGCAGGATGGAATCGCGGGTCATTGTCTGTTTGGCAACCATGGTCCTGATCGTCGCCGCATGCGGCGGGTCGAACCCGAGCTCTTCGAGCTCCGGCGCGGCCTCGTCCGCCCCGGCCAGTCAGGCCGCCTCGTCCGCCGCGGCCTCGCCCGCCCCGGCCGTCGCGGCCAAGGACGCGACGTCGGCGGCCGACATGGGCGGCGTTGACGCCGTCTGCGCGGCCGGCAAGGCCGAGGGCCAGCTCACCCTCATCGCCACGCCGCCCGACTGGGCGAACTACGGCCAGATGATCACCGACTTCACGGCGAAGTACGGGATCAAGGTCCAGTCGGACCAGCCGGACGCCGACAGCCAGACCGAGATCAACACCGCCCAGCAGCTGGCCGGCACCGGCCGCCAGCCTGACATCTTCGACCTTGGCACGGTCGTCGCCCTGGCCCACACTGACATCTACGCTCCGTACAAGCCCGCCATCTGGGCTGACATCCCCGACGCGAACAAGGAGGCAACCGGCCTCTGGATCAACAACTACACGGGCTTCGAGACGATCGGCTACGACGGCTCGCTCGGGACCATCACGAAGGTCGCTGACCTCGCCGATCCCAAGTACAAGGGCAAGGTCGCGCTCAACGGCGATCCGCTCAAGGCGTCGGCCGGCTTCAACGGCGTCGTCCTGGCCGCGCTCGCCAACGGCGGCTCCGCCGACAACATCGCCCCAGGCGTGCAGTTCATGAAGAAGCTCGCCGACATGGGCAACCTCCTCCCGGTCGACCCGAACCCGGCCACCATCGCCTCGGGCCAGACCCCGATCGTCATCGACTGGACGTACAACAACAACTCCCAGACTGCCGCGCTCAAGCCGAAGGGCATCGACTGGAAGGTCGTCGTCCCGAGCGACGCGCCGCCGGTGGCCGCCTTCTACAACGATGCGATCAACAAGGACGCCCCACATCCGGCCGCTGCCCGCTGCTGGATCGAGTACGTCTTCTCCGACGCCGGCCAGAACACCTGGCTCAAGGGCTTCGCGCTTCCCGTCCGCCTCGCCGTCATGCAGAAGGCCGGGACCGTCGATCAGGCCGCGTTCGCCGCGGTCAACCCGCCGACTGTCGCCCCGGTCCAGCTGACCGTGGCCCAGATCGACACGGCCAAGAAGTACCTGGCCGACAACTGGAAGTTCATCACGATCAAGTAACCCCGGAACACTGACGACCGGAGGCGCCTGCTTGATCGATTCGCCGGTCACTCCGCCCGTGTCGTCCTCGTCAGCGGCAGCCGGCCCCGCCTCAAGCGGGGTTGGCTCACGCCGCTTCAGGGGGGCGCGCAACTACCTCGCCCTCATCCCCTTCCACGCGTACCTCGGGCTGTTCTTGATCCTCCCGACGCTGATCGTCACCGTCGGGGCGGTCACGACGGCCCAGGGCGGATTCACCCTCGACAACATCAGGCCGATGTTCACCGACGAGGTGTTCGTCGACGCGTTTGTGAAGTCGATCCAGCTCGCGGTTGCCACCGCGATCGCGGGTGCCGTCTTCGGCGGCCTGCTCTCCTGGGCGGTCGTGCGAGGCGACCCCAACGGTCTCCTCCGCCAGCTGATGGTCGCCGCCTCGGGCGTGCTCGCCCAGTTCGGCGGTGTCATGCTCGCGTTCGCCTTCCTGGCCGCCTTCGGGTTCAACGGCCTCGTCACGCTGTTCTTCAAGAACACCCTCCACGTCAACCTGCTGACCGACGCGTCGTGGCTGTACAGCCTCGTGGGCCTCGCGGTCGTCTACACTTACTTCCAGATCCCGCTGATGCTCATCGTCTTCCTGCCGTCCCTCGACGGGCTTCGCCAGGAGTGGTACGACGCCTCGGCGAGCCTCGGCGGCGGCGCCTGGTCCTTCTGGCGGCACGTGGGCGGCCCGATCCTCGCCCCGAGCTTCCTCGGTGCGCTGCTCCTCCTGTTCACCAACGCGTTCTCTGCGTACGCAACGGCCGCCGCGCTCATCAGCCAGGGGAGCCCGATCATCACCCTCCAGATCGGCGCCCAGCTCCAGAGCGAGGTCGTGCTCGGCCAGGAGAACGTGGGCAAGGCGCTCGCGCTCGGGATGATCGTGATCGTCTCGCTCGTGATGACGGCCTACGCCCTGATCCAGCGGCGCGCCTCGCGCTGGGTCCGATGAGCTGGTCCCAGGGCTCGTCCGGCGCGGCCCCTTCCGAGAACGCGCTCCTCCAGCGCCCCAAGGGCAGCGGGCGTGCGCGGCGCCGCTTGCGCGGCCAGCTGACCGCACGGATCGTGATCCTGGTCCTGATCTTCGGCTACCTGATGCTGCCGCTGTTCGCGATGCTGGAGTTCTCGACCCGCGGCGACTACGGCAGCCGGAACCTGAACTCGTACGCGGCGATCTTCAGCAACGCCAACCTGGTCGACGGGATCACCACCTCTCTCGAGATCGCTGCGCTCACCGTCGGGGGGATGCTCCTCCTCCTCGTGCCCACCATGGTCTGGACGGTCGTCCGGGTCCCCCGGATGCGCCGGGTGGTCGAGTTCCTGTGCCTCCTGCCGCTTGCCATCCCCGCGATCGTCATCGTCGTGGGCATCGGCCCGGTCTACCGGTGGATGGGCCAGCACCTCGGGGCGGCCGGGGGGTCGCCGCTCACCCTGACCTTCATCGACATCATCCTGGTGCTGCCCTACTCGTACCGCGCCATCGACTCGGGCATTCGCTCGATCGACGTCTCGACGCTCACCGACGCTGCCCGCAGCCTGGGCGCCAGCTGGCCGCGGACGATCTTCCAGGTGATCGTCCCGAACATTCGGGGCGGGATCCTGTCGGCGTCGGTCCTCGCAATCGCCCTGGTGCTCGGCGAGTACACGATCTCGTCGCTGCTCTCCTTCAACACCCTGCAGGTCGTCATCTACCTGCTCGGCAAGCGCGATCCGTTCGTGTCGGTCGCCGTGGCGTTCGCGGCGCTGGTCTTCGCATTCATCCTGCTCTACGTCATCTCCCACTTCGCCCCCGGCGCCGGGCAGGGCACCCAGCGAGCCCCAGAGGAGGAGCCTGCCCGATGAACTCCCCGAGCTCCGGCCCCCCCGCTACGGGGCACGGCCTTGCCGTCGCCTTCCAGGAGATGCACCGCTGGTACGGCCCGGTCCACGCACTGGACGGGCTCTCGATCGACATCGCCCCCGGCGAGCTCGTCGCCCTCCTCGGGCCATCGGGGTGCGGCAAGACGACGGCGCTGCGGGCCCTCGGCGGCCTCGACGAGCTCGACGGCGGGACGATCCTCGTCGACGGCAAGGACATCACGCGCGTCCCCGCGAACAAGCGGGACATGGGGATCGTATTCCAGGCCTACAGCCTCTTCCCGAACATGACGACGATCGAGAACGTCGGCTACGGGCTGCGGCTCCGTGGGGTCGGCAGGGAGGAACGCCGGAAGCGGGCCGGCGAGATGCTCGAGCTGGTCGGTCTCGAGAAGCAGGCGGATCGGTATCCGTACCAGATGTCGGGCGGCCAGCAGCAGCGCGTCGCGCTCGCGCGGGCGCTCGCAATCCAGCCCAAGGTGCTCCTCCTCGACGAGCCCCTCTCGGCGCTCGACGCGAAGGTGCGTCGCCAGCTGCGCGAGGAGATCCGGCGCATCCAGATCGCCGTCGGCACGACGACGCTGTTCGTCACCCACGATCAGGAGGAGGCGCTCGCCCTGGGCGATCGGGTCGGCGTCATGTCGGCGGGCCGCCTGGAGCAGATCGCGCCGCCCGCGGAGCTCTACGACCGCCCGCGGACCCGGTTCGTCGCCGAGTTCGTCGGGCTGACGAACCGGATCGCGGGCACTGCCCGCGACGGGGTCGTGGAGGTCCTGGGGACGCAGCTCCAGCTCCTCGAGGGCTCCACCGGGGCCGGCCCGGTGACCGCCCTCGTCCGTCCGGAATCCGTGCGCCTGGTCCCCGAGGCTGGCGGCCCGGCGCATATCCTGGCCGTCAGCTTCCTCGGTTCCGTCTGTCGCGTCCAGGTGGGCCTCGCCTCGGGCGAGCTCATCGTCGCCCAGATGACCGCCGCGGAGTCCGCCATGCTCGTTGGGGGGACGGCGGTGCGGGTCTCGCTCCTGCCCGCGCCGGTCTTCGCCGTCGCCGACTGATCCGTTCTGGTCCGCGGCCCGCTACGGCCGTCCGGCCGCGGCGCAACCTGGGACGTCCTCGGAACCGTGACAAACATCGATGGCGCCGCCCCGAAACGGAGCGCCGAGGCGGCCCGGTTCGTCGACGTCATCCTCGAGACGGATGTGCTCGTCGTCCGCAGCGGCCCGGGCGGTCTCGGTGCCGCGGTCGGCGCCACCCGGGCCGGCGCCCGG
>JANMQO010000293.1:0-4168 GCA_031370565.1 Chloroflexota bacterium
GGGTAAGGCGCCTTCGACGGACGTTGTCCGCTTGGCACTAGCAAGGCGATTCGAGGGTCTATGTCGGAAGTCCACTCTCTGAACACGCGCTGTGTCGAAGGCAGCAGCGCCACGGGCCGGATCCGCGGCTGTTCGCCCGCATCCTGCAAGAGATAGGCGTGGGGTTTGCGGTTACGGGAATCGCTCAGTCAGCAGGGCTTCAGCGTTGTGGCAGGGGCGAGCCACGAGATTCGCAGCATGAAGCCGCGGTCTTGAGGTTGGTGTCCCTAGAGTTGGTGTAACAGCAGACCCGGCCAGCGAACGAGCTGGCCGACGAGCAGCGCGAACTGGCCGGGATCACGTGATTTGGACGAGCTGACTGTAGAGCTGCGCGTCAAGCTGGGGTGGGCGGCGCTCCTGGTTGTCCATCTCGCCAAACGTCATTCGTCGTGGGGTGACAGGCTGGACTCGCCAGCCACCCGCGAGGCGCGCCACATGCCGCGATACCTACTTTCGACCCACAGCGTCGCCGGAGCGACCCGAGAGCCCATGACCGAGGAGCAGATGCAGAAGGCCTGGGAGCCGATCCAGGCGCTCGAAGCGGAGATGAAGGGCGCCGGTGCGTGGGTCTTCTCGGCCCGCCTACACGATCCCGACACGGCCACGGTCCTTCGTGTGTCCGGCGGCGAGATCGTCACCACTGACGGTCCGTTCGTGGAGGCCAAGGAGCATCTCGCTGGCTTCTACATCATCGACGCGGCCGACCTGGATGAAGCGCTCGGCTGGGCGTCGAAGGTGACCAGGCTGATCTCGTCGCCGATCGAAGTTTGGCCGTTCGTGGACACGGCAGGCGGTTGATCGTTGCCCATCGTCAATGACGCGCTGATCGGCCGGATCTTCCGTGAGGAGTCCGGTCGGTCAGTGGCCACTCTGATCCGCATCTTCGGCGCCATCGATCTCGCGGAGGACGCGGTCCAGGAGGCGTTCGCCCTCGCGTTGCGGAAGTGGCCAGCCGACGGCCTGCCCCCGAACCCCGGCGGCTGGATCACGACGACCGCCCGGAATCGAGCTATCGATCACCTCCGCCGCGAGTCGCGGGGTCGCGAGCTCCTGGGCCAGGTGGCCGAAGTCGCCGACGCACCAAACGGAGAGGAAGCCGGGCCCGTGCAGGACGATCGCCTCCGCTTGATCTTCACCTGCTGCCACCCGGCACTCTCCACCGAGGCACAGGTCGCCTTGACGCTCCGGCTGTTGGGTGGCCTGACCACGGCCGAGGTGGCCCGCGCCTTCCTGGTCGCCGAACCGGCCATGGCGAAGCGACTCGTCCGGGCCAAGCACAAGATCAGGGCGGCCCACATCCCGTACCGGGTCCCGAATGAGGCGGAACTGCCCGAGCGGCTCCAACCGGTCTTGGCCGTCCTGTACCTGACCTACAACGCGGGGACCGACGGACTTTCCGGCGACGACCTGCGCCACGAGGCGATCAGGCTGGCTCGGGCGGTCAGCGGCCTGATGCCCGACGAGGCCGAAGTCGCCGGACTGCTTGCGCTGCTCCTGCTGACGGAGTCGAGGTGGCCGGCCCGCTATTCATCGGACGGCGCCCTGATCGTGCTTCGTGATCAGGATCGGTCGTTGTGGGACCGGGCGCTGATCGAGGAAGGTCACGCGATCGTCCGCGCTTGCCTGCGCCGCAATCAGCCCGGGCCTTACCAGATCCAGGCCGCCATCAACGCCGTTCACGCCGACGCGGCCGCCATGGAAGCGACCGACTGGGGCCAGATCCTGGCGCTGTACGACCAACTGCTGGCGATCACGCCGACGCCCGTCGTCATCATGAACCGGGCCATCGCGCTAGCCGAGGTCCAAGGGCCGGCGGCTGCCTTGGAGATCCTGCACGACCTCGACCTCGATGACTACCACCTCTTCCATGCCGCCCGGGCGGATCTGCTGCTGAGGCTTGGACATCACGACGATGCCAGCCAGTCTTACGCCCTCGCGGCGGCGCTGGCCGCCAGCGATGCCGAACGCGCCTTCCTCCGTGACCGTCTCAAAACGGCACAGGCGGCCGGCTGAGAGAAGCGGGCAACGCGGCCGCCGCCGCGCAACAGCAAGAGCATTCGCCGTCCGACGACCCGACAACGGCGCCGGCCGCGTCGCAACAAGGGCGGGTCGCGTCCATCACCGGTAGCGGACGATCGGATCGGCGAGATCGTCGCCGCCGGCGAGTCGGTGATCCGCGACAACGCCGAGCGGACCTCGTGCCTCGTCCTGGCACCGAGGATCGGCCATGAGCCGCGAGATCGAACTTCGCTGGTTCCAAGGCGGCGCCAATCATCCGGCCGCCCGGCAAGATGCTCGAAGGGGTGATCGCCCAGGTTGCGCCGGGCACCCTGGTCAAGGGTGTCGATGCGACGGATCCAGCCACGGCCGAACGCCTATGTTTCCCGGGCTCGCCGACGATTCGGATCGATGGCCGCGATGTGGACCCGGCGTACACTGATCCCGGCGACTTTGCGCCGCGCTACCGGCGCCGCCAGAAACCCTCGAAGCGGCCGCCTGCCGATCATGGCCGAGGTCTACGAAGAGGCGGCGCGCCGGAACGTCGAGATCTTCGCCCTGCCGACGGAGTCAGCCTGCCGTCTACTCGCGGACCTCGTGCCGGGCCAGGTGAATGCCGTCCTCCATGTGACCTGCTATGCGTCCCGGTGACGGTTTCCCTCGGATAGCCGGCAGGGTCTCCCAACGCGAAGCGGCGCGACAGCCCGCCTGGGCGACCGTACGTATCTCATCGTCAACCACCCGACGAGCGTCAAGGACGCTGCCCCCTTGGCCGAGTCGATCGGTCAGCCGCCGGTCAGCCGGTCGATCCGGGCGGCCATGATGAAGTCGTTGCGTGAGAGCCCGCCAACCGAGTGTGTCGTGAGTCGGACGACGAGCCGGCCCCAGCTGACCTCCAGCTCCGGGTGGTGGCCTTGCGCCTCGGCCATCAGGGCGATCCGCGTGGCGAGCCCGAAGGCCGCGTTGAACGTCTTGAAGGTGAACTCGCGGCGGATCTCGTCTGTCTCGATCTGCCAGTCGCCCGCGACAATCGCGGCGAGCGAGCCCACCTCGTCCTGGGTGAGCGGCGGCGTCCCCGCCCGAATCTCGGCGCATCGTTCGCGGGCCAGCGACTCGGGCGAGATCGGTGATGCACTCGGTCGGGTCATGACCGCGAAGATAGCGTCACGTCGCCGGCACGTTGCGACCGCTGGTCGCCTGATACGTATTTATGCGAGCCAGCGCCCTGACGGATTTGGATGTGCCGCCCACCTCATTGCCGCAGAAGGTCGCACGGCTGACCAGGGAGTAGAGCGCGCCCGACAGGAGTCGGACGTGCGGGTACCCACTCAGGATTCTCCCGATTGAGGGAGCCGACAGTTGGGAGGCCGCGGCGCGGGACAGCGCGTAGGGCAGTCGTGCGCACTCAGCTTCCGCAACGCCTGCTACTTCGACCAGCAAGGGGCATCACGGCGGCGGGCATCACGGCGGCATCACCGCGACAGTTCCTCGTCGAACAACACGAGCTGGTCACCGGCCGCGAGCAGCCGCATCAACTCTGGCACGTGCAGGGGAATTGCCGTCAATCGCTCCGATGGGGCGTACCAGCGACCGCGGGTCGCCCCCCGCGGCTCGAGCCAGCCAGCCCGGGCCATCCGCCCGAGCTCGGCTCGCGCCGCCGGCGTCGAGCGACCGGTCAGTCCCGCCAGCGCCGTCGTCCGCATCCGGCTGACCCGTGCGGCCAGGAGTGTCACCGCCCAGTCGAGCGGCTCGCCAGCATCGGCGAGCGCGGAGACCAGGACGCCGACATCGGTCGGGAGCGCATCGAGGATCCGGTTCCGTGCTTCCAGCCGGTCGAGCGAAATGCGGGTGTAGTAGTGGAGCCAGTCCGTGACCGGATGGTTGTCCGGGTCGTACGACGGCCCAATCGTCGTGCGCAGCGCGTCGACGTACTCGTCACGGTTGCGTCGCAGATAGGCCTCGATGCTGATCAGCTCCGGCGACCGGATGCCGTCAAGGATCAGCTCGATCGCGGCGAGGATCCGCGCGGTCCTCCCGTTGCCGTCGTTGAACGGATGGATCGCGATCATGTTCAGGTGGAGCAGGGCGGACCGGACGAGCGGCGGCGTGCGGCCCGGTCGTCGCAGCCAGG
>JANMQO010000300.1:0-1865 GCA_031370565.1 Chloroflexota bacterium
GACCGAGCAGCGACGCCAACGTCACCCTGCGGGTTGTGCCGTCGTTTGGCTGGGCATGGCCACCAGCGAGGGTGGCGCCGATCCCGGCGATCGCACTGGACCTGCTTGACGATCCAGAGCCTCGCTCGCAGCAAGTCGGCGGCAAGCTCCTCGACGGGATCATCGCGTGACCCAACCGATCCGGATCACGCCGATCAGCGACGAGGAAGCCGCCCTCTGGCGCCTGGCGCGTGAGGTGACTGGGCTGCTGGACGGACTACCCTGGGTCCTCATCGGAGGCCTGATGGTCCGGATCCTCGAGGCCGAGTACGACGTCACGACCACTTGGACGACCGGTGATCTCGACACGGTCCTGGACATCCGAGCCGTCTCCGCGGCGACCCGGAACGCTGCGTCTCGCCTCCTGTCGGCCGGCTTCACTCCGGAACGCCACGACGAGACCCTGGCCTACCGCTTCATCCGCGGCTCCGACAACGTTCAGGCGCCGACGTCGTGGTGCCGCACGCCCACCGTGCGACCTCGAACCTCAAGGCGTGGCTCAGGGAACCCACCGCGGCGTCGGAGCCGACCAACTCCCGGTCTACCTCGACGAGTTCGTGTTCCGCTGGAACCGCCGGCGCTTACCGATGGCCGGTTTTCAGACCCTGCTCGGTCTCGGGACGCACCGCGAGCCGACGACCTACGACGAGATCCTCGGCGCTCGCCCTGCTCCGGCGACGCCGCGCGCGCGCGGACGGAAGACCGGCCTCGCGACGACGGCTGCTGCTGCTACCGGCGGTCCTCGGCCAGCAGGTTGAGGATCAGCCGGATGATGAGGTCCTTGTTGCCGGCCTTGCTCTCGGCGACGAGCAGGGCGAGACCAACGAGCGCAGTGTCCGAGAAGCGCGGCTCGCCCGTGGACGTGAAGAGCGCTTCGTTCCGGCGGAGATACTCCAGGAACAGCAGCGAGCCCGAACGCTTGTTGCCGTCGATGAGCGGGTGGTCCTTGATCACGAAGTAGAGCAGGTGCGCCGCCCGCGACTCGATCGTCGGATAGAGCGGCTCTCCGCCGAAGGTCTGCTCGATGCCGGCGAGGATCGACTCGAGGGCGTCGCCGCGCTCTTGCCCCAGCAGGCCAGGTGCCTCGCCGCGGGCGACCAGGTCGTCGCGAAGGGAGCGGATCGCCGTCCGCGCAGCGGTGATGTCCAGCTCGGCGACCGGAGCGCCCGTCTGCTCGGGCGCTGCCGAGAGCTGATCCTCGTCGTAGGCGCGGAGGAGTCGCCACGAGCGGGCGTAGCGCTGAACGACATCGAGGACGGCCTGTCCCTGGTCGGTGACGAGCTGCTGGTTTCGCAGTGTGGACGAGAGCAGAGCCACCGCCTGCTCGATCTCGACTCCCCGGTCCCGGAGGCGCTTCTCGTTGAGCGTGTAGCCTCGGATCAGGTGATCCCGCAGGGTGTTGGTCGCCCAGATGCGGAACTGGGTGCCGCGCTTGGACTTGATCCGATAGCCGACGGAGATGATCATGTCGAGGTTGTAGTGCTGGATGCGCCGACGGACGGGTCGGCCGCCCTCGGATTGAACTACGAAGGAATCCTTCGCAGTTGCCCCCTCCGCCAGCTCGCTCTCTCCGTAGGCGTTCTGGATGTGGATGCCGACGTTGCGGGGGGTCGTGTCGAACAGGTCGGCCATCTGCCTCTGGGTCAACCAGACCGTGTCGTCTCCGATCAGCACCTCGACACGAACATGGCCATCCGGAGCTTCGTAGACGACGATCTCGCCGCCTGACTCCTGGATGGCAGTCTTCTTGCTCATGTCCTCAGCCTGCGGCTCGCCGGGTTCGGAGTCAACCGATAAGCAGGGCCTGTCGAGCGGCAGGCCGCATG
>JANMQO010000054.1:0-2024 GCA_031370565.1 Chloroflexota bacterium
TTGCGCCACGGAGAACCGGCCGGGCCGAAAGTTCTGCATACGCTGCGGGCTATCGCTCGCCGCCCCGTGCTCCACTTGCGGCGCGACGAACGAGCCTGGTGCGGGGTTCTGCGGGGAGTGCGGCGCGCGGTTGACGGCGGCCGACGCGCAGACGACCAAGGTCCCAGCACCCGCCCTCCAGCCCCCGTCCCCCGCCTCGCCCGTCGCTGAGCGCCGCCTCGTCAGCATCCTGTTCGCCGACCTCGTCGGCTTCACCGCGCTCACCGACGGGCGCGACGCGGAAGAGACCCGAGACCTCCTCTCCCGATACTTCGATCTCGCCCGCGACGTGATCGCCCGCTACGGTGGGACGGTCGAGAAGTTCATCGGTGATGCGGTCATGGCGGTCTGGGGTGCGCCGGTCGCCCATGAGGACGACGCCGAGCGCGCCGTCCGGGCCGCCCTCGAACTGGTCGATGCCGTGAAGACCCTGGGCCCGGGGATCGCCGCCCGCGCCGGCGTCCTCACCGGCGAAGCCGCGGTGACGATCGGCGCGACGAACCAGGGCATGGTCGCGGGCGACCTCGTCAACACGGCCAGCCGGCTGCAGTCCGTGGCCAACCCCGGGACCGTCCTCGTCGGCGAGGCGACCCAGCGCGCGGCATCCAAGGCGATCGCCTTCGAGGAGGCCGGTGAGCAGACGCTCAAGGGCAAGACCGCCCCGGTGCCAGCCTGGCGCGCCCTGCGGGTCGTGGCCGAGCGCGGCGGGCGCAACCGGGCCGAGACGCTCGAGGCGCCGTTCGTCGGGCGCGCGGACGAGCTGCGCCTGCTCAAGGATCTGTTCCACGCGACCAACCGGGAGAAGCGGACGCGCCTGGTCAGCGTCATCGGTCCGGCCGGGATCGGCAAGAGCCGGCTCGCCTGGGAGTTCCTCAAGTACATCGACGGCCTGGTCGACACCGTCTGGTTCCACGACGGCCGCAGCCCGGCCTATGGCGAGGGGATCAGCTTCTGGGCGCTCGGTGAGATGGTCCGCCGGCGGGCCGGGCTGCTCGAAACCGACGACGAACGGACGACCCGGACGAAGATCGCGGCGACCCTCGCGACCCATGTCCCCGATGAGGCCGAGCGCCGCTGGATCGAAGCGGCCCTGCTGGCCCTGCTCGGGATCGACACCGGTGCGACCGGCGCAGATCAGCTGTTCGCCGCCTGGCGCACCTTCTTCGAGCGGCTCGCCGCTTCGGCGCCGGTGGTCATGGTCTTCGAGGACTTCCACCTCGCCGACTCCGGATCGCTCGACTTCGTCGATCACCTCATGGAGTGGAGCAAGGGCGTCCCTATCTACGTCGTCACCCTGGCTCGACCGGAATTGCTCGAGAAGCGTCCGGACTGGGGCGCCGGCAAACGCAACTTCGTGTCGCTCTTTCTGGAGCCCCTCTCTGAGACCGCGATGCGCGAGCTCCTCCTGGGTCTCGTCCCCGGATTGCCCGAGCCGGCGGTCCGCTCGATCGTCGCCCGCGCCGACGGCATCCCGCTGTACGCCGTGGAGACCGTCCGGATGCTCGTCGCCGAGGGTCGGCTCACCCTCGCCGACGGCATCTATGAGCCGGTCGGTGACCTGACGAGCCTGGCCGTACCCGAGACGCTCACCGCGCTCATCGCGTCGCGGCTCGACGGGCTCGCGTCTGAGGATCGGGCGCTCGTGTCCGATGCCGCCGTCATCGGCCAGAGCTTCACCATCGCCGGACTGGCCGCCGTGGCGGGCATCGACGAGGCGGCGCTCGAGCCGCGTCTGCGGGCCCTCGTGCGGCGCGAGCTGCTCACCCTCCAGTCCGATCCGCGCAGCCCGGAGCGTGGCCAATATGCGTTCGTCCAGGCGCTCATCCGGGAGGTCGCCTACAACACCCTCGCCCGGGCCGACCGCAAGACCCGCCATCTCGCCGCGGCACGGTTCTTCGAGAGCCTCGGCTCCGATGAGCTCGCCGGCGCCCTGGCCGGCCACTACCTCGCGGCGCACGCGAACAGCCCGGCCGGTCCCGAGGCCG
>JANMQO010000062.1:0-4673 GCA_031370565.1 Chloroflexota bacterium
TGGGTTGTGTCCGTCGCTCGGGTCGTGCCCGGTGCGCGTCGCGCTCACCCGGCTGCCCCCAGCTCGAGGTCCGGCCAGATCGGGAAGAAGACGGCCCACCACTGCTCCGGAGCCAGGGCGATCTCGCGCTCGAAGGCGCGCGCCTGCGCTTCGAGCACGGCCAGTACTCGCTCACGCCGCGAACCAGCTGCGGGGACGACCAGGCGCTCGATCCGGCCGATGTAGTGGCAGTCCGGCAGCCGACGGACGGCGGTGATCCAGGCGGGAGCGCCCGTCTCGACCGCGAGCAGGGCGGGACCAAGTGGCAGCGACGCCGGCGCACCGAAGAGAAGCGTGGGCATGCCACCGCCGGTCAGGTCCCGGTCGGCCACGATACCCACCGGGCTGCCGGCCAGGAGTGCCGCGGTCAGCTCGCGGCGAGCTTCGCGCAACCCGACGATCCGGATTCCGATGGCGCCCCGCGTCCGCTCGAAGTAGCGCTGCAGCGCCGGATCGTCGATCGTTTCCATCGGCGACACGAGCGGCCGCCCGGCATGGACGGCGGCCAGGTAGGCCTGCAATTCGAGCGCGCCGAAGTGCAGCCCGACGAACATGACCCCGACGCCGGGCTGGAAGGCCTCGCGCAGGTTGTCCGGCTGTTCCACCCGGAATCGGGCGGCCAGGTAGGCGGGCGTGTAGGACGGCGCCCGGGCCAGGTCGACGTAGTAGCGGGCGTAGTGGCGGAAGGCGGACCGGACCAGGCGTTCCAGCGCGGCGGGATCGGTCGCGGCGGCTCGTACCTGCGCGTCGCCTTGGTCGTGGGCCGCCAGCCAGGCCGCGACCCGTCCAAGGTTCCGGCGCGCCTGGGCCGCTCGTCGTCGGTCGAGCCGGTACCACAGCTCGCCAGCGAACTCGGCCAGTCGGACCTGGGGTGCCTCCGGGAGGCGGCAGGCGAGCCAGGACAGGCCAGACAGCAGCCCCGCGGCAGCTCGCTGGCGGAGCGTTCCGCGTCCGATCGAGCCAGCCGCAGGTGCGGGCGTAGGCGTCGGCGCGCCCATGGTGACCTGGCTGGCCGCCGATGTCGGGGATCCTGCGGTTGGCGTCATCGTGTCCCGACCGTCCGGGTCTCCGCGTCGCCCCTGGTGGCCGCCATCTGCGTCGCCCGGGCCTCGAGCACGGCCATCTCCGCAGCGGTCGCCGGCCACATCGGTTTGAAGCTGTACCACTGGTCCGGCGCCGCACCGATGACCCGACCCAGCGCGTCGGCGATCGCCTGGGTCGCCCGCTGCAGCTCGGCCGGGCCGGACGAGGCCACCCGGATCGGCTCCTCGGTGGACGCCTGGAAGCGACCGTCGGGCATGCGCCTCGCGACGACGGGCAGGATGATCGCGCCGGTCTTGGCGGCCAGCGTTGCGGGGCCGGCCGGCAGTGTCGTCCACGCGCCGAAAAGCTTGACGGGAATGTCGTCGGGGCGGTACCCCCAGTCGACCATGAGTGCCAGCATCTCGCCGCGACGGAGCACGCCGTAGACTTCGCGCAGGTTGCGCCACGGAATGACCGTCGCGCCCCAGCGCTTGCGCTCCTGGCGGAGCAACTCGAAGAGCTCCGGAAAGGTCGAGTCGTCGGCGACGCCGGACAGCGGCCAGCCGCGATGACCGCAACCCGCCGCTATCGCCTCGTTGTTGCCGACGTGGCAAGCGACAAAGATGATTCCCCGGGACGACCGCCACAACCGTTCGACCTCATCGAGGCTCGTGGGATCGAGCAGGGCGGCTGCACCGGCCGGCGTCATGGACGATAGGCGCATGAGTTCGACCAGGTAGCGGGCGTAGCTGCGATAGGCGCCCAGCGCCAACCGCCGGACGGCCGGGTCGTCCGGCGACGTGCCCAGGACATGCCCGAAGTTCTGGTTCGACCAGCGTCGCTTGGCTGGCCAGAGCAGGTACGACGCCTGGGTGACCCAGCCGAGGATGGTCCAGGCCGGCCGGGCCGGCAGCCGTGCGACGATCCAGCCAGCCATGCGGTAGCCAAGCACGGCCAGCCGTTCCACGATCCGGGGCGCGCTCGCCACCCGACGGTGCGGTGCCTCCAGGCGTCTCGCCCTCGTGGGCGACTCCTGCTGGTCGGGTTGCTCGGGCGAGTCGCGTTGGCCGCTCACCGGACGACAGCAGTCCGTGGGATCGGGCCGCTCATCGGCCGGACCGGGTTGTGCCGGCGGTCACTTCGCCGCGGCCGTCGCCTTGGGTCGTGCATTGGCCATCTTCCGGTATCGCTTGGGCTGGGGCGCCTCGTTGCCAACCAGCGTCTCGTTGTCCTCGCCCCGGATGAACGCCTCGACCCGGTTGAACGCGATGTCGTCGTGGATCTGGTGCGGCGGGCTCTTCATGAAGTAGCTCGACGGCGCGACGAGGGTGCCCTTGAGCCCGCGGTCCAGGCCGAGCTTGAGGCAGCGGATGGCGTCGGTGATGACGCCGGCGCTGTTGGGGCTGTCCCAGACCTCGAGCTTGAGCTCGGCGTTGAGCGGCACATCGCCGAAGGTCGTGCCCTCCATCCGGATGTAGCACCACTTGCGGTCCTGGAGCCAGGGCACGTGGTCGCTCGGCCCGACGTGGACGTTGTCCGGGTCCATCTCATAGTCGAGCATGCTGGTGACCGCGTTGGTCTTGGAGATCTTCTTGCTCTCGAGGCGCTCGCGCTCGAGCATGTTGAGGAAGTCCGTGTTGCCGCCGAAGTTGAGCTGGTAGGTCCGGTCCAGGCGGACGCCACGGTCCATGAACAGCCGAGTCAGGACGCGGTGGCTGATCGTGGCGCCAACCTGGCTCTTGATGTCGTCACCGATGACGGGCAGGCCCTCCTCGGCGAAGCGACGCTGCCAGTAGGGCTCCCGGCCGATGAAGACGGGGATCGCGTTGACGAACGCAACACCGGCTTTGAGCGCCTGCTCGACGTACCACTTGGTCGCCTCCTCGCTGCCGACCGGCAGGTAAGAGACCATCACGTCGACCTCGCGCTCCTTGAGGATGCCCACGATGTCGGCCGTGGGGCCGGGCGCCTTCTCGATGATCTGGCTGAGGTACTTGCCCAGACCGTCGTGGGTCATGCCGCGCTCGACCGGCACGCCCATGTGGGCGACCTGCTGGAAGACGATCGTGTTGTTCGGCTTCTGGTAGATCGCCTCGGACAGGTCCTTGCCGACCTTGTTCTTGTCGATGTCAAAGGCGGCCACGAATTCGATATCGCGGACGTGGTAGCCGCCCAGATCGACGTGCATGAGGCCGGGGACGAAGTCGTCCTTCTTGGCGTTCTCGTAGTAGTAGCGGCCCTGGACCAGGCTGCTGGCACAGTTCCCCACGCCGACGATGGCGACCCGGATCTTGCCGTCGCCCCGGCGTCGGGCACCGGCCTGCGGGGTGCCGCCGCCGCCCGCCCCGGCGCTGTCGTTCGACTTGCCAGTGCTCTTGCCATTGGTGCCGTTGTCGTTGTGCTTGGCCACGTGCGCTGCTCTCCTACTTCCCGTCACTGCCGACGGTCTGACGCATGACATGGATGATGCGCTGGATGGTGGTGATCGTGCTGAGGGCCCCGATCGCCCCGAGGGCGAGGGCGAGCCAGAGCTGGCCGTCAGTGAGTCCGTACCCCGGGCGACCGCCGGCGATGGTGGCCTCCACCCCGCCCGTCAGGCCAGCCGCGCTGAGCCCGATGGCCAGGATGACGAGCCGGACCTCGCGCGGCGCGAGCCCCACCTCGGCCATGCCGCTGCCTGCAGTGAACCCCAGGCCCTCGGCCTTGGCCCGGGTGTAGCTGACGAGAAAGGCCGAGCCCATGGCGAACGCGGCGAGTCCGGTACCCAGGCCGAAGCCCGCCGCGACGGACCCAACCACGATCCCGAGGTACAGGACGGCCTCCCCCCAGCGGTCGAAGACCGAGTCGAGGAAGGCGCCGATCCGGGAGACCCGGCCGGTCGCGCGGGCGAGCGCCCCGTCGAACAGATCGAAGACGCCACCGAGCAGGCCAACGATGCCCGCTGCCAACCACAGCTGAACGCCGGCCAGGACGGCCGCCACGAGCGTGATCCCGAAACCCAGCAGGGTCAGGCCGTTGGGGCTGAGCCCCAGCCGACCGAGCAGCAGGGCGACCGGCTCGCCCAGCCGACGCACCAACACGCGGGCCGCCGGCGTGACCAGTGAGCCGCCGCCCGACCGCGGTGCGCCGGTCACCGGGCTGGGTCTCCGGCTGGTGTCGCGGTGGGCATCGCGCCGGGCAGCGGGGGTATCGCGCCGGGTATCGCTCGGCCCAGTCCGAGCAGGACTCGCTCCCGCGCAAAGACCTCGTCGAACGCTTCCGGGCGGACGCTGCACAGCGTCTCGCGGCCGCTCCGTCGGGTGGTCACGATGCCGGCGCTGCGCAGCCTTCCGAGATGCCAGCTCACGAGCGGCTGGGAGAGCCCGACGTGCTCGATCAGCTCGGTCACGGTCGCGGCGCCGGCCGCCAGACGCTGGACGATCCGCAGCCGGTTGACGTCCGCGAGCGCCTTGTGGAAGAGACGGATCTCGCGCAGCTCATCGGGCTGGTCCACCACGGACGCAATCGTCGAGCGGATCCTGGCGGGAGAAGGGCTCAGGGCTGGGCCTCCGGATGGCGTCGGGCGGGACGGCTCAACGACGATTTATATAAACGCAGGTTGATGCTATGGC
>JANMQO010000083.1:0-2087 GCA_031370565.1 Chloroflexota bacterium
GCGACAGGCAGCGGATCGCAGACCTGCCCCTCGCCTTCGGGTGGGGTGCAATGCGGGACGCCCGACGTCCCAATCGCGACGAGGCTCGATCCGATCGAGAGCACACGCGACGGCGCGGAATCGCCCGCGTCCGGCACACCAAACAGGGTCCGACTCCAAGTGTGCCAGTCCGTCGAAAACCAGGCTGTGGCCTGCGTCCCGAGCGGCGCGAGCGACACGTTCTGGGACTGGCCGACGGCGACGTATCCGTCGCGCCAGGCCACCACGTCCGAGATGCTCTCGTAGGGTGCGCCCAGCGTCGGGGCTTCCCAGCGCAGACCGGTCCACGTGCCGCCGATCGCATTCGGCGCGGCTGTCGGGCTGGCGGTGGAAATGGGGGACGTGCCAGCCAAGGTCGGCGAGGCAGTCGGCGTGGGCGGGGGAAGCGGGTTTCCGCAGGCGGCGATGGTCAGCCCGACCAACAGCACAATCGCGCCCGACCTGCTCTTCACGTCTTCCCCCTGGCGCACGTCGACCCCCTTGGCAGCGTGCTGTGGAGTCTACGACCGCGGGGCGTTGGCCGTTCGCGGTGCTGGGCGCCGCGGAATCCCCAACTGACGAGCCTGACTACGCCATAGACTTCGAGGGTGAACGCCATGTGGCCGCTTCTTCAAGCCCGAGGCGCCGGGCCAGCGACGTCCGTCCGACGGATGGCCAGGACGTTTCGGACGACTCCCGTCGGCCGGCTCGTCGCTTTCGGCACCGCGCTGACCATCATTCTCGTGGCCGGCGGCCTGCTCGTGGTCCCCGGGGGATCCGGGCCGGTCGGACCTTCGGCCTCGTTGCCACTGTCGGCATTGCCGTCCTTGTCCGCCAGGGTGTCCCCATCACCGTCGGCAAGTGCGTTCGCTCAGGCAACCACCGCACCATCGCGTGCGCCGGCGTCCGCTCCGACTCCAATCGACGACGGCGGCTTGTTCGGAACGAGCGGCATGTGGGCGGCCCATGGCAACCACCTGTACCTCTCCACCGACTACGGCTCGTCGTGGGTCCAGCGCAGCCTGGCGCCGGGCGTGACGCTCAACGGCGCGCCAGGCGACATCCTCTCGAACGTCTTCATGCTCGACACGACCCATGCCTGGAGCGCGAGCCCCGGGCCTGGCTCCACCCCGTACGATGGCCAAGGTCCGCCGTTCGACAAGCTTCGCGTCGTGGTCAGCCGGACCAGCGACGGCGGACGGACCTGGCAGTCGGTGACGGTGCCCGGGGATTGGGGCGGGAGCAAACCTGTCCTGGCCTTCGCCGACGTTCGCCACGGCTACCTGCTCATCGCCGGACTTCGAGGTGGCGGGGCGAGCGCGGTCTTGGCCACAGCCGATGGTGGCGTGACGTGGCGGCTCGTGCATGGCGGCAGCGGAATCCTCGGCTCGATCTTCGGGGTCAGCGGCTCGGGGACGCTGTGGTCGGGCAACCAGGGTGACGCCGGGCCAGTGGGGCGACCCGTTTTCGACGTGAGCCGCGACGGCGGCAGGACGTGGTCCGATGCGCGCCTGCCGGGCCTCGTCGGCGACATCTACGTGAACGACACGCTCGTAGCGCCACCCGTCTTCTCGGGCTCGAATGGGGCCGTGGCGGTCTTGGCGGAATCGTCTGCCAACCCACCGGAGTTCCGTTTCTTCCGCACAACGAGCCGTGGCCTCTCGTGGGTGCAGGTGGCCAGCATCGCCCAGAACGAGAACGGCTCGGTTGCCGTGGCCGTCATCGACGCCATGCACTTCGTCGCCGTGGACCCGGCGGCCGGCGTGGTTCGCCGGACCAGCGACGGCGGTGCGACCTGGCAGTCGTCGCCGATGAGCGGCTCTGGCATCGCGAGCCAACTCCGGTTCTGGGCTCCAGAGTACGGCAGCGCGGTCGTCTCACGTGGAATTGTCCGGACGACCGATGGTGGCCGGACGTGGATGCCCGCCTATGTCACGGCCGTACCGTGAAGCACGCGGCGCACGCGGCTCCGGGCGGTGTCCGGAACTCGAAGCCGACCGTCGCCCGGGCACAAAGTCTGGGGCGTCGGCGCAGAAGCGGCACGCTCGCGTGGCATCGAAGCCACACCG
>JANMQO010000085.1:0-2031 GCA_031370565.1 Chloroflexota bacterium
GCCTATTGACGAAGAAGCTCCGGACGGTGTGTCATAGGCATCACGCATGGGAGGTCGACATGGTGGAGACCGGGCCGCGTCGGGCGGCGGCTGCACGCCGCTTGGCGATCGTCCTCATCGCCGGCGCCACGGCCATCGGCCTGCTTGGTCTGTCCGCTGGGCGCGACGCACTCGTCCCCGAGACAGCCGATCTCAGTCCCGGCACGGGCGCCCGCAGCGCGCCGGTGTCTGGCGGGGTCGTCACGGCCACAATCGACGCGGCTGCGGCGGCGACTCCGACCCTCACGCCTGCCGTGCCCGGCGAAGTTGCCCTGTCGAGCCTGCGGCTGAACCTTCGGCCGCTGGCGAGCGGTCTGTCCGACCCGGTATTCGTGGCCAATGCTGGCGACGGGTCAGGCCGGCTGTTCGTCGTGGAGCAACGCGGCGTCGTGCGGATCATCCGCAACGGCCGTCTCGCGGCGACGCCGTTCCTCGACATGCGTGCCCTCGTCGAGGCCGGCGGCGAGCGCGGCCTGCTCGGCCTCGCCTTCCATCCAGGATACGGCCTGCGTCCGCGCCTGTTCGTGGACTTCACGGAGCGCGGCACGGGAGACCTTGTCGTGGCTGAGTTCCGGCCTCGTTCCAGCAATCGCGACCAGGTCGAACCGCACTCGTTCCGGCAACTGCTGCGCATCCCCCATCGGGTCAATGCCAACCACAACGGGGGCATGCTCGCGTTCGGGCCGGACGGCTACCTCTACATCGGCACTGGCGACGGTGGCGGGGCCGGTGATCAGCCCGGCAACGCGCAGTCCCTTCGGAGCAGGCTGGGCAAGTTGTTGCGGATCGACGTTGACGGCACGACGGCCGGACTGGCCTACCGGATTCCGCCGACCAATCCGTACGCCACCAGCACAGTGGCGGCCCGCGAGATCTGGGCGCGCGGACTGCGCAACCCCTGGCGGTTCTCGTTTGACCGAGCCACCGGGGACCTGTGGATCGGCGACGTCGGGCAGGACAGGTTTGAGGAGGTTGACCGCGCCCAGCGCGCCGTGGGCGGGGGCCGAGGTTGGAACTACGGCTGGAACCGAGTCGAAGGGGACACCTGCTTCGCCCCGACGACGGCTTGTGTCCGTACTGGCTTGAGAGCGCCGCTGGCAACCTACGGCCATGATCTCGGTTGCGCCGTCATCGGTGGCTACGTCTACCGCGGGCCAAGCACCCCGCTGCGGGGCGCCTATCTCTTCTCCGATGCCTGTTCGGGCCGGATCTGGGCGGTCATGGCGGCCGGAGCGGCTCGCCAACGTCCGGTACTGCTGGCTGCCAGCGAGAGCGGACCGAGTTCGTTCGGCGAGGGCGAGGACGGTTCGCTGTACCTGGTCGGGCTCAACGGCATGATCTACCGAGTGACCGCCAACCTGCGCTGAAGGCAGTGGATCCGGCCACCTCGCCGGGCGCAGGATCATTGGCGCAATGCGACGGGTTCCAGCGACGGGCTTGAGCGACGGGCTCTCCGCCATGCCTCGACTACACTCTGCGGGCGATGGATCATGCCGCCTTGTCCGAGCCCGAACCGCTCCCGGACCTGCTGCTCTACGCGCGACCCGGTTGCGGGTTGTGCCGCGAGACTCGATCCGTGCTCGACACCCTCCTGGCGGCACGGACCGCGGCGGGTCTGGCAACGCCGCGGCTCGTTGAGCGCGATATCAGCACGAACCCCGCCTGGGAGCGAGCCTTCTTCACGGAGATCCCGGTAGTCGAGCTGGCTGGCCGGCAGCTCCGCCTGGCCACCAGCCAGACGAAGCTCGAGCGGCTGCTGACGGAGGTCCTCGACGATGAGTAGCCGGGCACCATCCGCCACGGCAGCGTCAACCCCAGCGTCGGCCAACGCGCCGAGCGTCGCGGCACCGGCCGCCACAGCCGGATGGCCGACGTGACCGACCTGACCTTCCTGGTGGCTTTCGCCGCGGGCGTGCTGAGCTTCCTCTCGCCGTGCGTTCTGCCGCTGGTGCCGGGCTATCTGGGCCGCTTGACCGTAGTCGCGATCGCCGG
>JANMQO010000088.1:0-1506 GCA_031370565.1 Chloroflexota bacterium
CTGACCCTTGCCGGCATGTGCGCCGGACGATCACAACCGTCGTCTGCGTGACCGTCAGTGGTCTCCGAAGACACCCAGGGAGCCGCTCCTGCGCGTGGGAGCCGCTCCTGCACGTGGGGCGACCAAACGCGGACGGTCCGGTCCCCAAACTGACGCTTTTGGTCGCCAAGCGCACATTCCGCGCAAGACGGGCCACCCGCGTGCGGGCTATGGTCGCCACGCGCACATGCCCCGCCGAGCTCCGAGCACCACGCTCTTGGGCGTCTCGGCCTCGACACTGCGGCACGGCCGATGACGGCCTTCCGTTGCCCACGGCATGGCCGAAGCCGGCCGACCTGTCACGATACGGCCATGGCAGCACTGGTCGAGTCCGTCCCGAACTTTTCCGAAGGCCGCCGGCTGGAGGTCGTTGACCGGCTCGCCGGCGCGGTTGCCGGGACGCCCGGCGTCCACCTCCTCGACCGGACCAGCGACGCCAGCCACAACCGAAGCGTGCTCACCCTCGCGGGCCAGGCGGACGCGGTCGCGAACGCGCTGGAGGCCGTCGTCGCGGTTGCGATCGACGAGATCGACATGGAGCGGCAGTCCGGCGAGCATCCGCGCATCGGGGCGGTTGACGTCATCCCGTTCGTGCCGCTGGGCGACACGACGATGGGCGAGTGCATCGCCTTGGCGCACAGCTTCGGGGCGCGAATCGCGGACCGGTTCGGACTGCCGGTCTACCTCTACGCTCGAGCGGCTACCCGGCCGGACCGCGAGAAACTGGCGGACGTCCGGCGCGGCCAGTACGAGGGCCTGAAGGCGGCGATCGGCAGCGATCCCGAGCGGCGGCCAGACTTCGGCCCGACCCGGCTCCACCCTCGGGCCGGCGCAGTGGCGGTCGGCGCACGGCCGTTCCTCATCGCCTGGAACGTCAACCTCGCCTCGACCGACCTTGATCTGGCCAGGCGGATCGCGCGGACCATTCGCGAGGCGGGCGGTGGGTTGCCGAGCGTCCAGGCAAACGGCTTCCGCCTTGAGCAGCCGGACTGCGCCCAGGTCTCGATGAACCTGCTCGACACCGGGCTGACGCCGCTCTGGCGGGTCTGGGAGGCGGTCGAGGCCGAGGCGCGCGCCGCCGGTGTCGAGCTGGCCGAGTCGGAGCTCATCGGCCTTGCCCCGCTCGCCGCGTTGCTGGACGTGGCCGACCACGCCGGTGCGTCGCCGGGAGCCCCGGTCGAGGAGCGGCTGGCCGCCGCCGCCGCGTTTCTCCGACTGCGCGACTTCTCGCCGCTCCAGGCGCTGGAGCTTCGCCTGGCCGCGGCCTCCGGCTCGGCTCAGCCCGGCTCGACGGCCACCGGCTCGGCGGCCCGCGGTTCGGCGGCCATCGCCTCGGCCATCGGCTCCGCTCAGCCCGGCTCGACGGCCATCGGCTCGGCTGGCGGCGTCGCGTCGTGAGCCTTCGGCTCATCTCCGGCGGCCTGTCCGAGGGTTCGCCCGGCGGCCTGCTCGTGGTCGGCGCGAGCG
>JANMQO010000093.1:0-1678 GCA_031370565.1 Chloroflexota bacterium
AGACGAGTCTAGCGCAGCATGGTTCGTGCGTGTGACAGGTAGGCTGGCACGCCAACCGCGGGTTGACAGGCCGGAAGAGGGCAGCTAGGCTCGGCCACGATGATGGGACGCCCTGAAACCGAGTTCGAGCCGCTCGACGCCGCGACCGATTCGTGGCCTGCCGAGGACGACGATGAGGCCGGTCCAGCCAGCCCGACTGGCCCGGATCTGCGCAGCCTGCCGGTGGCCGGCATCACCCGCAAACGAGTCGCCTGGGTGCTCGCCGGGGTCGTCTCGATCTGGATCGTCATGGTCTTCGCCCGCCAGGTCACGGACGCCGGGGCCGCGACCGGCCGGGCAGACCAACTCCGAACCGCCAACGGCGTACTGGCCAGCCACGTCGACGCCCTGCAACGCGAGCTCAATCTCATCCAGCGCCAGACCTTCATCGAGCAGCAGGCCCGAGCCTACGGGCTTGGTGGGCCGCGCGAACGTCCCTTCGAGCTTGCGCCTGGCGCCTCACCGCTGCCGGCCGACGCGCCAGGCTCGGCTGCGGTCGCCCTCGGAGCAAGCGCCGCGCATCGCGCACCCGTTGACGTGTGGCTCGATCTGCTCTTCGGCCCCAGTCGCTGATCGTCCCGACCGGCTGCTGCGCTCCGGCCGGTCGGAACGTTAGAATGCGACGGCTCACGTGGCGGGGTAGCTCAGTGGTAGAGCAGGGGACTCATAAGCCCTTGGTCGGTGGTTCGAATCCGCCCCCCGCTACCAGATGGTCACGATCGGGACGGACACGCGCCCGGTCGACTGCCGGGCGCTGAAGAAATCTGGCCGAGTAGCATCCGGACGCTTGACGCGGACGTAGTCGTGGGTAGCGCCCAGCAGGGACGGGTCGTTCAGCCGTTCCGGGACCCAGCGCTATACTCGTGCAGTGACGGGTGCATGGTCACCCGTCGGACACGTTCGCCGCGGAGGCTCCCTCGTTGAATGCTAAATTTGCCCGCAATGGGATCGTCATGGCTGTCCTCCTGGTTGGGACGCTGGCGCTGCTCTTTGCCTGGCTGAACAGCTCGACTCCGGCCAACGCAGTGCGCTGGTCCGCATTCCTCGCCGACGTCCAGAAGGGCGACGTCAAGACGGTCAATCAACAGGACGGCTCGCTGACGGTCGCCAAGTCGGATGGCAGCACCTACACCGTCACCGTGCCGACGGTCCTGACCGACGTGTGGGGCGACATGAAGGACGCGGCCAAGGCCGGCAACGTCACCCTGGATCCGCAGATCTTCGGAGCCAAGCCCGCGCAGGACAGCTCGTGGCTGACGATCCTGCTGAGCACCGCCTTGCCGATCATCTTCGTGGTCGGCTTCATCCTGTTCATGATGCGCCAGGCGCAGGGCACCAACAACCAGGCAATGAGCTTCGGGAAGAGCCGGGCGCGGATGTTTCTGGGCAACAAGACCGTCGTCACGTTCAATGACGTGGCGGGCGTGGACGAGGCCAAGAGCGAGCTCCAGGAAGTTGTCGAATTCCTGAAGTACCCCGAGAAATTCAACTCACTCGGCGCTCGGATCCCACGCGGCGTCCTGCTGGTCGGCCCTCCGGGCACGGGCAAGACACTCATGGCGCGGGCGGTGGCCGGCGAGGCGGGCGTGCCGTTCTTCTCCATCTCTGGTTCGGAGTTCGTGGAAATGTTCGTCGGCGT
>JANMQO010000101.1:0-1969 GCA_031370565.1 Chloroflexota bacterium
CTATCGACCATCCTGCGTGCCGACCGGATCCTCGTCTTCGAGCGCGGTCGGATCGTCGAGCGCGGGACGCACGCCACGCTGCTCGCCCAGGACGGCGTCTACGCACGGCTCTACCGGGAGCAGTTCCTGGCCCACGAGGAAGCGGCCCCCGTCGCCTGAGGCATGCCTCTGCCCCGCAAGTGCAACGGGACCCGGCATACCCGGGCGTCAAGCCGACCGCTCCTGCACATCCGACGCGTAGCGTCTACGATTCCGGGCCTCCCCCGCATCGCACCGTGGAGTCGCCAGCCGTGAATGAGAAGCGCATCGAGATCCGCCACGGCAGTGGTATGCAGTTGGTCGCCCAGACCGGTTCCGGCCACCAGGTCACCTTCGACGACCGCGTCGGCGACAGTGGCCCTGGTCCGACCGAGGTCTTGGCGGCTGCCCTGGGCGCCTGCTCCGCGATGGACGTGGTCTCGATCCTCAACAAGAAGCGCCAGGACTTCAGTCGCTACGAGATCCGGGTGCATGCAGTGCAACGCGACGAGTATCCCCAGGTCTTCACCAGCATCGAGCTCGTGCACGAGGTGGAGGGGCCGGGCGTCAGCGTCGCGTCCGTCCGCCGCTGCATCGAGTTGTCGGCCACCAAGTACTGCCCGATCAGCGCCATGCTGTCGTCCGGCGCAACCGAGATTCACCACCGCTATCGAGTCATCGGGACCGGCCCCTCGCCGTTCGACGAGTCCGGCGAGGTCCTGGTCACCGGGCCGTACCAGCGCCCCGAAGTGGTGGCCTGACGAGCATACCTGACCGTTGCATGACTATGCATGGCATTGTATGATCATGCGGACCATGACGGCGATCCACCCCGATCCCGAACCGAGCCGGCCTCCCGTGAGTGGCCAAGCGCGCCCGTGAGCGTGAGACTCGAGACGGCGGCCGAGGCGGATCGCCGGACTGGCACGCCCGGACCCATTCGCGTGGCGATCGTCGGAGCGACGGGCTACGTCGGCGCGGAGCTCATCCGATTGCTCGACCGCCATCCCGCCGTCCAGATCGTGGGGCTCGTCGGGCGCGGCCGGGAGCACGAGCCGGTCGGCTCGATCCACCCGCAGCTGGCCAGCACGCCCCACCACATCGACGCCGCGCTGCCACTGGCGGACGCTGTCTTCCTGGCCCTGCCGCATGGCGCCGCGGCAGCCCAGATCGAGACGTTTCTGGCGGGCGATACGACGGTCATCGACCTGGGCCCGGACTTCCGGTTGCGCAACCCGGCTGACTACCCTCGCTGGTACAGCTTCGAACACCCCCGCCCGGCGCTCCTCGCCGACGCGATCTATGGCCTGCCGGAACTCCACCGGGACGCCTTGCGCGCGCTGGCGCGGGCGGCCGTCCGGATCGTGGGCTCGCCCGGCTGCTACGCGACCGCGACGCTGCTGGCACTCGCCCCGCTGGCCCGAGCGGGACTCATCGGAGACCTGGTGGTCGACGCCAAGAGCGGCGTCTCGGGTGCCGGTCGTGAGCCCAAGCCGGAGATGCATTTTGCCGAAATCAACGAGAGCATCCGCGCCTACGGCCTGACCGGCCACCGCCACGTCGCGGAGATCGAACAGGAGCTGGCCGCGATCGCGACAGCGGTCGGCCTGGCGCCGGCTGCCAACCCGGGCACCGTCGGGGTCGATTTCCTGCCCCATCTCGTCCCGATGAACCGGGGCATCCTGTCCGCCGGCCACGTCCGGCCGACCCGCCCGGTGGACCAGGCCGAACTCGACGCGCTCTATGCCGCGGCCTACGCCGACGAACCGTTCGTGCGGGTCGTGCCGGACGGCCCGGCCACCCGACACGTCCTCGGCAGCAATGTCGCCCGGGTCCATGTCCGCCATGACCCACGGACCGGGCGAATCCTGGCCATCGGAGTCATCGACAACCTGGTCAAGGGCGCTGCGGGCCAGGCGATCCAGGCGTTCAACATCGTCCATGGCCTGCC
>JANMQO010000110.1:0-2725 GCA_031370565.1 Chloroflexota bacterium
GATCTCATGGTTCACCATGATCGGTCCAACCCGGGCGCGATGAAGCTCACCGCCCGCCGGATACTCGATCCACGCGTCGGTGAGCGGCACCATCGGCTTGCGCCGGCGGATCTGCCCGACAACGTCCGCTCCTGGCGGCCCTCTACGCGGAGTGGCACGGCAGGCTGGGCGTGGCGAGCCCTCAGCCGGCGACCGTGTGGCGGCTGCGCGGCTTGTGGAGATCGCGGGGTCGCTCGGCGCGCGACTGGTTCTGTGCGAGGGCGGCCCCCATGGGCGGGTCTGGTCTCGGTCCGTCGAGCCGACGACCACCTGTTCCTGCGCTATGGTTTCGACCACCGCAGCCGGTGATCCTCAGCGGCGACCCGCGGAAGGTTGCTGCTGGCGGCAATATCGGCCGACCGGACTGCCCGGACGACCCGCGCAGGTTCGGCGTCGTGCCGGCGGAATATCAAGCGCAGCCATCAGGAGGTCACACTATGGCTATCTCGTTCGACCACCAACCGCATCCGAGGATCGCGGCTCGCAAGAAGTCCGGCCCGCCAAAGACCAGGGATGAGCATGTCGGCTTCAACGGCAAGTTCGCGCTCGGCCTCACTACCGCCGTGGGCACGATGTGGTGCGCCTACGCGTTCGCGCTGCTTGCCCTCGTCGTCCTTCCCGACGCGATCAAGGGTGGCACCCTCACCCTCATCCAGTGGGTCAGCCAGACGTTTATCCAGCTGGTCATGCTCTCGGTGATCATGGTCGGCCAGAACATCCTGGGCAAAGCCTCGGACAAGCGCGCCGAGATGACCTACCAGGACGCGGACGCCACCCTCCATGAGGCGGGCCAGATCCAGGCGCACCTCAAGGTGCAGGACGACGCGATGAACGCGATGCTGGACAAGATCGCACGGCTCGAGGCGGCGCTGGCCAAGTAGGCGACTCCCACGGGCCGGTGCCCGCGTCCCGGCCGATGACATGCGTCCCGCCTAGGCCCGGCCTCGCGGCGCCGCCGTGTCGCAGCCGTCCTGGGCGTTCGAGCCGGGCGCGGCTGGAGTCGCACGTCGCCGGCGGGACTCGGCTCAGCGGATCCCGAGGGTGCCTCGGATGCCGAGACTCTCGTGGCCCGGGAGGGAACAGAAGGTGATGTACGTGCCGGTGGCGGGCAGCGTGGCCGTGATGACCTGCGACTCGCCGGCCCGCAGGTCACGGGTGGCAAAGAGCACGGTCCCGGACGCAGTGCGGACGGTGAGGTTGTGGGGCGTCGGCCCGTCGTTGAAGACGTCGAACGTGACCGACCGGCCGGTGTGCACGATGGCGGCTGGGTCGAGCGTGAAATCCTTGACGTGGACGACGATCGCATTGGCTGGTACGGGCGTATCACTGCGGGAAGCGGTTGGACTGGCGGAAGGCGCCGCCAAGGCCGGAGTGGAGGCGCCGCCCGAAGGCGCCGCCAAGGCCGGAGTGGAGCTCGATCCAGCCGCCGAGGCCGGGATCGCTGGCGAGAAACCGCCTCCCGACGAACAGGCCGCCACCAGAAGGACGGCGATGGTGCCCCCAACGGTGAGCCGGAACGGCCCGGCCGCGGAGATCCGCGGCCGGGCCCGAAGGAGGGAAATCACTGGAACTTGGCTGGCAACTTGGCGACGATCGCCTTGGCGAGCGGGTCGCCGATCATCTCCATGTGCTGGCCGGCCTGGCGGTCGGCAGCAGCAGCTGCTGCGGCATCACCGGAGGCCTGGGCGTCGACGACCGCCTTGGTTGTCAGGACGTGCTGGGTGATGAGCTTGGTCAGGGCGTCCACGGGCAGACCCGTGGCACCGGCCAGGAACGTCGCGAAGGTCGGCACGTAGTTGGTGGTGAGGTCCTTGACCGCCTTGTCCTGCTTGGCCTTGTCCTTGGTCGCGACACCCACGGTGTAGTCGACGAAGTAGCCGTTGTGGGCGCTCCAGATCTTGTTCCACTGGTCCTGCGCGTCGCTACCGTAGAGGGAGCCGATGGCGCTGCCGAGATCCGTCCCGTTCGTGTTGAGGGCCGTGCCTGCGGCATTGAACTGGGCGCTCATCCCGCCGAGGGCTGCACCGGTCGCCGAGGTGGCGAGATAGAGGTGCTCCTGGAGGAGGTTGTCGAGCGCGACCCGAAGATCGACACCCTTGTTCTTGGCATCACCCGGGAACTTGTTCGGGAGCTTGGCGACGATCGCTTCGGCGACCGCATCCCCGATCATCGACATGTGGGCATAGGCGGCCCGGATGTCGGCATAGACGGCGGTCCAATTGCGCGTCGCCTGATCGTCGACGATTTGCTTGGTCTGAAGGACGTGGTCGGTGATCAGCGAGGTCACGGCGTCGAGCGGCAGGCCTGTCGCGTCGGCGATGAACTTCGCGAAGTTCGGCACGTAGTCGGTGGTGAGGTCCTTGACCGCCTTGTCCTGCTTGGCCTTGTCCTTGGTCGCGACACCCACGGTGTAGTCAACGAAGTAGCCGTTGTGGGCGCTCCAGATCTTGTTGAACTGGTCCCTGGCATCGGGACCAAAGGCAGCCCCGATCATCTCGCCGATGTCGGTTCCATTGGCGTTGAGCATGGCCCCATAGGCCTTGTACTCGGCGGTGTGGCCCAGGAGAGCGGCGCCGGTTGCCTTCGAGGCAAAGATGATGTGCTCCCCCAGGAGCAGGTCCAGCTTCACCCGCAGATCGGCGGCGGCCGTGTCGGTCATCACCTCGCTGGTGCTGGCGGAAGGATT
>JANMQO010000130.1:0-2702 GCA_031370565.1 Chloroflexota bacterium
GGGAGCCACTTCATCCAGGCCGCCAGACCCCACAGCAGGCCGGCGACCGGCGGTCGGGCGAACCGGGTTGCCCACAGGACGAACGCGAGCGGGAGGGTAATGTTGCCCGTGTCGAGGTTGGCTGCGATCGGGAACGACAGGCCGAGCAGGACGACTGCAGTCGCGAGTGGGCGCCGGCGATACGCCCAGTGGATGGTCCACAGCAGGACGAGGATGGTGCCGCCGCGCCAGACGAACCAGGCCACGTCCCACGGCAGCAGGGCCCACGGCGCGAACAGCGGCAGCATCCACGGGGCGTAGACGTAGGGCAGGAACGGGCCGGTGGGGTGGTACGGATCGCCGCCATTGAGCCAGATTCGGACAGCCGCCCAGTACGCGCGGGCGTCAGATCCGGCCAGTTCGCCCCGGGCGATCAACCCGGTGCAGACGAGCGTGCCGATGACCACCAGGATGCCCATGGCCAACAACCGATGCGGGTCGCGCATCCGCGTGGCTTCGCGCCGCAGCACGCGCCGAAGGACGGATCTCAGTGGTCGCGAGTCGCCCGGATCAGCCGTATGCGCCATCTGGAATGCCTCGGACCTCGCCGGTCACGCCCAGATCGGCCGGCAAGGCGGTCGACAGCACACGACCCGGTGCCTTGCGGTCACCGGGTCGTGGCGAGCGGTGAAGCGGACCTTCAGTGCGGCGAGTTCCGGCCGACGAGCTCAATGATCCCCAGCATTTCGACCGCGCTGACGACGATGAGGATGAGGCCGATCGCGAATTCCATGGTCGGGCCGTGCTCCCTCAGGCGAGCCCGGCCGATCGGCCGAGCGTTTCGGCTGGATCATGGGGCCGCGACCCCCGCGGGCGCAAGTCATGGAGGCAGTCGGCGACCGGTCATCGGTGGCAACGGCGACGCACCGGTAGACTCTCGCTCATGGAGTCCCTGCACGCGCCCGGTGCCGCGGTAAGCGCCGACGAGCTCGATCAACTCGAGGAGATCCTGCAGGAAGAGCTTCCCGCGTATCTTGAGGATCTCGGCACGCTGGTCAACGTGGACTGCGGCAGCTATACCAAGGCGGGCGTGGACCAGGTTGGTGCCTGGACAGGTCGCTTTCTGGATCGTCTTGGGGCGACGGTGGAGGTCCGTCCCCACGATACCCTGGGCAGCACGGTCATCGGCTCGTTTGACGGCCAGCCCGGCGGCCCCCGGATCCTGCTCATCGGTCACCTGGACACGGTCTTTCCGGAGGGGACCGCCCGACTGCGCCCGTTCCGGATCGAGGCGGGTCTCGCCCACGGACCGGGTGTGGCGGACATGAAGTCGGGGCTCCTGGCCGGCCTGTATGCGCTGCTCGCGCTGCGGACGCTCGGCTCCGACGACGACGAGCTGGGCGATTTTCCCTTCGAGCGGCTGGTCTTTGTGGCCAATCCGGATGAGGAGATAGGCTCGCCCAGTTCCAGTTCGATCATCCGTGAGCTGGCGCTCGAGACCGATGTCTGCTTCGTGCTGGAGTGCGCCCGCGCGAACGGGGACATCGTGTCGGCCCGGAAGGGCACGGTCGACCTGCGCCTCACCATCCAGGGCAGGGCCGCCCACGCCGGCGTCGAACCGGAACAGGGCCGCAGTGCGATCCTCGAGGCCGCCCATCAGATCATCGCCCTCCAGGCGCTCAACGGTCGCTGGCCGGGGGTGACCTGCAACGTGGGCGTTGTGCATGGCGGCACTCGCCCGAACGTCGTCGCCGAGGAGACCGTCCTCGAGGTGGACCTGCGCGCAACGGACCGCGTGCAACTCGAAGCGGCCGAAGCGGCGGTCCGATCAATCGCCGCCCTGACGAGCGTGCCGGACACCCGCGTCTTGGTCGAGGAGACGGGCCGGCACTGGCCGATGGAACGGCTGGATCGATCGGTCCGGCTCGTCCAGCATGCGATGGCGCTGGCCGATCGGCTCGACTTTCGGGTGCGTGATGTCGCGACCGGTGGCGCCTCGGACGCGAACACGACGGCCGGGCTGGGTGTGCCCACCCTCGACGGCCTCGGTCCGATCGGCGGCCACGACCACTCGCCCCGCGAGTACCTCGAAGTGGACTCGATCGTGCCTCGCACGACCCTCCTCGCCGCGCTCCTGCTGGCGGTGGCTCGTGACCCCATGGTGGCGAGCTGGCGCCCGCACCGGGCATGACTCGATGAGCGCGGACGTCCGCCGGCCCGGCGCGGGAGGTCAGCCGAACAGCGAACCAGGCGCCGGAACCACCGGCGATCCCGGCCGCCGGCTCGTGTCGTCGGGCGGACCCTGGGAAGCCAGCGTGGGCTACAGTCGGGCCGTCGCCATCGGGGACGCCTGCTGGGTGGCGGGAACCACGGACGCGGGACCGGACGGCCGATCGACACACCCCGACGACCCTGGCGCCCAGGCGGCCGCTGCCCTGCGGATCATCGAGCGGGCACTCATCGACGCGGACTTCGCGCTGGACGACGTGGTCCGGACCCGGATGTTCGTGACCCAGGCGAGCGCGATCCCGGCTGTGCTGGCCGCCCACGGTGCGTGCTTCAGTGCGATCAGACCGGCGGCCACGATCGTCGTGGTGGCCGCGCTCATCGATCCGTCGCTGCTGGTTGAAATCGAGGCGGACGCCCGGCGGTCCTGACGGCGATTTGACGGCGGCCGGCGGTACGGCTCACCCCGGCTTCGAACCGGCCACGCGTCCAGCCGA
>JANMQO010000136.1:0-2501 GCA_031370565.1 Chloroflexota bacterium
GGAGGGCCGCTCGTTCGTCGAGCTCGGCCGGCGGGTCGGCAGCGAATTGGTGAACGTCTGGGACGACGGCACGGACCCGGCCGGCCTGCCCATGGCGTTCGACTTTGAAGGCGTTCCGAAGCGTCGAGTGCCGCTCATCGAACGAGGCGTCTGCGTCGGGGTAGTGTACGACGCCCAGACCGCGGCGAAGGACGGGGTTCGATCGACCGGTCATGGCCTGCCCGCCCCGAACCCGTGGGGACCGTTCCCCCTCAACATGGTCATGGCGGCCGGCCAGGCGTCGCACGACGAGCTCATCGGCGGGCTGGAGCGCGGCTTGCTCGTCACCCGCTTCCACTACACCAACCCCGTGCACCCCAAACTCGCCATCGTGACCGGGATGACTCGCGACGGCACGTTCCTCGTCGAGCACGGCCGGATCGTCGGCCCGGTCAAGAACCTGCGCTTCACCCAGAGCTACCTGGACGCGCTGGCCGGCGTCGAGGCCGTCGGCCGGGAGCGGCGCTGCCTGAAGGGCTTCCTCGGCGGGGTGGTCGTCCCGCCGGTCCGGATCGCCTCGTGGACATTCACGGGGGGCACGGAACACTAGGTCGCGACGTGCCTGACGTGCCTGACGTGCCGGACGTGCCGGACGGGCCGGACGCGCCGCTGCTCAGGGCACGCCCTGGGCGCCCCTTTCCTGGTGCTCCGCGGTCGCTCCTGGGCGCTGGCCCGGCCCGCCGCAACCCCGGTTCGCGTCACACGCAGGCCGGAGTGGCGAGGCGCGGGTCGGGCCGTGCGAGGCGAGGCGAGGCGAGGCGAGGAGGGTGGCCAGGATTGCCAGCCGGACCTCAACCCGTATTGCGCAGCCCGGCGGCAATCCCGTTGACGCTCAGCTGGACGAGGCGCAGCAGCTCCGGACGATCGGCGTCGCCGGGCGGCAGGGCGCGCAACCGGGCAAGCAAGCGGACCTGCAGCTCGGACAGCGAGTCGACGTACGGGTTGCGCAGCTCGATCGAGCGCTGCAGCGTCGGCAGCCCATCGAGCAGCCGGGCTCGACCGCTGACCCGCAGGAGCAAGCGCACCGTCCGCTCGTACTCCGCTTCGATCCGCGCCCAGAGCCGCGCCGCCGTCGAACCCGTCGCCAGCCCGGCGTACAGCCGCGCCACCGCGATGTCCGCCTTGGCCAGGGTCATCTCCGCGTTGTCGAGCATCGAGCTGAAGAACGGCCACGACCGGTACAGCTCGGCGAGCTCAGCCAGGCCCGCCGCTCCATGAGCCAGCTCGTAGGCTTCGAACGCCGCGCCCAGCCCGTACCAGCCGGGCAGATTGAGGCGCGACTGCGACCAGGCGAAGCCCCACGGGATGGCCCGCAGCGAGGCGATCGATGGGGGCGGCTCGTCCAAAGGGAGCCCACGGGTCGCCCGACCGCGGGACGCCGGCCGCGAGCCGAGCCGGAGCGCCGACAGCTCTGCGATCGGGGTGACATCGCGGAAGAACGCCGGAAACGCGGGCTCCTCCCAGACGAGCGCCCGGTACGCCCGGTACGACGTCTCGGCCAGTTCGTCGATCGCGGCCGAGCCCAGCCGAGCGGCGGCCGAGACGCGTTCGTCATGCTCGGGGGTAGACGCGCTGAGCACCGCCGCCGTGAGCTGTTCGAGCTGGCGCCGGGCGATCGCCGGGTTGGCGTAGTTTGCCGCGATGACCTCGCCCTGCTCGGTGAGCTTGAGGCGCCCGTCGATCGAACCCGGCGCCTGGGCGAGGATGGCCCGGTTCGTGGGCCCGCCGCCGCGCCCGATGGCGCCCCCTCGACCGTGGAACAGGGTCAGCTCCAGGCCGTGCCGACGAGCCGTGGCCACGAGCATTTCCTGCGCCCGGTAGAGGAGCCGGTTGGCAGCGAGGAAGCCGGACTCCTTGTTCGAGTCGGAGTAACCGAGCATGACCTCCTGACGATCCTCGCGCGTGGCCAGGTGCGCTCGATACGTCGGGTCCGCGATGAGCGCCTCCAGGATCGCGCCGCAGCTCTCCAGGGCATCGGCCGATTCGAACAGGGGCACGACGTCGAGCACGGGCACGCCGGGCGCAAAGCCGGCCGTCTCGGATGCCGGCGGGGAGACGGCGCCAGCCAGCCGAGCCAACTCGAGCACGGCCAGCACGTCATCGACGGAACGGGTGAAGCTCACGACGTAGCGCCCGGCCGCTCGCAGCCCGAACCGGTGCTGCACGTCGGCGATCGAGCGCAACGTCGCCAGCACCTCCGCGCCCGTCACCCCCGGGGCGCCTGACAGCTCGAGCTGGCCCTCGCCCCGGGCAAG
This sequence comes from Chloroflexota bacterium, assembly GCA_031370565.1. GTDB lineage: Bacteria > Chloroflexota > Limnocylindria > Limnocylindrales > CSP1-4 > Chersky-267. The sequence continues at coordinate 2,295 of JANMQO010000136.1, forward strand.
CGCGACCAGGGCAGCCTGGTGGACCTCGGCGTGCTGACGCACCTCGAGCTCGGCCAGGTGGAACCCGAACGTGTCCACCTGCCAGCGCAGATCCTGGACCTCGCCCCAGGCGGCGCGCGCCAGCCCATCGCCCGCCAACCCAGCCGCGATCTCGCCCAGCTCCTCGACGAGCGCGGCCGGATCGTCGTAGCGACCGCTGAGCGGGGC
>JANMQO010000169.1:0-5825 GCA_031370565.1 Chloroflexota bacterium
GCTGCCGCCGCCGGACTACGTCGTCGGCGGCCACGCCTGGTGGCTGCGCGGCTGGAGCGACCGCACCCAGACGTTCCGTGGCCGCAACTCGTGGGGCGCCGGCTGGGGCGCGGCCGGTGACTTCCTCCTGCCCTACGCCTACCTCGCCCGGATAGTGGAGATCTGGCGCACGCTCGATCGTGGCGTCTGACGGAAGCCTGACGTGATCCTCGGTCGTTCGCTGACCCTCTGGACCGGTGCCGTCGCCGCGGTCCTCAACGCCTTCGTCCTCGCCAACCTGGTCGTCCTGTCGGGCGACCAGGTCGCCGCGTCAATGCTGCCGTGTTCGCCGTCTTCGCCTTGATCGCCGCCAACGACGGCCTCCAGGCCGCCAAGGGCCGCGCCGCACGGGAGCGCCTCGCGGCGAAACGGCGGGGGGCGTGATCCGCACCTGCGACAACGGCCACCCGCCGACCCGTCCCGTCCGCGACGCGCTGCCCGGCGTGCGAACGCCGCCGCCCGTCGCCCAATGCACGCGGCTATGACGTGCTGCACCATCGGGCGCGGGCTGTCCTGCTGCAGCAGCTCGCGGACGCCAGCGGCTCGCTGCCGTGCGGGTACGGCTGCGGCACGAGGGTCACGATCCAGACGATGGTGGCGGCGCACGTGGTGGACGGCGCGCCGTCGGCGGGCTGGGTCGCGGCGTGTCGGTCGTGCAACGAGCGCGCGAAGCGCAGGGGGTGGGGAGGCATCCAGGGGCCACTGGATGCCGCGAATTCCCGTGCCCGGCAATCCGCAGTCCGCCCGGGTTTCCACGTTTTTCCGGTGCGGCCGAATGACCGCGACAGGGCCTGCCGCCTCGACCTGGCCATGACCCACGACATCGCCGCCTCGTGGTGCGATCCGGCAACGCGCGGTTGCTGAAAGTCTATTCGGCGCGTCGATGAGGCGCTACCGTTCGCCTCCCGGGGGACCACCGGGTGCGCACGGCCCCGTTCGGTCAGCTGGACGTGCTCGGTGGAGGATTCGATGCATCGATTGATTCTGGCGACCGGAGCGGCGGCGCTCCTGACCTGCGCCGCCATCGCACCAGCGGCGGCGAGTGCGCCGCCCTACACCGTCATCGCCGGCGGGCTCCACAATCCGCGCGGCCTGACGTTCGGACCGGGCGGCCGGCTGTACGTCGCCGAGGCCGGCACCGGGACCGGCAGCGGGACGCCGTTTATCGGTCACGACGGCTCGATCCGCGAGATCCGCAATCCCGGCGGCAGCGCACCGGCGATGCGCACGGTGATCGGCGGTTTGCTGTCGATTGCGTCACCCGAGGGCGACGTCGTCGGCGTCGACGGGATCTCCGCCCAAGGTAATGGCGGCATCTACGCGATCATGGCCGAGTCGCCGAATGCGACGGGCCAGGCGGCGGCCGGCCGGCTCATCAAGGTCACGACGGGCGGTCAGTCCCGCACGATCGCCAACGTTGGCCGGGCCGACTACGTCTGGAGCCAGGCGAACGCGAATCTCGTGCCGGACCAGTTCCCGGATGCGAACCCGTACGGCGTGCTGGCCGTCGCCGGACGCGAGTACGTCGTCGACGCGGGCTCGAACACGCTCGATGTCGTTCGGGCCGATGGCCACCTGCAGATCGTCGCCTTCTTCCCGAACAACAACACCTCGGATGCGACGCCAACCTGTGTCGCCAAGGGTCCGGACGGCGCGCTCTACATCGGCACGCTGTCGCTCGTCGAGAGCATCGTCAACGGGCCGTCGGCCAAGGTCTACCGGATCGCTCCGGCCAGCCTGTCGTCGAGCTCCGTCCTGATGGTCGGGGCCGCCCAGGAGTGGGCGACCGGGCTCGAGCCGATCAACGGTTGCGCGTTCGGTCCGAACGGCGCGCTGTACGTGTCGCAGCTGTTCACGAGCATCAGCTTCGGCGAGGGCGGGCCGCAACCGGCCGGTGGCGACGTCGTCAAGCTGCCGTGGGCTTCGCCCTCGACCCACGTGTCGCTGACCGGTGGCTCCCTGCCGTTGGCCGGTGGCGTGGCCGTCGCGGCCAATGGCACCGTCTACGCAGTCGGCCTGACCGCCTTCGCGCCAACCGGCTTCGTCGCCCGGCTCGATCAGCACTGAGCCGCCACTCATCGAGCCGCCACTGACCGAGGCCGCCGGCATCGCGCCGGCGGCCTTCGTCATGCCCCGCGGATAGTCTTCGACCTTTGCGGGAGCAGCCGCATGACCCGCTTCGCCGTGCGCTCGATGCAGTGGCCAGATCGCGTCCAAGAGAGGGCGCGTTCAGCGCGTGCTCCCCGGTTTCGGCGGCCGCTTCTCGCTGGGAAGGGCAGACCGAACAATCGCGCCGAAGCTTGGTTCAAGATTCAGTGGCTCGTATCAGCGGCGGCTTGCATGGGTCGGCCATGATCTGCTCGGCAGGATCTTGCGCCTCCCCTGCGCATCGCACTAACTGGGTCACATGCCCGGTCGATCCCCATCGGCCGGAACGAAACGTCACCTGCCCGGCGGACGATACCGAATCGTCTCGACCCGACCCAGCGCGACGAGCGTGTCCTCGACGGTCAGCAACTCCGTCGTCTCGAACTTCGAGAGGGCCCCGCCGCCGCTGATCGCGATGGCAACTGCGGCCATCGAGGCGCTGTCGGGTGCCTCCCACAGGTTGTACCCGTCGTACTCGCCGAGGGCGTACCAGAAGCCGTGGAGCTTGCCGCCGACCGACTCAATGTACGAGCGCGCCGCCTCGCGTCGGTCCTCCGGCTGTTTGGACAATCGCGCCCACGTTTCCGGGGTGTAGCTGAAGCGTGTCAAGTACATCGGCATGGTGCGCCTCCTTGACCTGGGCGGGACCAATGTCCGTGTCGGAACCGTGGGCTCCTCTGAAGGTGGTGTCAAGGGCCAGCAGCAACGTGGCTCACGCCCGTCACAAGGTCTCGAACCTTCGCCGGGCGCGAGCGCATGATTGGGTCTCGGCGTTACTCGCGCCATGTGACGTCGCCGAGACGAAGGCGCCGGCGGGTTGGCAACACGACGTACGGTCGGGAGGTCAAGGATGGACGCCAACAAGGCGGTCGCGCCACGCTTCTTCGACGAGGTCGTCAGCAACGGCAGACTGGACGTCATCGATGAGATCTGCGGGCCGGATTACCGCCTGCACGCGACCCTGAGTGGTCCCGATGCCGTGGACCGCGAGACGATCACGGAGTTGGTCCGCTCATTCCGCGCATCCTTTCCGGACGCTCGGATCAGGATCGAGGAGCTGATCGGTGAAGGCGAGCTTGTGGCAGCCCGAATGGTGGAAGAGGGAACGCACACCGGCGTCTTCCGTGGGATCCCACCAACCGGTCGCCACGTCCGCTATGGATCGATGACCTTCCTGCGCGTCGTTGACGGTCAGATCGTCGATCACTGGGGACTGCTCGACATGACGAGCCTCCTCCAGCAGCTCGGCCCATCAGCAGGCGAACGATCGACGAGCTGATCGATGTGACGTTCGCAGTCGGACGGCGCCGAACCGCCCAAGGCTCAGACTGCTGCGACTGCCTGCTCGATTGCCTTCGCCCGGGCGCGTTCGAAGCCTGGCAGGCTCGCCTCGACCATCGCGTCGTTGGCGGTCAGCGAGATCCGGAACCAGCAACGGGAACTTCGACGACGGTACCCGGCAGGATCACGACGCCCTCATCGGCCAGCAGCTGGCCGAAGCGACGTCGTCGGCGATCGGGGCCTTGGCCATGACGTAGAACGTGCCCTCCGGGGTGGACGGCTGGTAGCCCATGTCCGCCAGCGCTGCGACGAGCCTGTCCCGCCGGGCCTCGAGCGCCCCGATGTCGATTGACAGGCCGGGGAACGGTCGCTCCTCCGACACGAGCTCAAAGCCGCGGCGGCAATAGAACGGGAGGATGGCGGCCGCCGGCGTCTCGAGGTCCAATCCCGACGAGTCGTCACGGTGCGGCCGTACTCGACGCACGGTCTGGCCTCTGTCTTATCCGTTTCGCGCCAGTAACAGGGTGATCCCGAGCAGACCGGTCGGCAGATAGGCAACGGCTGGTGGCATGTCACCGGCGATGGCGTAGCCAGCGATGATGATGGCCCCGATGACGATGGAGAACCAGCCGGCGAGGGACGGCAGGGTCGCGCCCATGACGATGGCCACGCCGAGCCCGATCAGGGAGCTGCCGGCAACGTAGGTGAACAGGGTGAAGAGCCCGCCCGACCAGCGCGCGACGACCGCGTAGGCAGGATCGACCGAACCGTGCGCGATCAACGTCGTCGCTGCGTCGGGCGTCACCACCAAGCGGAAGACGAGGGATGCCAGCCACGCGTTCGCGCCAAGCACATATGCGACGGCGGCGACCCGAGCGAGCGTCAGCCCCTGATCGCCGACGCTGTCCGGCGTCAGCCACAGTCCACCGGCGGTCAGGACGGTGGCGACCGCGAATAGGACGTTCGTGATCGCCCAGGCCATTGGCGCACCGTGGATCAGCTGGAGTTGCGTCGTCTCGGGTGCGGTCCAGACGGCAAACAGCGAGGGATTCGCCGCGCCGACGATGAACGCACCCGCTCCCAACACAAGGAACCAGCCAGCCATCGGAGACCTCCACTGAGCACGGAACCCGCTGCGATGCGCCGTTGCCGGCGAACTGCGAGTCGTTCATCTTGCGTGTTCTCAACCCGTTGACGCGGCGCGTCGGGACGACGCTGTTACTGTCCACCGCTTGTGGTCAATCCTCGCGCCAGGACCGTTTCGCGAGATGCAACACGCTGCCAGTCTCGTAGGCGGTCGGTCGCGTCCCGAGACTTGGTGCAACACCGGGCCGTGAACGAGAGCGGCCATCGCGTCATCCTCACCTCGTCGGAGCAGGAACCGACGATGCGGGGAATACCACGATCGCCGAGGACCGGATGGCGCCGCTCGAATTACTGCGCTGGGCGACCGCTGACGGCGACAGGGACTCCCAGCTCGAAGGGGTCCGGATGGCGCGGGCGGTAGGCCGCGGCCAGAAGGTCGTTCGCACGCATATCGAACCGCGGACATCCCACACGAACGGTAGGTCGGAAACACGAACGCATGACGGCCGAGCTCCTCGACCGAGCGCGTTAGCCATTTCCATCGTTGCCCGCTCCTCTTCAGCTACTCCGGAACGTCCGACCGTGGGCTCGGCCTAACGTGACGCGACGCGGCCTCGTTGATCCAACTGAGGCCGAGCATGGCCGCCGGTCGACGCGCGGCCTGAGAGAGAGGCCGCGCACGACTGGAGTCAGCGATGAATGCACTTGATGGTCCGAACGGCCCGTGGCCCGTCGTGTTTCTGCCCGGTGGGGTGACACCCGTCGGACTGTCCTATGCACCGACCCTGGCCGAGCTGGGTTCCGACATCGACCCGTTGCTCAAGGAGCTTGAGGTCTACGCCGGCGACAAGCCGGCTCATGACTACTCGATCCAGTCCGAGGTCGACGGCCTGCTTCAGATGGTCGATGCTGCCGATCGAGCGACGTTCCACTTGGTTGGTTTCTCCGGCGGCGGCGCGGTCGCCCTCGCCTTCGGTGCCCAGCATCCGGAGCGAGTCCGCAGCCTGGCCGTGTTCGAGCCAGCCGACGTGCCGGGACATTGGGATGCCGACGAACGCGCGCACTGGGCGTCGTTCAGCACTGCCATGGCCAAGGTCGCGCCCGAGCAGATGCTCGCGGAGTTCACTCGACGCCAGGTTCGACCGGGCGCGGAGCTGCCTCGCCCACCGGACGGTCCGCCGCCGCCGTGGATGGCCAGCCGACCGGCCGGCCTGCTGGCGATGATGCGCGCGTTCGAGACTGATCGCTCCGACCGTGAGGCCCTGAGGGCC
>JANMQO010000182.1:0-3327 GCA_031370565.1 Chloroflexota bacterium
TCTTGCGCGGCACGGCAATCGGCCTGGCCGTCGTGCTGCTGCCCGGCAATAGCTGGGTCCATTGGTTCGGTTTCGCCCTCGCGCCGCTCCTGCTCTTCGGGCAGAGGGCACTGTGGAGCCGCCGCTCCCTGGTTGCCTTCCTGGCGGTCGCGTTCATTCCGGTGGGCTGGCCGTCGGTGCTCGTTGGCCTGGCGACCCTGGCCGCCATGACACGGCGCGTCCTCGTCGGGGATCCAGTGCGCGGCGAAGCGGCCCGGCGATCCACCGGTCCGGTCGTCAGCGCGGAGAGCTCGGGGGACTGAGCGGAACGGTCGGTCGCCGCCAGCCCACCACAACGGGCGCCACGAGCGCGACCCAGAAGGCGACCGGATAGACGAGCGGCGGCAGCCCAACGAGGACCACCCAGGTGGCAACGGGGATGCCCACCGCCCACCATAGCCGGCGCTCGAGTAGCCAGGCCGTGGGCAGGAGCAGCAGCATCGCGTAGTGGTCCCACAGCAGCGGCGAGACGAGTTGGCTCGCCGTGACCATGGTGAGGTAGCCGACCTCCGCGTCTCGCCGCAGCGCCGCCCACGCGGCAATCCCAAGCGCGGCCAGGGTCGAGATCCACTGGATGGCGCGGGCCGCGGATTCGGGCACGCCCAGTTGGTACGCAATGGCGCCCGGCGCGAAATTGTGGGGCGTGCTGACCGACGAACTCACCCGGCCAAGGAGCGCCGCGTAGTCCGTCCACATGCCGAGCCCGGCGACGGCTGTCGCCACCAGAGCCGAGCCCGCCAGGACCACCAGGCCGACAGCAATGGCCCGCCATCTTCGGGTCAGGAGCGCCCAGCCGAACAGCACTACCGGCTGCACCTTGACGATGCTGCCCAGGGCCATCGCGACCCCCAGCAGCCCCGGTCGATCCCGCCAGCGCCAGCCCGCCGCGAAGAGCAGGAACAGGATCGGCCCCACCTGGCCCAGCTTCAGCGAGTAGGCCAGCGGCCACGACAGGCCGCCGAGCAACACAATCAGCCAGCGCACGTCCCGCCGCACGGGCAGCAGCGCAACCCCGCCGGCGAAGCAGGCCAGCAGGAAGGCGATCCACGGCCACGGTCCAAACGCCGAGATGAGCGGCAGGAACGGGATGACCAGGAGCACGAACGGGGGCGGGTACAGGTAGATCGCGAAGCCGCCGGCAACGGCCACCGTGCGGTCATACAGGGGCTGACCGGCGAGCAATCGCTGCGCCGCGTGGGTATAGGCGTTGAGGTCGTAGCCGAGCGTCGCTCCCGATCCCAGGAAGATCGCGCCCACGAACAGGACGAACAGGGCGATCGCGACGACCGGCAGGACCCGCCCGGCGGCCGTCGTCCCGCCGATCCCCGGCATTCGGCCCGCGTTCGTCATGGCTTCCGACCCGCCCGGACCTGCACGTGAGATCGCATGCGGTCGCGTCGTGCGCCGGCTCTCAGTCCGTGCCGCGCGGGACGACCCACGATGCGGGCTGCCCCGTGATGGTCGCGATCCGCTCGTAGTCCTCGTCGTAGTGAATCAGTGGAAGCTGCGCACGTTCTGCGCTGGCCGCGATGACAAGATCCGGGATCTTGACGGCCCGCTGCCCGCCGCCGGTCTGATGCGCCAGCGTTCGCTGGACCTCGCTCGCCCGAAGCCAGTCGGCCGGCTCGATCGACACCTGGCGCAGGGCCCCGAGGGCCTCGCGCAGCTCGTTGTAATGCTGGCCATTCCTCGCACCGAACAGGTATTCCATGCTGATCATCTCGCACACCGCGAGCGCGTCGGCCAGCAGTTGCGCACGAAACCACTCGGCGACCTGCGCGTTGCGTTCGCGCAGGATCAGGACGCTGGTATCGATGAGCTGGATCACCGCTCCGGCGTGCTGAACCGGGTCGTCCGCATCGTGCGGAGATTGTCGAGTGTGAGGTCGGTCGAAAGCTCGAGCAGCCGCGCGCGCCGGTGAGCGCGGACGACCTCGCCAAGTGCCGCGTGAACGGTCTCGCCGGGCCTGCGCGTGCCGAGCACGGCAGAGGCCTCCTGAATGAGGGCCACGTCCAGATCGAGTGTCGTGTGGCGTCGCATGGGACTACTGTGCGCCACTTCGTTCGTGCCGTCAAGCGTATTACTAACAGTTCAAATACGCAGACTGAGCAACCGTCCGTAAGCCGAAATCAGCCGGCATTCACGACCGCCGACGGATCCGGCGATGGAGGAGCGGGATGCGCAACAGGTCCCACGCAACGCGCAGCGCCAGGCCCGGGCGAGCGTGCATGCGCGAACCGCGCCGATCGAACCACTGGACGGGCACGATGGCCAGCCGGTAGCCGCGCCGGCGGGCCAGGTAGATGAGCTCAACGTCGAACACGATGCTGGTGACCCGCTGCGCGGCGAACAGGTCGTGCGCGGCGGCCCGCGTGAAGCCCTTGAACCCGCATTGGGTGTCCTGGACGGGCCCCACCACCCAGATCGCGGCGAGCGCGTGGAACAGCTTGCCGAGTAGCCGCCGGAAGCCGGGCTGGGTCCGGCGCATGTCCGAGCCGTCCGGCTGGATCCGACTGCCCAAGGCAACATCGGCCGCTCCCAGCGCCGCAACGAGCAGCGGCAGCTGGTCCGGTGGCGTCGCCATGTCCGCATCGGCAAACACGATCAGGTCACCGTCGGCCGCGAGTACACCGGCCCGGACGGCAGCACCCTTGCCACCATGGGCCACGACCAGGCTGTCCAGCCAGGCACCCTTCCACGGGCCGGCAGACCCGGCATCGCGCACGTCCGGACCGAACTCCGGCCGAGCCCTGACGATCTCGGCCGTCCGATCGACGCCCCCATCGACCACGACCAGGACCCGGATGGCCTCGGGCAGGTTGGCCGAGCCGGGGGCACCATCGCGGGCGCGATCGCCGCGCCGCCGCAGATAGCCGAACAGCTCGTCCAGCGCCGGCCCCAGCCGAGCCTCCTCGTTGTACGCAGGCAGCACGATCGTGAGCGACAGCGGCCCACGCGGGGTCGGCGAATCTGTCGGCAAATCCGTTGGCAAATCCGTCGGCAGGTCTGTTGGCATCGTGGCTGCAGTCTACGGGCCGCGCTGTGGCTGCGGACTGCTACGGACTGCCACGGAGCTGGAGAAGGAGCGCCGGTGAGACACTCGGTGAGCGCGGACCGAAGGCGCGGCGCAGGAGAAAGTACTCCGGCAGCGGTCGATCGTCGGTGATGAGCGGACCGGGGCCGGCAAAACGCGGCACCGCGTCGCCGGAGATCCAGACGAGCGACGAGATGCGCTTCACCCAGCCCGCGACATCGCGCGGATCCTTGATCGGCGAGTCGAACGCCGAG
>JANMQO010000221.1:0-3825 GCA_031370565.1 Chloroflexota bacterium
ACGCGAGAGCCGGGTACGGGTGGCGCCGGGCGTCATGCTCCGCGTCCTGCGTCGCCCGGGAGCCGAGCCGGGCTTCCTGCTCGTCCACGGTCTGGCCTCGAACGCCCACCTCTGGGATGACGTGGCCGAGCATCTCTCGGCCGTCGGCCACGCGGTGGCTGCCGTCGACCTGCGCGGCCACGGCGGGTCGAGCAAGCCCGACACCGGCTATGACTTCGCGACCATCGCCGAGGATCTGCGCTGCCTCGTGGCGACGCTCGCCCTGGAGCGACCGGTCCTCGTCGGCCAGTCGTGGGGGGCGAATGTCGTCCTGGAGACGGCTATCCGCCACCCGGAGCTGGTGCGTGGGATCGTGCTCGTCGATGGTGGCACGGACGACCTGGCAGACCGCTTCCCGGACTGGCAGACCTGCCGCCAGCAGCTCGCGCCGCCACGCCTGATCGGAACACCGGCGGTCGAGATTGAGCGCTACCTGCACAGCGCGCATCCGGACTGGCCGGAGAGCGGAATTCGGGCAACGCTCGCCAACTTCGAGGTGCGCGCCGACGGGACGGTCGCGCCGTGGCTGACCGAGGCGCGTCACCTCGCGATCCTGCGCGCCCTCTGGGAGCAACGCCCGTCGCGCCTGCTGCCCGCCCTCCAGGTGCCCACGCTCGTGGTGCCGGTCGACACCGGACAGCCGGCGTGGACCGCCGCCAAGCGCCAGGCCCTGCTCGCCGCCGAAGCGGCCTCGCCGCGCTCCCGCGTCGTCTGGTTCACCGGCGATCACGACCTGCATGCCCAGCGTCCCGCGGCGCTGGCCGCGCTCCTCCTGGATGCCGCAGCCGACGGGTTCTTCGGGTGACCCCCCGGTTGCTCGCGATCATCGGCTCGGGCGAGACGACGCCCACGATGGCCCGCGTGCACCGTGCCCTCCTCGAGCGCCTGGGAGAGGGGCCAGTCCGGGCAGTCCTCCTCGACACGCCCTACGGCTTCCAGGACAACGCCGACGACACCACCGCGCGCGCCATCGCCTACTTCCGCGACACCGTCGGTCGCCGCTTCGCCGTCGCCTCGTTTCGTACGGCACAGGTCGACCAGCTGGAACGGGAGACCGCGCTCGCCCGGGTCCGAGAGGCGGACTACCTGTTCAGTGGCCCCGGGAGCCCCAGCTATGCGCTACGACAGTGGACCGCCACCGAAATCCCGGGCCTGCTGGCCGCCAAACTGGCAAGCGGCGGGATCGTTGTCCTGGCAAGTGCGGCGGCGCTCACGATCGGTCGGCTGACCGTTCCGGTGTACGAGATCTACAAGGCCGGCGAGGCCCCGCGCTGGCTGCCAGGACTCGATCTGCTCTCGGCGATCGGGCTCACGGTCGCGGTCATCCCCCACTACGACAACGCCGAGGGCGGCAGCCACGACACGCGCTACTGCTACCTGGGCGAGCGGCGCCTCCAGCAGCTCGAAGCCGAGCTGCCCGACGAGGCCTTCATCCTGGGCGTCGATGGCCACACCGCACTCGTGCTCGACCTCGACGCCAATCGCGCGACGGTCCTGGGTCTCGGTGGCGTGACCGTGCGACGGGGCGGTCGGAGCGTCGTGTTCCCCGCGGGCACCGAGCTCGAGATCGACCAGCTGCGCGCGGCCGCCTTCGGTCAGCAGCCGACGAGCGCACCAGGCGGGCCGTCTTCCGACACGCCTCCGGCGCCTGCCGGCTCAGCCTGTGCGCGACGCGAGGCGATGACCCCGCTGCGCGAGGAGGTTGTCACTCATGAGCGCGCGTTCGGGCAAGCGCTCGAGGCCGGCGACCTGCCGAGCGCGGTCCGGACCATCCTGGGCCTGGACGCCTCGCTCCTCGTCTGGTCGCGCGACACCGAGGAGTCGAATGACCTCGATGAGGCCCGAGCGGCCTTCCGAGCGATGATCGTCCACCTCGGCGAGGCGGCCGGTTCGGTTGGGCGCGACCCGGCGGCGCTCGTGGCGCCCTTCGTCGACGCGCTCATCGACCTGCGGACGCAAGCTCGGACCGCCGGCGACTGGCAAGCCGCTGACGCGCTCCGCGATCGACTCCAGGCCGCCGGCGTCGAACTGCACGACGCCCCGGACGGGACGACCTGGGAACTCCATCGCGAGCGTGCGCGCGCCGGCTAGCGGTACACCCCGTTGTGGCCGAGACTCAAGCTGCCGGGTTCCGGGAAGTAGGCCAGACCGTGCGGGCGACCACCCACCCGGATCGTCACGACGACCCGACCCGTGCCAGTGTCGACGACCGTCAGCGTGCCGCTGTACCGGTTCGAGATCCACAGCTGGGTCCCATCCGGTGACACGGCGATCATGTCCGGGGTCCCGCTGATCCGCCAGGTCGCCACGACCTTGCGCGCGGCGAAGTCGATCACCGAGAGTGTCCCCGCCTGGCGATTCGTGACATAGAGTCGGCGATCATCTCGGCTGATCGCCAGGCCGTGTGCGCCACGTCCGGTGCGGATGAATCCGACCTTGCGCAGGTGCCCCGCGTCGATGATCGAGACGCCGCCCAGGCGCTGGTTGGCGACGTAGAACAGCTGCCCGTCCGGCGCGAGGCGAACATCGACCGGGCTACCGCCCACGAACACGGCACCGGCGACGGTCGTCCTGGCGACATCGACCTTGACCAGCCAGCCGGCGTACTCGGTGCTCATGAGGAAGTACCGACCATCGGCCGAGAAGTCGAGGTGGTCGGCGCCGGCCCACGGGATGCGCAACGTCTTCAGCAGCCGCCAGGTGTGGCGATCGTAGAAGAAGAGCTGGCGTGGCCCGCTGTACTCGGACCCGGACAGGCGACTGTCCAGGACGACGATCGCCTTGCTCCCGTCGAGGCTGAAGTAGAGGTTGTACGGATCGGGGACCGTGCGGACCCCGCTGGGGCGGCCCGTGCGCGGGTCGACGATCGTGAGGCTGTTGGCCAGGGAGTTGTTGACGTAGAGGCGGCGGAGGTCCCAATCGGGCGTGACGTGTTCCGGCCTGGCCCCGACGGCGAAGCGGCCAATGATCTTGAAGGTGAGCGGATCGATGACGATGACCGCCCCGGTCTGTTCATCCGGGACGTACACGCGCGGCGGCAGGCCTGCGACCGCGGGTGCGAACATGCCGACCCCAGTTCCGGCGTAGACGTTGACGGGCCCAGGCAGGGATTGGCCCGGGGTGGCCACCGGGCTCGGCGCTGACGGGGAGGGACTCGCCAACCCAGCGCCGACCGATGCCTGGGGTGATTGGGCGACGATCGCGCTGCCCGACGTGGACGGGCTCGCGCCGGCAGCGGAGTCAACAGCGGGGGTACGACCGGCTGTCGACGCAGCGATCCCGACGGCGCCGGCCGCACTGAGCACGACGAGCGCGACGAACACAACGAGCAGCGCAGCTCCCGGCATGCCCGCAGGTCGGGCCCCGCCTCGGAAGCGCCCGTTCATCGAACCGCCAGCGAAATGATCGAGGCGAGCGGGCCTGCCGCCCCTTCCCCACCGATGAGGTATCCGACGCCATCGACCACGACCGCCGCGGCATCCGAGACCGGGTACGGCAACCGACCAACGCGAACGATCCGGCTCCTCGCGTCGAGCGACCAGAGCGCATCCTGGGCCCGGCCAGCGTGGCGTCCACCAGCGATCAGGACGTGGCCGCCGACGTCGACTGCAACGGCGTGCGACAGACCGTACGGCAGGTGGCCCACGATGCGCACCACCCCGGTCCGCGGATCGACCACCTGGATCACGCTCGTGTCCCCGGACGGCGTGCTGCCGCCGATGACGTAGAGCGACCCTGCCACGACGACGACGGCCGGATAGCGAACACCCACGAGGAGCGTGGCCA
>JANMQO010000227.1:0-3610 GCA_031370565.1 Chloroflexota bacterium
ATCGACGCCGACGGCAACATCGTGGGGCTGTTCTAGGCGTTCTGGTCAGGCCCCGAGCCGAGTTGCGCCAGGCCTCGGGCCCGCGACGCTACGCCCCAGGCAGCGCCGAGGTTGCAAGCACGAAACAACCGACCACGGCCAGGCCGAGGATGACCCCTGCGACGCCCGCGCCCCAGGCTGACCAGTCGATCGGACCCAGCGACTCAACCGCGTGGCCGTGCTCGCCACCATGGTCCGCCTGGTCGGTAGCCGCGGGACTGGCCGGCGCGTGGGCTCCGGCCGTGCCGGCGTCGGCCGCCGCGGGGGCGCCGTTCGTTCCCGCGTCGGCCATCGCGTGACCGGCCATCGCGTGAACGTCGTTCGTGTCGGGGTCGGCCGTCGCGTAGGCGCCGCCATGCTCGTCGTCGGGTGTTGGGTGATCGGTCGCGTGCGAGTCATTCATCGCCTGGTGGCCACCTCCGAGCGGCATTCTGGCAGACCGCCCGCTCGGCCGCCGGCCACCGTAGACTCTGCCCGATGCTGACCCTCGTCCTGACCCGCCACGGGCTGACTGCGCGGTCCCTCCCCGAACAGCATCTCGGCCAGCGGATCGACGAGGCGCTGTCGGCCGAAGGGCGGGCACAGGCGGCCCGGCTTGGGGACCGACTTGCCGCGGTCGCCTTCGAGCGGATCATTGCGAGCCCGCTCGTCCGCGCTCGTGAGACCGGCGCGATCGTTCGGGCCGCGGGCCCGGCCCAGCCGGAGGTCGAGCTCGATCCACGTCTGGCCGAGATGGACTATGGAGCCTGGGAGGGCCTGACCTACCCGGAGATCGACCGCCGCGATGGCGCCGAGCGTGAGCGTTGGGAAGCCGACCCCGCGACCCTTGCCTGCCCAGGCGGGGAGTCCGGCGACGACGTGGCGGCGCGCGCCCGTGCGTTCCTCATCGACCTCATCGCCTGGCACGACGCCCGTCATGGCACCGGCAGTGTCGACGAGCGGCCGGTCCTGGCCGTCGGGCACAGCTCGCTCAACCGGGTCCTCGTGTGCGTCGCGACCGGGATCGAGATCCGCGAGTTCCGGCGCCGGTTCAGCCAGGATCAGGCGAACCTGACCGTGCTCCGGTTCGAGCATGGGGTCGGGCCCGATGGCGCCCGGCTCATCCTGCTCAACGACACCTCGCACCTGCGGATGCCGGGGGAGACACCGTGGGCCTGACGAACGAGGAGCCGCCGAAACCCCCGATGCCGCCGACGCCCGCGGCACGGACTACGCCGCCCGCACCGACTACGCCGCCACCAGCACCAGCAACCCCGACGACGACCCCGCCGGACCCGGGTCTCGTCGCCAGCCTGCGCGGCCTGGACCGCGATGGCCGGCTGCTGTTCACCACCCGAATCATGCGCATGTTCGGCTATGGGTTCCTGGCCGTTGTCCTCGTGCTCTACCTCGACGCGCTCGGGCTCGCGGCCGCCACGATCGGGCTGGTCCTGACCCTGACCCTCGTCGGGGACACGATCGTGTCGCTCTGGCTGACCACGAACGCGGATCGGCTCGGTCGCCGCCGGGTGCTCGTCGCGGGGTCCGTGCTGATGGTCCTGGCCGGCCTGGCGTTCACGCTCACGAGCGCCGTCCCGCTGCTCATCGTGGCCGCCACGATCGGGGTGATCAGCCCGACCGGCAACGAAGTCGGCCCGTTCCTCGCGGTCGAACAGGCGGCGCTCAGCCAGGCGATCCACGACGTCCGGCGAACCTCCACGTTCGCCTGGTACAACCTCGTCGGCTACCTCGCCACGGCGACCGGCGCGCTGGCTGCCGGGCTGGTCAGCCAGGGCCTGCTCGCGGGCGGCCTTGCCCCGGTCGCGGCCTACCGGGCGATTGTCGTCGGCTACGCGCTCGTCGGGGTCGCCATGGCGATCGTCTTCTCCCGGGTGGGGTCGGCCGTGGAGGCGCCCCCGCGCGACACTCCGTCCGACGGGATCCGGCGCCGGCTCGGGCTTGGTCGCTCGAAGGGCGTCGTGCTCCGGTTGTCCGCCCTCTTCTCGATCGATGCGTTCGCCGGTGGCTTCGTGCCGCAGAGTCTGATCGCCTACTGGTTCCATCTCCGGTTCGGGGTGGCGCCGGGCGTGCTCGGGATGATCTTCTTCGGGGCCAACGTGCTGGCCGCCGTGTCCTCGCTGTCCGCGGCCCGGATCTCGGCCCGAATCGGGCTCATCAACACGATGGTCTTCACGCACCTGCCGTCGAACGTTCTGCTCGTGCTGGTCCCGCTCATGCCCAACCTGCCCCTGGCGGTGCTCGTGCTGCTGCTCCGGTTCAGCCTCAGCCAGATGGACGTGCCCACCCGCCAGTCGTACGTCATGGCCGTGGTGGACCCCGATGAGCGTTCCGCGGCGGCTGGCGTCACCGGCATCGCCCGGACCACCGGCGCGGCCATCTCGCCGGCCCTGTCCGCGCCGCTCATCGCGAGTGCCGGGCTGGCGTCCGTCCCGTTCTTCGTGGCCGGTGGCCTGAAGATCGTCTACGACCTGCTGCTCTACCGGGCGTTCCGCTCGGCCCGTTCGGCGGAGGAACGCTCGCGCTGACGGGTGGTCGGGTCGCCCCTCTGTGCTAGCCGCGCCGCTTCCAGCCCGGACGGCCCAGGTGCACCCAGACGAACGCCACGACCCCGACGACGATGACCACGGCGATGAGCAGATCGAACGGCTGGAGGGCTCGCCGGATCGCGCCCCAGTTGGAGCCCAGGACGGTCCCCGCGTAGACCAGCACCATCGACCAGACGAAGGCGCCCGCGGTCGAGTACGCGACGAACCGCCCGAGCGGCATCCGGGCCACGCCGGCGGGGAAGCTGATGAACGTCCGGACGATCGGCAAGAGTCGGCTGAAGAACGCCGTCTGGGAGCCCCACCGCGCGAAGAACCGGTCGGCCAGCTCGATGTCGTGCGGGCGGATGAGGAGGTACCGTCCGTAGCGCTCGAGAAACGGCCGGCCGCCCCAGGCGCCGATCCCGTAGGAGATGAGCGAGCCTGCCGTGTTCCCGAGCGTGCCCGCCACGACCACCAGCCAGAAGCTCCACCGGCCGTGGGTCAGCGGCTCCAGCTTGCTCGGATCGGACACGAGAAACCCGGCGAACGGCAGGATGAGCTCGGACGGCAGGGGGACCATCGCCGACTCGATGGCCATGGCGATGGCCACCCCCAGGTAGCCCACCGACCCATACAGGCTGCCCAGCAACGGGATGACGATCTTGTCGATGAACTCGAGCACGGGTCGCTCCGGCGCGGACGGGGGAAACGCCGGCGAGCATAGCCGACTATCCTCGACCCCGTGACCGAGCCGACAGCATGACCGAGCCCGCGCAGCCCAGCCAGCCCGCGCCGCCTGCGCGGTCCCGGCGGTCTGCCGAATTCGCTCCGGATCGCCCGCCGGCCCCGGATCGCCCACCGGCTCCGGAGCGTCCGCCGGCTGGAGGCGCCGCCGCCGTCCTCGTCCTGACCGGCGCGGACCTGACGATCGCCGACGTCGAGGCGGTCGCCCGCCAGGGGGCCCGGGCGACGCTCGATCCGGACGCCCGCGCCCGGATGCAGGAGGCCCGCGAGGTCGTCGAACGGCTGGTGGCGGACGGCGCCGT
>JANMQO010000231.1:0-2519 GCA_031370565.1 Chloroflexota bacterium
CGGCCCGATCGACGAGTCGCAGCTGTTCTACCTGGAGAGCCGCGGCATCCCCCCGGATGAGGCGCGCAAGTTCATCGTGCTGGGGTTCCTCGAGCCGGTCGTGGCGCGGATGCCCCTGGCCGAGACCCAGGACCACCTGCGCGAGCTGCTCGAGGAGAAGTG
The DNA here is from genome assembly GCA_031370565.1 of Chloroflexota bacterium. Taxonomy (GTDB): domain Bacteria; phylum Chloroflexota; class Limnocylindria; order Limnocylindrales; family CSP1-4; genus Chersky-267. The sequence continues at coordinate 163 of JANMQO010000231.1, forward strand.
GGCAGCGGGATCGGCCGGATCGGCGGTCGCCTCGGGCGCTGCGTGAGGCGGCTCGATCTGGTGGCGCTGGAGGCCCTCCCTCCGGGAACGATGCAACTGGCCTGGGCCGACGGCACGGACCCGGTCCTGCTGGTCAACGTGGCCGGCGACGTCCGGGCATTTCAGGGCATCTGCAGCCACGAGTACTTCGAGCTCGACAAGGGTTTTCTCACCCGTGACAGCCTGACCTGCGCGCTGCATCTGTCGCGCTTCGACCTGGCCACCGGCGACGCGCTCGACCCGCCCGCCGAGGCGCCCCTGGTCCGCTACCCGGTCGTCATCGACGACGGCCGGATCCTCATCGAGGTCCCGGACGGGCCGCTCCCGGTCAACGAGTAAGCGCGCCGACGAACGGACCTGGCGCGAACCTCGACGTTCCAAGTCGCACGGGCGGCGGCTGACCACGACGACCCGGTGCCCGTTACGGCGTCAGGGTCAACACCGTGGCCGCGTTCTGGCGGACTGCGTCCGGGCTGAACGGCAGCGGCACCTGGCGGCCCTCGATCCAGGGCAGGATGAGATCGCCGTAGTGGCGGTCGAACGGATTGCCGCTCTGGCCGGTCGTCTGGACGATCTGGGCGCCGTCGAGGTTGCCCATGTCGATGTCGAAGCGGTAGCTGGGCATGTTTGTCATCTCGAACACGCCCCGCAGATCGACCGGTACGTAGCTCGGGTCCTGGGGGTCGGGGTACGCCCGGTCGAAGCGGTAGAAGGTGTTGTTGACCGCGCCGGCGGCACCCGGGACGGCGAAGGGCCCGCTGTTGAAGTACCACGCCAACGGCCCGATCCCACTTTCGCCCAGGGTCGCCTCACGGAACGTGGCGGTGTGGAGTCTGCCCCAGGTCCAGCCGCCTTCGCTGCCGAGTACTGCCCGGAGTTCGCGGCCCGCCCCATCGAGGGCACGGGCCAGAATCTGCTGCTCGGTCTCGACCCGATCCGTGGTTCGGCTGTCGTCCCAGAACCGGTCGTGCGGGCTGGCCAGCAGCGCGATGAACGCCTGCCAGGACATCTCCGTCCCGACGTAGTCGCGGGCCAGTGGGCCAAGATCGTCATCGAAGACGGCCCGCAGCGCCTGCTCCTCGAAGGCCAGGTAGGCGGCGCAGCCGGCACTCGACACGGGGCAGGTCCCATCCCAGGCCCGGATTCGATCGAGCACGGTCTGTCCGTCCGCGGTCGCCGGCAGGACCCGGGCGTCGAGGGCGGGGACGATCTTGGCCGCTCGGAGCACCTTCGTATCGACCTGGATGGCGCTCATCGCCGCGACGGTCACCCCACCGGCTTTGGCCGCTGCCCCGAGCAGGTCGAGGATGCGCTGGGCGCGGTAGCCTGGGTCCCACTCGCTGGCGATGTAGTAGGGATAGTGGGCGTCGACTACCGCGTTGTTCGCCGTCGCGATGATCCCGGAGGGCGGATCGTAGATCCGGGGCAGGTCATCGAAGGCGATCTGGCCGACCCATTCGTGCCGCCCGTCCCAGCCCGGCACGGGCCGGTCGCCGTGGTCGGCCGCGCTTGCTCGGATCGGGATGTAGCCCAGGGTCTGGTAGCCGATGTGCCCGTCGACGTCGGCATACACGAAGTTCTGGGAGGGAGCGCCCAGATCCCGCAGTGCCGTCCGGAACTGGTCGAAGTTCGCCGCGCGGTCCAGGCCCAGAAAGGCCTGCAGGGTGAGGTCCGGGGCTGCCGTCGAGGTCCAGCGCAGGGCGTACAGCTCGGGCGCCGTCCGCAGCCGGCTGTCGACGTCGTTGAGGATGGCGCCATGTCCGGTGGAGCGAACCTGGATCGTGACCGGATCCGCACCGGCGACCCGGATCGTCTCCGACCGGACGGTGAACGGGATCGACTGCCCTTTGTACAGGTAGTGGCTGGGATCTGCCGGGTCCGCCCGCTCGACGAACAGGTCCTCAACGTCCGGTCCCACGTTCGTTACCCCCCAGGCGATCCGGGCGTTGTGACCCAGGATGACCAGGGGCGCGCCGGGAAACGAGACGCCCGCCACGTCGTATGGGCAGGCGGCGCCAACCGTCCGGCAGTGCAAGCCGTTCATGTACCAGATCGACGGCATGGACACGCCCAGATGGGGGTCGTTGGCCAACAGCGCGTGGCCCGTCGCGCTCTTTGATGGCGCCACGACCCAGTCATTCGAGCCGATCCCGTGGCTCGACGCGAGACCGCCACCGCCGTCGAGACCGGCAATCCGGGTGATCTGGTGACCGATGCCGGCGATCGAGCGCAAGCCCGCGAGCGCAGACGCGGAGGCGGGCGGCAGGGTGTCGGCGACGCTCGCTGACGGCCCCTCCGCGGCGTCCGTTCCCGCGGCA
>JANMQO010000239.1:0-9206 GCA_031370565.1 Chloroflexota bacterium
GTGCCCGGCCCCGCTACGATCCCCTGGGCACCAGCGCCCGATCATCCCTGGAAGCGGGTCCGATCCGACAGCAAACTCTACCGGCAGCGACTGACAGATTCACTCGGCAGTTGAACTGACAGAATTACTCGGCTTCGACACGCGACGATGCTGGGGTGGATGACGTGGCGCGACGTCGGCGACCCGTCGGCGACCTCAGGTGCCGTGCTGCCAGGACGTGACGTAGGCGGACTGCTCGGCTGTCATCGGCTCGAGCACGATGCCCATGGCGGCCAATTTCAAGCGAGCGACCTCCGCGTCGATGGCCTCGGGAACGACGTAGACGCGCGCCTCCAACTCGGCATGGTGCAGCGCGACGTACTCCGCCGACAGCGCCTGGTTGGCGAAGCTCATGTCCATGACCGCCGCCGGGTGGCCCTCGGCCGCACCCAGGTTGACCAGCCGCCCCTCGGCGATCAGGTGGAGCCGCTTGCCGCCCAGGTCGAACTCCTGGACGTTGTCGCGCACTTCGCGGACGTGGCCCTCGGCCATCTCGCGCAGCGCCGCCAGGTCCAGTTCGGCGTCGAAGTGGCCGCTGTTGGCCATGATCGCCCCGTCGCGCATCGCCGCGAAGTGCTCCCGCCGGAAGACGTTGAGGTTGCCCGTCGCGGTGACGAACAGTTCGCCCCAGGCAGCCGCGGCCATGTGGGTCATGGCTTGAAACCCGTCCATGAGCGCCTCCAGCGCCCGAACCGGGTCCACTTCGACGATCGCGACATGAGCGCCATGGCCACTCATCCGTGAGGCGATCCCCTTGCCCACCCAGCCGTACCCGGCGATGACCACCTTGCGGCCGGCGATCAGGATGTTGGTCGCCCGCAGGATGCCGTCGACGGTGGACTGACCGGTGCCGTAGCGGTTGTCGAAGAGGTGTTTCGTCTGCGCCTCGTTGACGGCGACCACCGGGAAGCGCAGCGCGCCGTCGGCGGCCATGGCCTTGAGTCGGATGACGCCCGTAGTCGTCTCCTCCGTGCCCGCCAACACGTCGGGCACCTGGCCGGGACGCTCTGAGTGGAGCAGCGAGACGAGGTCGCAGCCATCGTCCATGGTCAGCTGCGGATGCGTGTCGGCGACCGCGTTGAGGTGCGCGTAGTAGGTGTCGCGGTCCTCGCCCCGACGCGCATACGTCCCGATCCCGTAGGCAGCCACCAGCGCGGCGGCCACGTCGTCCTTGGTCGAGAGCGGGTTGGAGGCGGCCAGCACGACGTCCGCCCCGCCGGCCTTGAGCGTCCGCATCAGGTTGGCCGTTTCGGTCGTGACGTGCAGGCACGCCCCGATGCGCAGGCCGGCCAGCGGCTGCTCGCGCTCGAATCGCGCCCGGATGAGGCGCAGCACCGGCATCTCGCGTTCGGCCCACTCGATCCGTCGGACGCCCTCGGCGGCCAGGGCAAGATCGGTCACGTCATGCGGCGGCAGGTTGGTCGGAGCGGTCATTGTGGCTTGGTCTCCCTGGAGGATGAGAGGAGGCGACGGAGCGGTCCGGTGATTCCCGGCCAGGGCGATCCCAGGCGGTGGACGAGCCGCTCCTCGAACCGGACGTGTTCGCGATACCCGAGCCGACGGTACGCCTGGAGCGCCGGCGGGTTGTCCGATCGGACGTTGAGCACGACCTGGTCACACGTGCGCAGGAGCTCGGCGGTGACAGCCCCGGTCGTCGCCGTGGCGAAGCCGCGGCCACGGAACTCGGTCTGGGTGAGGACATTGCCGACGGCCGCCAGCCGCGCTTCCTGGCTGATCACGTGGGTGCCGGCCGCCGCGACCAGTCGACCGCCGATGCGAATCCCGTAGTACACCCCCGACGAGATCGTCGAGGACGGCAGCCACGCGGCGAAGCCGAGCTGATAGAGCCGATTGAGCTCACCAACCTCGATCGGCAGGAGTCGGCGCACGTCCGCGGGATAGGGTCGGAACGTCGAGCGATCCACCCACATCCGGACCATCGCCGGGCCGGGCTCCACCCGGTACTGGCTGGCCACCGCGGGGAGTGACTCAGGCAATGCGGCCACGTAGGCTGCCCGCGGCTTGAGGATGTCGCGCAGGATCGCCGCGATCCCCTCGTTCGAACCTTGCAGGAAGAGTGGCTGCGGCGACAGGCCGCCGTACTCAAGGCCGACCGCCACGAGCTCGCCGTCGTCGAACGATCCTGCCCAGCGGGTCCGGGCAAACTCGCGGTCGTCGAGGTCGGCGATGGCGTAGGCGGCGAACAGGCGGTCCCGCTCAAGAAACGAGCGCAGGAGTTGCCGATCCGTGACGGGTCGAGTCAGGAGGGCATCGCGCCGGCCGTGGATCGCGAGCGTGGCCATCAGTGTCCGTTCGCGCCGACGCCGAGCGGACGCTGGGCATCATCGACGAAGCCCACCCACGGCGGCGGGGGCACCATGCGCAGCCGCTTCGCCGCGAGCGCCTCGGCAAGCGTGGGGCCGAACGGCGCCCGTAGCGCGCCCTCCTCGGTGATGAAGGCCGCGATGAGGTTCGCCGGGGTCACGTCATAGAGCGGGTTCCAGGCCGGGGCCGTGGCGGGCGCCGTCCACTGCCCCTTGAACTCCAGGAGGTCACTGGCGCGGCGTTCCTCGATCGGCAGCGCAGCTCCGTCGGCGCTGGCCGGATCGATCAGGTTGAGCGGCACGCAGACGTACAGGGGCACGCCGTGGCGAGCGGCCAGCACCGCCAGCGGGTACGTCCCGATGGTCGTCGCGGCGTCGCCGTTGGCCGCGATCCGATCCGCACCGACAAGCACCACATCAACGAGACCCGACGCCAGCAGCGCCCCAGCCGCGGCGTCGGCGATGAGCGTGTAGGGCAGGGCGGCCTGTTCCAGTTCCCAGGCGGTCAGGCGCGCGCCCTCCAGGTACGGTCTCGTCTCATCGACGTGGACCTGGATATCCCGACCCGCCTGGGCAGCGGCCTGGATCACCCCCAGGATGGTCCCGAACTGGCCCCCGGCGAGTTGCCCTCCGTGGCCGTGGACGAGCACCCGGAGTGGCCGATCGGCCGGTCGCGGCAGCACTGCCAGGCCGTGGTTGGCGAGCAGGCCGTGGTCGCGGGTCGCCTCGAAGCAGATGGCGTCTGCCTCCGCCCGCAGTGCGTCCGCGATGACCGAACCATCCTCGACCAGCGGGCCGACCGTCTCCAACCGGGCGAGCATGCGCTCCATGGCCCAGCCGAGGCTGGCTGGGGTGGAGCGGGCCGCGCGCAGGGAGGTGGCCGTCGCACCGATCGTCGCCTGACGGACCACGGGACCGGACCCGGCCAGCCGTCGCGCCGTCAGGGCGATTCCGTAGGCGGCCACCTGGCCGATGGCCGGCGCGCCCCCGATGACCATCTCCCGAATGGCCCAGGCGACGTCCGCTCCGGTCCGGCACTCGAACTCCAGGAGCTGGCCGGGCAGGAACCGTTGGTCGACCAGGACCAGTCGGTCGGCCTCCATCCGGAACGCAGTGCGGAAGCCCGCGGGCGAACCCTGGACCAAGTTTGCCGTCGCCGACGAGGTCGCGCCGATCCCGGTCAGGCCGCTGCCCGGATCCAGGATCGCGCTGGCCGCCTGGATCGAGGTCTGCTGCAGCGCGGTCGCGGCACCCACGACCGTCGCCGTTGCCTGGAACACCTCTGCCGCCAGCTGTCGGAAGAACCGGCGGCGGCCGAGGTCGACCAGTGGCGCAGGCTCGACCGCGGGCGCCGCGTCCGTTCCCGGTGCGGCCGCTGACGCTCCGCCCCCTTCCTCGTCTCGGGCACCGTCGGTCATCGTCGTGCTCAGTACCGGATGACGCTCTCGACGCGTCGACCCTGGAGGCGGTCGCGCCCTTTGAGGAAGTCCAGCTCGACCAGGAAGCCCAGCCCGACCACCTCGCCGTGGAGTCGCTCGACCAAGTCGATCGTGCCGTTTACTGTCCCGCCAGTCGCCAGCAGATCGTCCACGATGAGGACGCGCTGGCCCGGCTCGATCGCATCGCGGTGGATCTCCAGTGTGTTCGAGCCGTACTCCAGGGCGTACTCGACGGTGAGGGTCTCCGCCGGCAGCTTGCCCAGCTTTCGGACCGGGACGAGGCCCGCGCCCAGCTGGTAGGCCATCGCGGCACTGAAGATGAACCCACGCGACTCCATGCCCACGACTGCATCGATCCGTTCGTCCCGGAAAGGGGCAAGCATGAGGTCGATCGCGGCGCGGTAGGCGTCCTTGTCCTTGAGCAGCGTGGTGATGTCGTAGAAGAGGATGCCGGGCTTGGGGAAATCCGGGATCTCGCGGATTCTCGCGCGCAGTTCCTCGGCGGTCAGGTTCATGGAGAACGGGCTCCTCAGGTGGCCTCGGTGGGCAGACCGAAGTCTACCGCAGCCGAGGGTCGACTCTGCCGGCGCTCGGACGGGCTCGGACGGGGCGCAGATGCGCTCAGAATGGCGGCCCGCGCCAACCGCTCAGTCCCCGTCGCTGGCGCCGTCGGCGGACTCCGTCAGGCGGGCGACCACGGCCTGGCTGAGCAGCCAACCGGTCCGCGGGTCGCGCGGCAGGCGGATCCGGACCTGGTTGCTGGCGAACGTGACGTCCCCCGGACGAACACCGGGCAGGCCCATGGACGCGGCCCGCGGCCCACCGCCCGAAGGACTGAGCAGCCGCATCGCACTGGCTCGGGAGAGGCCCGCCCCGAAGCGCACAACGAGCTGCCCGTCCTCGCGTGAGATCGACGAGATGCCGGCAGCCTCCGCGGCCAGACGCAGCTCGGCCACCTCGACCAAGCGCAGCACCGCGGGCGGCGGCGGCCCGAACCGGTCGATGATCTCCTGGCGGAACGCGGCCAGATCGCCGGCCGAGCGGGCCCGAGCCAGGCGCCGGTAGAGCTCGAGCTTCTGGCCTTCGTCCGGGATGTAGGCGTCGGGCAGGTGGGCGTCGATCGGCAGGTCGAGCACCGCGCCCGGCTTGTCCAGGACCGCTGGGCGCTCCTCTCGCCGGGCCTTGCCCTCCTCGACCGCCTCGGCCAGCAGGCGGGAGTACAGATCGAACCCGACGGCCGCCATGTGCCCGGACTGCTCGCCACCCAGGATGTTCCCGGCGCCGCGGATCTCCAGGTCGGACAGCGCGATCTGGAAGCCGGCGCCAAGCTCGGACGCGTTGAAGATCGCCTGGAGGCGCTTGCGGGCCTCGTCCGAGAGACGCTCCCGACGGCGATACAACAGGTACGCGTAGGCCCGCCGGGCGGACCGCCCCACCCGGCCGCGGAGCTGGTAGAGCTGGGCCAGCCCGAGCGTATCCGCCCGATCGATGATGATCGTGTTGGCGTTCGGGATGTCCAGGCCGGACTCGATGATGGTGGTGCACACGAGGATGTCCGCGGCACCACCGGCAAAGGTGAGCATGACCTGCTCCAGGGCGCCCTCCGCCATCTGACCGTGCCCGACCACGATCCGGACGCCGGACAGCATCGCGCGCAGCTGCTCCGCCTGGGCCTCGATCGTCTCAACCCGGTTGTGCACGTAGAAGACCTGGCCGCCGCGGTCGAGCTCGCGCAGGATCGCGTCCTTGACCAGGCCGGCCGAGGCTTCCGCCACCCGCGTCTGGATCGGCAGCCGGTCCTCCGGCGGCGTCTCGATGACGCTCATGTCGCGAATGCCGGCGAGCGCCAGGTTGAGCGTGCGCGGGATCGGCGTAGCCGACAGGGTGAGCACGTCAACCTCGGCCCGGAGCCGCTTGAGACGCTCCTTGGCCGCGACCCCGAAGCGCTGCTCCTCGTCGACGATGACCAGACCCAGGTCTCGGAAGCGGACGTCCTTCGAGAGCAGCCGGTGGGTCCCGATGACGAGGTCCACCGAGCCAGCCGCCAACCCGGCGAGGGCGGCCGCCTGCTCGCGGGCCGGGACGAACCGGGAGAGTAGCTGCACGACCAGTGGGAACGCCGCGAAGCGCTGCCGGAAGGTCTCGAAATGCTGTGCCGCGAGCACCGTCGTCGGCACCAGGACGGCGACTTGCCGACCGTCCTGGATGGCCTTGAACGCGGCCCGGATGGCCACCTCCGTCTTGCCGTACCCGACGTCGCCGACGACGAGCCGGTCCATCGGCCGGCCAGCCTCCATGTCCAGCTTTGTCTCGACGACGGCGCGCAGCTGATCGACCGTTTCCTCGTACGGGAAGCTGGCCTCCATCTCCTGCTGCCATGGGGTGTCTGGGCCGAAGGCGTGGCCCGTCGCCGCGATCCGGGTCGCGTAGAGCGCCAGGAGCTCCTCGGCAAGATCGTCCACGGCGCGCTTGACGCGCTGCCTGGTCCGGGCCCAGTCCGTCCCGCCGAGCCGGCTGAGCTGGGGATTCTCGCCGCCCGAATAGCGGCTGATCCGTTGAATCTGCTCGACCGGCAGATAGATCTGGTCGCCCCCCGCGAAGCTCAGCTCGAGGTAGTCACGCTCCTCTCCCGCCGCGCCGCGCCGGAGCATCTGTGCATACCGGGCGATCCCATGATCGATGTGGACGACGAGGTCGCCGGGTGCCAGTCGCTCCAGGATGTCGCGGGGCACCACCCGACGCATGGCCTTGGGCCGGCGCACCCGGACCGAGCCGAACAGTTCCCGGTCCGTGACGAAGGCGAGGCGCTCCGGGCCGCCCAGAAAGCCGCCGTTCAGGCTCCGTTCGATGAGGGCGACCGCACCAGGCGGCGGCGGCGCGTCGATCCGGTGCACCACCGCGACCGGTCGTCCCGCCTCGCCCAGCAGCTCCGACAGACGCGCCGCCTGGTCACTGGCCAGGACGATCCTGGCGCCATCGGCGGCCCAGCCCTCCACTGCGTCAACCAGGCGCCCGGAGCGCAGGCCCGGCACGTTCGGTTCGCGCCAGCCGAACAGGTCCCCGGCGCTCAGGCCGCCCCCGGCGATCGCCTCGCTCGCCTCGGACTCCCAGGTCAGCTCGAGCGTCCTGGCCGCCAGCAGCCGGCGTTTCCAGTCGCGCGGCGGCAGGTAGGTGGGCGGCCAGTCGCTGGGCAGGTCGCCGGCGGCGACCAGTTCGGTTCGCCGCTCGTCCGCCTGGCGCCACAGGAAAGCGGCCGATCCGGCCAGGTCGGCTGGTTCGTCGAGGACGAGCAGCGTGCCAGGCTCAATATGGTCGAGGCCGGTGGCCGGACAGACGATGCCGGCCCAGACCTCGGCCGCGTCACCCACGTCAAGGGCGCGGGTCTGGCTGGTCGTGCCGGGGCCGGGCGTGCCGGGTCTCGCGGCGCCTAGGCTGGTCGTGCCTGATTTGGTCGCGCCGGGGCTGGTCGAGCCGGGCCGCGTCGTGCCCGGACTCGTCGCGGCAGCGGAACCCGCGAACCGGTCGAGATCGCCAGCGAGTCGCTCGTTCAAGCGGTCCGCCCCGCGCCCCAGCCGAGCCCGCAGCGCGGCCGCACCGCCGAGCGGCGCCAGGAATTCGCTGGCCGGCAGCAGCGTCGCCGCGGCAGTCGGCCCGACGGTCCGCTGGTCGGTCGGGTCGAACCGGCGGAGTGAATCCACTTCGTCGCCGAAGAATTCGATCCTGACGGGCAGGCTCTCGCCCGGCGGAAAGACGTCGACGATGCCGCCGCGCCGGGCGAACTCACCCCGGCCGGCGACTTCGAGGGTGGGCTGATAGCCCAGGTCGAGCAGCTCGCGCAGGAGCGCGTCGAGGCCGACCCGACTGCCCGGCCGAAGCTCGCGCGGTGCGCTCGGGAGGTCGCCCGGGTCGAGCGTTCGCTGGAGCAACGCCTGGACGCTGGCCACCAGGATCCGGGCACGGCCGCTCCGCCAGGCCGCGAGGGCAGCCACCCGAGCCGCCGTCTCGTCCGCGACGAGTTCGCTCCGTTCGTAGGCCAGTGCGGTCCGCGGCTCGAGCACCGCGACGGCCGCAGCGTCGCCCAGCCAGGCGCCCAACTCCTCCGCCACGCGATCGCCGATCTCGGCGTCGCGGGCCAGCCAGACCAGCCGTTCGCCGCCAACGACGGCCGCCAGTGTCGCGGCCAGGTAGCTCTTGGCACCGTGTGGGACCGAGGTCAGACCGGCGTGTCGTCCGGACGCCGGCACGACCTCACCCGGCAGGCCCAGCCTGGCCCGCAGCGCGCCGAACGACGCCGTGGCCGCCAGCAGCGGCGGCAGGGCGGACAGATCGGGCAGACGCCGACCAGCCCGGGGTCCCTCGACGCGCGGCCCGGGCACGGCGCGGGCGGCGGTACCAGAGGTGGCACTGTCAGGGGCGGCCACGCCAGCAGCTGCGGGGCTCAGGCCGGGAGCCGCCGAAGCAGGTCGCACCACCTCGGGCCGGAGCGCGTCCTCGACCTCGCGATCGACCTCCGCCACATCGAAGTCGACCTCGTCGTCGGCGCGAGCGGCGCTGGCCGTATGGCGCGCCGCGAACTCGGTCGCCACCCGCTCGGCCAACCGGCGTTCCGACCCGCGTCGGCCACGCAACGGCGGGGTGGTCACGGTCGCTCGTCGGCACCGGGCCGCAGCCGACGCCAGCCCGTCCGGGTCCGGCGCACGCCGTCGGGCCCCGCCGGGCCGTCGATCTCGCCCGGCGCAGCCAGGCGTTCCTCGTCCGCGGGCCGAAGCTGGAAACTGTTGAAGCGGTTGGCGGCCCGGTTCGTCCCGTCCTGTGCCCACGCCTCGACCGCATCGGCACAGGCATTGAGCAGCTCGTCGAGCCGGGGCCGCTCAGCCGGCGCGAAGACGCTCAGGACATGGTCCACGGCAGAGCCGCCGGGCCCGCCGCCCGGTGCACCCACGCCGGTGGGCTCGCCGATGCCGACGCGCAGGCGACTGAACTTCTCCGACTCCAGCTCGTCGATGATCGAGCGCAGCCCGTTGTGGCCGCCCGGCCCGCCGCCCTCCCGGAACCGCAGCTTGCCGAACGGCAGCGCGAAGTCGTCGGCGATGACCAGCAGCTCGACCAGCGGCGCGTGCTCGCGGGCCAGCACCTTGCGCACGGCCAGGCCAGACTCGTTCATGAAGGTGAGCGGCTTGACCAGGGTCAGGTCGAGACCCTTGAACCTGCCCTGGGCGATGCGCGCGGCATCGCGCTCGCGGCCCTTGCCGTCCCAGCCGGCCCGATCGGCCAGCCGGTCGACGACCATCCAGCCGATGTTGTGGCGGGTCTTTGCATAGCGCTCGCCCGGGTTCCCCAGGCCAACCACGATCTTCACGCGTTCTCCGAGAGGCTGCGCCTCCGGGACGGCCGCCCATGGGCC
>JANMQO010000268.1:0-8783 GCA_031370565.1 Chloroflexota bacterium
ACCGTCTGCCAGGTCTGGAACGAGAGCGGGTAGGGAACCCAGGGGTTGCCGCTGGCGGTGTCGTACTCCACGAGCACCAGGCGCCCGCCATCGCGCAGGTAGCTCCGAACCAGCGTGAGCACGGCGAGCTTGTCGCGCTGAAAATGGAGCGAGTTCGCCATGACGATGCCGTCGAGCACCGGTAGCCCCAGCGGATGGGCAAAGTCGGCCACGACCCGGTGGACGGTCACTGCGGCGAAGCGCTCGCTCAGCGCTTGCAGCTGCGTCCGCAGCGCACCGGCGTCCCGATCCACCGAGTAGATGGTCCCTCCTGGCCCGAGCAGGTCAGCCAGGGCGAGGGTAAACGCGCCGCTGCCCGAGCCCAGATCGGCCCAGACCATGCCGCCGCCGGCCACCCCCTCACGGATGAGGCGGATATGGTCCTCATGGTCCATCAGGCGCCGTGGGCAGGCTGGTCGACGCCGAGCCCGAGGGCGGCCGAGACGAGCTCGACCATCGCCTCCAGGATGGCCGCCCGATCGACCTTGCCGCCGATGGCATACTGCGCCACGACGCCGTCGAGGAGCAGCTTCGTGGCGAGGCCAACACCGACTGGCGCGCTGGGCGTTCGCTGCAGCCGATCCACGACGAGGCCCGCCACGCGATCGGCGAAGGCGGTGAGCTCGACGCTCCGTTGGCGCATGGACTCGCGGATCGCCGGATCGCCCTCGGTCGCCGCCCAGGCACTGAGCACGATCCGGGCGCTGCCGTCCTCCTGCGCGTCGAGCCACGCAGAGAACGCGCGCCGCAGGAGGAGGCCCGGATCTTCGATGCCTTCCAGCTCGAGCTCGAGCTCCTGGTAGGCCTCCCCCGACCCGGGCAAGCACAACTCCAGGAAGAGTTCCTGCTTGCTACGGAAGTAGCGGTAGATGAGCCCGACGGACACACCCGACTCCGCCGCGATCTCGGGCACGCTGGCGCCCTCGTACCCCTGCCGTGCGAACGCGCGCCGGGCGCCCTGCAGGATCCGTCCGCGTACGGAGGCATGGTGCGCGTCAGTTCGGTTGGCCACGTCGCCCTCGTGTAGTGAATGAGAGTTCACCTTACCACTTGACAGGGGGACGTCGCGTCACTAGTGTGAATGAACAGTCATTCACCTTCAGGAGACACGATGGTCAGCAACGAGCAAGGTATCAACGTCGTCCTTGGCGGGACGGGCACAATCGGCAGCGCCGTCGTCGACGAATTGCGGCGACAAGGGCGACCTGTCCGGGTCGTGAGCCGGCACCCCTCCTCCGTCGCCCACGGTCAGGCGGAGACTGTCGTGGCCAGCATCGAGGACCGGGACAGTCTTGCCGCCGCCATCGACGGCGCGTCTGTGGTGTACCTGTGCGCTCAACCACCCTACGCCGAGTGGGTCGATCGATTCGTGCCGATGACGCGCACGGTGATCGACGCGGTTGCGGACACGGGTGCAGTCCTCGTGCTCGCGGACAACCTGTATGCGTACGGGCCGGTGCAGGGGCCGATGCGGCCGACGACCCCGATGCGGCCGACGACCCCCAAGGCGGCCGTACGCGCGGAGATGGCCCGACTACTGCTGGAAGCATATGCGGCCGGACGGATTCAGGCAGCGATCGGGCGCGCATCCGACTACTTCGGGCCGCGCGGCGTCGCCACGGTCAACGGCCCTCGGACATTCGGGGCGGTCGTAGCCGGCAAGCGCGCGACCTGGTTGGGCAGTCTCGATGTCCCACACTCGATGACCTACACGGAGGACTTCGGCCGGGCGCTGGTGCGACTGGGCGATCGGCCCGAAGCCCTGGGCCAGATCTGGCACATTCCGTCGCACACCATGACCGCCCGCGCGTTCCTGGAGCGCGTCCATGCGGTGGCGGGAGTACCCGCGCGGATCGGGTCGACCAGCCGGCAGATGCTCGCGGTTGCTGGCTTGTTCATGTCGGCAGCTCGCGAGGTCCGTCCGATGCTCTACCAGTTCGAACAGCCGTTCGTGAGCGATTGGTCCGACTTCGAGCGTGTGCTTGGCCCGTTCGAGGTCACGCCACTCGATGACGCCATCGCACGGACGCTGGACTGGTGGCGCACCAAGGCTGGCCGTATCGGCACCGTCTGACCGACCCATAGCCTCCACCCTCAACCGAACGGAGACCGTGACATGACCGACCAACGAGACCCCGAGGAGGTGCTGTACCAGCGCGCCAGAGCGCGCGTCGTACGCCGCCGAGATTTCTACATTCACGCCGCCGTGTACGCGATCGTGAACCTGTCCCTTGCCGTCTACAGTCTGGCCACGGTCCCGGGTGCCCGGGATTTCCTGATCACCGCCGCGGGTTGGGGGATCGGATTGGTCGCACATGGGATCTGGGCGCTCGGTTCCGGGAACTTGCCTGGCGCGGGCTGGGAGGAGCGCCGGATTCAGCAGGAGATGGAGCGCGAACGCAGGCGATCACGCCGCCAGGGCTGACCAGACCGGGAGCGCTGGGGATCAGTGCTTCACTGGAAGCGTCGTTGTGTCGATCACGTGGAGGAATGGCGTCGGCAGGCGAAGCTCCCCCTGTTGCTGGGCGATGGAGTCGTACCAGACGAGCAATCGGCCACTGACCCAGCTGCTGACCGCCATGTGCGACACGGGCAGCACGACGAGGCGATGCTCCGCTCGATCGTAGACGAGCGTCGTCTCGACCTGGGCCCAGGCGAGGATGCGCGTGCTGAGGGTCGGCCATTCGAAGTGAATGCCCGAGGTGGGCTCGGCCCGCAGCACGAGGAGGGCATTGGGCGGCTTGCGACGGATGTCGTCGATGAGGAACAGCGCCTGACTATCGGCGTCGTTGTAGGCGACGCTCGTCCCGGTCAGCGTGAGGGTCGCGGGCCGGACGTCGAGACGCAGGTGGGCACCCGTCTCGAGATTGGTGAGCAGTGTATGGCCGCTGCCGGTGCCGGTGGCGACGCCCCAGGAGACCCACGGCCAGGAAAAGGTCGGCTGGCCTGCCGAGACCGCGGGGGTCGTACTCACACCGGTGTCAAGGTTGGCCATGCGCACGACGGCGTGTCGAGGCTTGGCAGAACCGAGTGGATCGACGAACTGGGCCCAGAATGCGCGGCCATGGTCCACGACCGGCCCACTCACTGGGCCCGGTACCGGACTGCCGCCCGCCGTGGCGGTCTGGGCGACTTCGTGCGAAGTGCCGGTCACCCGATCGTACGCGAAGAGGTGCCAGAAGGTGGGGTCGTCGGCAGCCTCCGCCCAAACAACCCAGCGGTCGTCTGCTGATGCCCCGATGATCTGGCTCCGGGCATCGGTCAACTGGCGCATGGTGACCATCTGGCGGGTGGTCGGGCTGTAGAGCACCGCGTAGACGGCACCCGATGCCTCCGTCCGGGGCATGTTTGTGCCGATGAGCCAGCGGCCGTCGGGCGTGGCAGCCTGGGCGAATCCGAACATGCGATCCTTGCCGATCGCCGTGGGCAGATCGATGACGTGCACCGCACCCCAGGCGGTGGCCATGTCGACCGTCTCGATCGAGCCCGCCGACCAGGGCGGTGGCGAGGCCGGCGTAGGCGAGGCCGTGCCCCGGTCCTGGGCTATCGAGCCACTTGCACTGGCCGACGGCCCGGCGCTGGGCGTCGGCTCGGCTGGCTGACCCGCCGAAGCGGAAGGACTGGTGTTCGGGGACTCGCACGCCGCGAGCGATGCGCAGACTGTGACCGCGAGGACCGCGGCCCACGGCACTTCGAACCGTCTGCGGGAGAAGTGTCTCCCCGAGTGGTGGGATTTGAGCGAGGCTCCTGACGCCGGTTGAGCCGGACAGTCAGGGGCCTCCGGTGTGATTCTCAGCATGTTCCGACCAAGGATCACGACGAGGAGATCAACCGATGGCCATCTCACAGTCTGCCCTGTCCGAGCTGCTCGACGCCATGCGCGCCGTCGGATCGGTCGACGAGCTGGATCAGCCCGAACATGAGGACGATGACCCGGCGGGTCATCTCGGAGCCGCACCGGTCGGTCGTGGTGATGTGCCTGCTGTCGGTGCGGACCGTCTCCTGGCCCGCCGCGGTCGGTTTCTCGGTGACGACCGTCGGACCCGGCGCTCCCTGACCTGCCAGGATCGGCGCCTGTCGTTCGCGCGACCGGAGTCCTCGAACGCTCGATACCTATCGCGGCCCCATGGGCTGCCTCGATCGCTCCCGGGTCCGTCATGATCGTCGACGTCACGGAGTAGCATCTCGCGTCGGAGGATACAAGATAGGCGATCGACTGACGTTCCTCGGCCACTCGACCGTCCTCGTCGACATCGACGGCGTGCGCGTGCTCACGGATCCATTGTTCGGTCACCTGGCGGCGGGCGTGATCCGGCGTCACGTACCGGCCGTGCTTCCTGCTGTGCTCGATCGACTATCGGCCGTCTTCATCAGCCACGGTCACCTGGACCACATGGATCTTGCGTCCCTGCGAGCGCTCCCGGGGAGACCGGCGCTCATCGTTCCGGTCGGGCTCGGGCGTGTCGTCGCGCCGGTGGCGCACGGGGTCGTCCACGAGATGCGGACCGGTGATCGTCTGCAGGTGGGTGATCTGCAACTGGAGGCCATTGAGGCCGAGCACGGTCGCCGTCGCTCGCTCTTCACCAGCGCGGAGCGCGCCATGGGCGTCGTCATCGCCGGCTCGACCCGCGTGTACTTCGCCGGCGATACCGATCTCTTCCCGGCGATGCGGCACCTGGCCGGGCGTGTCGACGTGGCGCTCCTGCCCGTGAGCGGCTGGGGCCCCACGCTCGGGCACGGCCACCTGGACCCATCGCGAGCGGCCGAGGCGGCGGTGCGGATCCGCCCAGCGATCGCCATGCCCATCCATTGGGGCACGCTCTACCCGCTCGGCTTGCGACGCCTTGCGCGCCGCCGGTTCGACGGGCCGGGCGAGGCCTTCCGTGAAGCCGTTGCGGCACGCGCCCCCCACGTTGACGTGCGCATCCTGCAGCCGGGGCAATCGATGCCCCTGGACGGGCGGGCGGGGCGATGACAACCGAGCTCGGGAGGGAGGCTGCGCCCGCGTCCCGCAGCTGGCTCGCGTTCTACCGGCTGCAGGCGCACCTGATGTGGGAGTGGCGCCCGACCCGCCTGGCCATGTTGCGCCGGGCGGTCCTGTCCTACCTGGGGGCCTGTCTGGCGCTCGCGATCACGGCGGGGGTGATCCCGGAGCTGAGCATCCACGGCCTCGCCCCACTGCTCCTGGCCGGGCTCGTGCTGCTGGCCCTCGACAGCTTCTCGGCCGTCGTCCTCCACGGGCTGCTCGTGGGGTGGTCGATCTTCTTCGCCCAGATCCTGGGCCTGGCCGTCCAGTTCGCGGTGATCATCGTCCTCGGACAGGTGCTGCCAGGGGTCCACGTCGGCGACACGGTGGCTGCCGTCTGGGGAGCGATGCTCCTGACGGTGCTCAACAGCCTGTTCGCAGAGCTCGTGGCGGTGAGCGACGACGACTCCTACTACAGCGTGCTCGTCCGGCGGCTGGTGGCCCGCGAGTTCCGCCGCCCGAAGGAACCGATCCCGGGGCTGCTCGTGGTCCAGGTCGATGGGCTGAGCCTGCCCGTACTCCGCGAGGCGATCCGGGCCGGGCGCGTGCCCGTGCTCGGCCGGCTGGTGCGCGACGGCGAGGCGACGCTGCATCCCTGGATCGCCATGCTGCCGCCCACGACGCCGGCCAGCCAGGCGGGCATCCTGCATGGCAACAACGATGGCATCGCCGGCTTTCGCTGGTACGAGAAGGCGAGCGCCAGGCTGCTGGTGGCCAACCACCCGGAAGATGCGGCCGAGATGGTCCGGCGCATCAGCGATGGCGCGGGCCTGCTCGCCGACGACGGAGCCGGCATCGGCAACCTGGTGACCGGCGACGCTCCGCGCAGCTACCTGACGATGGCGACTATCGAAGAGGCCGCGTCGGAGGACGACGAGCGCCGGATGCGCGGCTTCTTCGTCACCACCGTCAACTACATCCGCCTGATGGTGTTGATGATCGGCGAGGTGGCGAAGGAGCTGTACCAGGCGGAGCGCCAGCGTGGCCGGGAGGTCGAGCCGCGCATGCACCGCGACCTGCACTTCGCCGTCGAACGAGCCGTCAGCAACATCGCGCTGCGCACCGTCTCCACTGCCCTCGTCATCGAGGAGATGTATGGCGGAGCGCCGACGATCTACGTGGACTACACGGGCTACGACGCCATCTCGCACCACTGCGGCCCTGAGCGCGTGGAGGCGATCGACGCGCTCGAAGGTATCGATCGGGCCATCGGGTCGCTGTTGAAGGCCGCTCGGTACACTGGCCGGGCGTATCGGATGGTCGTGCTCTCCGACCATGGCCAGTGCCTGGGTGCCACGTTCCAGCAGCGCTACGGCCAGCCCATCGAGGAGACCATCGCCGCGCTCCTGCCGGGCACGATGACGGTCGTGGGCACCACCGAGGCGGTCGAATCGGCCGGCATCGGCCGACGCATCGCAGCCGAGTTCGGCCGAGGCTCCGGCCTGGGACCACTGGTCGCGCGCCGCCTGCCCAGCGCGCTGCGACGCTCCGGGGGCGGGGCACGGAGCGACGCCAGCGCGGCGTCTCCGGACGTCGTCGTGGCCTCGTCCGGGAGCCTGGCCCATATCTACTTCACGAGCGAGCCCGACCGGATGAGCGGCGAGGCGATCGAGACGCGCTACCCGGGCCTGATCGAGGCGCTAGCGCGTCATCCGGGGATCGGAGCGCTCCTCGTCAGGTCCGCCGCTGGTCATGCGTTGGTCATCGGGGCGCAGGGCCGGCTCGACCTGGCCGCGGGCCAGCCCGATGGCAGCGACCCCCTGGCCGACTACGGTCCTCGAGCGGCCGCCAGCCTGCGGCGCCTCGATGGCTTCCCGAACGCCGGCGACCTGATCCTGCTGGGCGCCGTCGACCGCGTCACCGGGGAGGTCACCGGATTCGAGGAGCTCGTCGGCTCGCACGGTGGCCTCGGGGGCTGGCAGACCGAGCCGTTCATCCTATGCCCGGCGACCCTGACGCTGGCGGACGATCCGCCGGTGGGAGCGCCCGCCCTGTATCGCCAGCTGATCGCATGGCAGGCGCAACTACGGGACGAACGGGAGGGGATCACGCCGTGACCGAGGGGAACGCATCCACCCGCGCTGCGGAGCCGCGAGTGGACCCCGCTCGGCCCGTCGATCCCAAGGCGGCCGAGCTGCGGGCGGAAAGAAACCCGCTGAAACGCCTCAGTAAGGTCCTCGGTCCGGGCCTCATCACCGGGGCATCAGACGATGACCCGTCTGGCATCGGGACCTACGCCCAGGCCGGCGCGCAGTACGGCTTCGCGACGCTCTGGACGACGCTGGCCATGCTGCCGATGCAAACGGCCGTCCAGTACATGTGCGCCAAGATCGGCCTGGTGACCGGACGGGGCCTGGCGGGCGTGCTCCGAGAGCACTATCCCCGCGCCCTCTATCCGGCCGTCATCGCTCTCGTCATCGCCAACACGTTGAACGCGGGGGCGGATATCGGCGCGATCGCGGCGGCCATCAACTTGCTCGTGCCGATCCCAGCGATCATCTTCATCGTGCCGATCAGCCTGGGGATCATCGGGCTCCAGGTCTTCGGCAGCTACCGCCTCATCGAGAAGGTCTTCAAGTGGCTGGCCCTGGCCCTCCTCGCCTACATCGGGGCCGCCCTGTTCGCACGGCCCGACGTCATCAAGGTCCTGGCGGGCACGCTGATCCCGACGATCCGGCTCGACCCCGCGTACATCGGCATCCTCGTCGCGCTCCTGGGCACGACCATCTCGCCGTACCTCTTCTTCTGGCAGGCCAGCCAGGAAGTGGAGGAGCAGATCAGCATCGGGCGGCGCCACCTCCGGCAACGCCAGGGGGCCTCGCGGTTCGAGCTCAAGTACGCCTTGTGGGACACGATCGCGGGTATGGTCTTCTCGGAGGTCGTGGCCTACTTCATCATCCTCGCCACTGGTGCCACGTTGTTCGTGGCAGGCAAGACTGATGTCGCCTCGGCCACCGATGCCGCCCAGGCCTTGCGCCCGCTGGCCGGCGACGCGTCCGCGCTCCTGCTCGCCGTCGGGCTCACCGGCTCCGGTGTGCTGGCCGTCCCCGTCCTTACGGGCTCGGTGGCCTATGGCGTGACCGAGGCGTTCGGTTGGCGATCGGGGCTGGATCACAAGCTCACCCGGGCGCCGCAGTTCTACGCGGTCATCATCGCAGCGACGTTCGTCGGGATGGCCATCGACTTCCTCGGGATCAACCCGATCACCGCTCTCGTCCTGAGCGCGGTGCTCAACGGCCTCGTCGCCACGCCGCTCATCGTCCTCGTCATGCTCGTCTCGAACAACCGCGAGGCCATGGGCGAGCGGACCAACGGCCGTCTCCTCAACGTGATCGGCTGGGTGACCACAATCGTCATGACCGTGGCGGACTTCGGCCTCATCGTGACGACGATCTTCAGGTAGTGCTCGGGTTGGCCCGCCCCACCGTGGAGCGGTGCCCGCGGAGCGCCCGCCAACGGTTGCGCGCGGACCGGTTGGAGATAAAATGTGGCCAGTCGTTCGTGCAGCGAGGGTGAGCCGTGACATCGCGCCATGCAAACTCCCCAGCGGCTGAAGCGCGCCGCGCACTGGTGCTCTACGATCGCCAGCTGATCGTGGACCTCATCGAGCTGACCCTGAACCACGGCCTGTTCGTCGTTCGGGCCGCGCGCAACCTGGTCGAGGCGGAGGCGATCCTGGCCGAGTGGCGCCCGCAGCTGAGCGTGGTCGACATGGACC
>JANMQO010000203.1:0-1544 GCA_031370565.1 Chloroflexota bacterium
CATGTCCCTGGGTCCGGGTCGACGCTGCCCTCCGCCACCGGGTGCGAGCGGGCGACTGAACCGCCGGCGGCCGGGCGGCTGGCGACTGAACCGCCGGCGGCCGGGCGGCTGGCGACTGAACCGCCGGCGGCCGGGCGGCTGGCGACTGCACCGCTGGTCGGCACGGTCTCGCCCGACGCCGTCGGCGGCAGTCCGTTCGATGCCATCGGCTCCGCCGGCGGCGCCGCGCACGAACCCCGCACGGTCAGCCGGGCCTCCAGCACGATCTTCCGGGGGGCGGCCTCGGCCGTATTCTCCATTCGGAACTTGAGCAGACGCATCGCCAGCACGCCCTGCTCCGTGCTGGGACGCGAGATCACCGTCAGTGGCGGATGGGTGAGCTCGGCCAGGGCGATGTCGTCAAAGCCGATGAACGACATTTCCTGCGGAATGCGAATGCCCAAGTTGTGTATGGCGCGGAGTGCCCCGATCGACATGAGGTTGTTCGAGACGAACAGCGCCGTGGGAGCGGGGCGCACTGCGAACAGACGCAGCGCGGCCTGGTAGCCGCCGTCCTCCCGGAAGTCCGCCACCTGGAGATAGCGTTGGTCGAACTCGCGGCCCGTGGCGCGCACCCCCCCGACGAACCCTTCGTACCGTTCGCGACCCGGCGTGGTGTCCAGTGGGCCGGCGATCACAGCCATCCGCTCATGACCGAGCGAGACGAGGTATTCGGCCGCCTGTGCGGCCCCATTGATATTGTCCACCAGAACGACGTCAAACTCTTCGGCTTCGATGCGCCGGTCGATCAGCACGACCGGCACGCGCCGGGCGCGGAGCATCAGCGGCGCGTCGGACCACTCCGTTGCCGGCGCCATGAGGATCGCATCGACCTGCTTCTGCATGAGGATGTTGACGAGTGCGCGCTCACGCTCGACGCTCTCGTCGGTGTTGCACAGCAGCAGGCTGTATTCGCCAGCGCGCATCACCGACTCGACCCCCTTGACGATGTCCGCGAAGAAGGGGTTCGAGATGTCGGGGACCATGACACCGATCGTGCGCGTCGACCCCAACTTCAGACTGCGCGCGAGCTGATTCGGGCGGAAGGCCAGCGCTTCGATCGCTTCCTCGATCCGATGCGCCTGGCGGACCCGGCTGCCGTTGAGATAGCGCGACACCGTGGCCGTGGCGACGTCGGCACGCGCGGCGACATCCTTGATGGTGGCCGGTTTGTAGGCGGCGAACGGAGGGAGTGGTACCGATTTCACTTGTCTGATGGTAGCGGTGCAGTCAAGGTCCGTTGACGCGATCGTGGCGCGTCTCGGCGGCCCTGCGTCCTACGTCGGCTGGCTCGTCCCGAGCGCCTGCCGGCGTTGCTCGACGATCCGCCAGATCAGCGGCGTAAAGACGAGCTGCATGGCCAAATCCATCGTTCCGCCTGGACAGACGAGCGTGTTGGCCCGGGTCATGAACGACCCGTGCAGCATCGACAGCAGGTACGGAAAGTCGATCCCGCGCGGGTTCCGGAAGCGGATGACCAGGAAGCTCTCGTCGAGGGTGGGAAT
>JANMQO010000283.1:0-13408 GCA_031370565.1 Chloroflexota bacterium
ACCCGACGCGTGTCGAGCGGATCGATCACGCCGTCGTCCCACAGGCGGGCGGTGGCGAAGTAGGGGTTGCCCTCGGCCTCGTAGCGTTCCAGGACGGGCGCTTCAAAGGCGTCGCGATCCGCGTCGGAGGACCAACTGCCACCGGGCAGTGACGACGCCCGGACGGTCGACAGCACGCGGGCTGCCTGGGAGCCGCCCATCACGCTGATCCGGGCGTTCGGCCAGGTCCACAGGAAGCGCGGCGAATATGCCCGGCCGGCCATCGCATAGTTACCGGCACCGAAACTGCCACCCACGATCACGGTGAATTTGGGCACCTCTGCGCAGGCGACCGCGGTGACCATCTTCGCGCCGTCCTTGGCGATCCCGCCGGCCTCGTATTCCCGCCCGACCATGAACCCGGTGATGTGCTGGAGGAAGACCAGTGGGATCTTGCGCTGGGCGCACAACTCGACAAAATGGGCGCCCTTGAGCGCCGACTGACTGAACAGGATTCCGTTGTTGGCGACGATCCCGATCGGGTAGCCGTCGAGGTGGGCGAAGCCGGTCACCAGGGTTTCGCCATAGAGCGGCTTGAACTCGTGGAAGCGGCTGCCGTCGACCAGCCGAGCGACGACCTCGCGAATTTCGAGCGGGCGGCGGAGATCGCTCGGAATCGTGGCGTACAGATGGGCGCTGCCAGGCGCGCCGGTCGGGCTGACGGCAGGTGGCTCGGGGGGCCGGCGGTCCCAGGGCGGCTCGGGTGCCCGGCGGCTCAGGTTGGCCACGATCGAGCGGCCCAGCGCCAGGGCGTGCTCGTCGTCGAGCGCCTCGTGGTCGGCGACGCCGGAAATCCGGGCATGGACGCTCGCTCCACCTAGTTCTTCTGCCGTCACGTCCTCGCCCGTGGCCGCCTTGACCAGCGGCGGTCCGCCCAGAAAAATGGTGCCGGTCCCGCGCACGATGACCGTCTCATCGCTCATCGCCGGGACGTACGCTCCGCCGGCCGTCGAAGAGCCCATGACCAGCGCGATCTGGGGCACGCCGGCCGCGGACAGCCGGGCCTGGTTGTAGAAGATCCGGCCGAAGTGCTCGCGGTCCGGGAAGACCTCCGCCTGGAGCGGCAGGAATGCTCCGCCGCTGTCGACGAGGTACACGCATGGCAGGCGGTTCTCGAACGCGATCTCCTGGGCCCGCAGGTGCTTCTTCACGGTCAGCGGGAAGTACGTGCCGCCCTTCACCGTGGCGTCATTGGCGACGATGACGCAGGTGGTGCCTTCGATCTGGCCGATCCCGGTGATGATTCCGGCGCTCGGCGCTTCGTCGTCGTACAGACCGTCGGCGGCCAACGGGCTGAGCTCCAGGAAGGCCGTGCCCGGATCGAGCAGGCGATCGATCCGCTCGCGGACCAGCAGCTTGCCGCGCTCGCGGTGGCGCTGGATGGAGGTCTCGTCACCGCCGGCGCCGCGTCCCGCGACCCGGTCCTGGCGTTCGCGCAACTCCGCGACGAGCGCCGCCATTACGTCGGCGTTCGCGCGGGCGTCCGCGCTGGCAGGGTCGAGTCGGCTCTTCAGGACGGGCATGGCCGGATGATACGCGGCGCGCTCAGCGCTCCATCGAGAGCGCTCCACCGAGAGCGCTCCACCGGAGCCTTGGGTCTGATGATACACTCGTCATCAGGAGGTGCTGGCATGTCGATGGCCGGTCGGATGGTCCTTCACGCGCGGCGGCGCGCGGGCCTGACCCAACGTGCGCTCGCGGCGAGGGCCGGGATCGCCCAGGAGACGATCGCCCGGATCGAGCGTGGGCGGATCGACCCGCGGGTGAACACGCTCGACCGCCTGCTCGAGGCCTGCGGCTTCGGTCTGGAGTCGATGCCCCGTCTCGGGATCGGCATCGACCGGACGCAGATCGACGCCCTCCTTCGGCTGTCACCGTCGGAGCGACTGGCCGTGGCCGTCGCGAATGACCAGCACTATGTGGAGCTGCGGCGTTCGCTCCGGCGCGTCGCTGAGTGAGTGAGCATCCGCTCCTTCACGCGGATCGGCTCCTCCGGGAGCTGCTGGATGCACAGGTCCGGTTCGTGCTCATCGGCGGCCTCGCGGCGCAGGTCCATGGCTCACCGTCGCTGACTGGCGACGTCGACATCTGCTTCGCCCTCGATCGCGACAATCTGCGCCGGCTAGCAGGAGTGCTGACGTCGCTCACGGCCATCCGCCGTGGGATGCCGACGGACGTCAGCGCACCCCTGGACGACCGGGCCCTGCGAGCGGGCGACGTGTTCACACTGTCCACCCGCTTTGGCGACCTGGACCTCCTGGCCCATCCGGATCCGGGACTGGATTTCGACACCCTGCTCGGACGCTCGATCTTGGCCGAGATTCTGGGCGTGCCGGTACGCGTGGCCGGCCTGGATGACCTGATGGCGATGAAGCGCGCCGCAGGACGCCCCAAGGACCGGATCGAGCTCGAGATTTTGGGTGCCCTGCGCGAGGAGATCGACCGGCGCGGCTGATGCCGGGGACCCTTCAGCGCCGCGTCCGGCCGTCTGCCCTCAGCGCTACTATCACGTAGCAAGTGGCCCGCCACAGAACACGCCAACTGTCAAGCCGCATATTTGAGGTTGCCGACACGGATCGATGACGACGGCCACGACCTCCGCCGCAAGTCTGGGTCCCGCCGATCGGGCGGAGGCCATCCGACGCGACCTCGCGGACGCCTGGGGCGAGATGGGCACGTCGTGGGGTGTCGCACCGGCGATCGCACGAGTGCACGCCTATCTCATGGCCCGCGGCGAGCCGCTGACCGAGCGCGAGGTGCGCGAGGCGCTCGGCCTGTCCCATCGGGCGGCCAGCCTCGCGCTCGAATCGGCGCTCGGCTGGGGGGTCGTCGAGAAGACGTCCAACGCCCGCCGGGTCGGGCGGCGCGGACCTGCGGGGACGGCCTACCTTGCGGTCGGCGACAACTTCCGGTGGTTCTCCCGAGTCGTCGCCTATCGCAAGCGCAGAGAGGGCGACCCGATTGTTGCGGTCCTCGAGCGGACGCTGCGCGATGCCGACGAGGCCGCCTTGGCGCACCCCGCCAACCCCGAGCTCCGGAGGCTGCGCGACTGGCTCGGGACGTTCCTCGGCTTCGTCCGTCTGTTCGACCGCGCGGTCGGGCTTGTGCCGGTTGTCGAGCCGCGCGAGCTTGAGCGGGCCCTCGACCTTCTTGCGAAGGTGCCCGACAAGACACTCCTGCGCCTGGTCCGACTCCTTGGCGAGCTCCCCGACGACGACATCGTGGCGCTGGTCACGAGCCTGAGCCGCCTGTCACCGGCCGCCGCCCGCCGCGCCACGAAGTTGATGTCCGGGGTCGTCCGGACGGTCGGGCGCTAGGCGGCCCGGGCCAAGGCCCCAATCGTCGAGCGAGTCTCGGCACGGGCCGTGCGATAATCCACTCGCACGAGGCGATCCGAGTGGCTCGAACGGGCGAGGACCCCGGGGCCAGCCGGCCGGCGGACCTCGAGCCCGAACCCTGAGGATCCTCCGATCATGACCGTCGAAACCTCCACCTGGGCAACCAAGAAGGGCCTCGCCCAGATGCTCAAGGGCGGCGTCATCATGGACGTCGTCACGCCCGATCAAGCCAAGATCGCCGAGGACGCCGGCGCCGTGGCCGTCATGGCCCTGGAGCGCGTCCCGAGCGATATTCGCGCCGCCGGCGGCGTTGCCCGGATGAGCGACCCGGACATGATCATCGCGATCATGGCGGCCGTGTCGATCCCGGTCATGGCCAAGGCCCGCATCGGCCACTTCGTCGAGGCCCAGATCCTGGAGGCGCTTGGCGTCGACTACATCGACGAGTCGGAAGTGCTCACCCCGGCCGATGAGGTCAACCACATCGACAAGCACGCCTTCAAGGTCCCGTTCGTGTGTGGCTCGCGCAACCTGGGTGAGGCGCTGCGCCGGATCAGCGAAGGGGCCGCGATGATGCGGACCAAGGGCGAGGCGGGCACCGGCAACATCGTCGAGGCGGTCCGCCACATCCGGACGGTCAATGCCGAACTGCGCCGTCTGCAGGGCATGCGCGAGGATGAGCTGTTCGTGGCGGCCAAGGAGCTGCAGGCCCCGCTGGACCTGGTCCGCCGGGTCGCCGCCGAGGGCAAGCTGCCCGTCGTCAACTTCGTCGCCGGCGGGATCGCCACCCCGGCCGACGCGGCCCTGGCCATGCAGCTGGGTGCGGAGGGCGTGTTCGTCGGCTCGGGCATCTTCAAGAGTGAGGATCCGGCCCGGATGGCCAATGCGATCGTCCAGGCGACCACCCACTTCGACAACCCCGCGGTACTGGCGGAGGTCAGCCGGAACCTCGGCGCCGCGATGCGCGGCATTTCCCTCGAGGCGATCCCCGAGGGTGAGCGACTGGCCGTACGGGGCTGGTAGCCACCCAGACCGACCAGCGTCGGCGCGAGGTCGTGCCATGAAGATCGGAGTCCTGGCGGTCCAGGGCGCGTTCATCGAGCACGTCCGTGTCCTGCGTGCGATCGGCGTCGAGCCGGTCGAGGTCCGCCTGCCCGAAGATCTCGAAGGGATCAGCGGGCTCATCCTGCCAGGCGGCGAAAGTACGACGATGCGCAAGCTCATCGAACGCTGGGCACTGCGCCAACCGATCATGGAGCTGGCCGCCAGCGGCGCACCCCTGTTCGGTACCTGCGCCGGGATGATCCTGCTGGCCCGCGAGATCGTCGGTGGTGAGGAGCCGGTCCTGCCCTTGCTCGACGTGACCGTCGAGCGCAATGCGTTCGGTCGGCAGCTTGACTCCTTCGAGGGCGAGCTGACGGTGCCGGTGCTCGGCGACGGGCCGGTCCACGGCGTGTTCATCCGGGCCCCGGTCATCCGCCGGGTCGGGCCGAACGTGGACGTCCTGGCCAGCCTGGCCGACGGCCGCGTCATCGCCGTGCGCGAACGGAATGTGGTCGCCACGGCGTTCCACCCGGAGCTCGCCGGCGAGACCCGGTTCCACCGCCTCATCGCCACGATGGCCTCCGAGCATGACGATCCTGGCGAGGGTGCCGGCCGCCGGCCCCACCCCACCCGCCGTAGCCAGCCGGAGCAGTGTCGATGAGCACCCGGTCGGGCAAGATCCGGGTGGCCCGCCTGACCGACCTGGCGGCGCTCGGTGAGCTGTCTCGGCTGGCTCAGCAGGACACGGCCGGGGTGCGCTCGCTGGGCCTGCCGGTCAGCGGGCCGCGGATCGGCGTGTTCAGCCTGTTCCGCCTGCCGCTGGGGGCCTTCCGCCCGCACGATCTGCTGTTCGTCCATGAGGAGGACGGTCGGCTGGCCGGCCTGATCCGGGTGGAGCGCGATGTCTCGCGCGACGAATGGACGATCGTCGAACTCGATGCCATCGGACTGGCCGAGGCCGGTGACATCCGCTTCCGGCTCGTGCAGCACGTCCTGCGCGACGGCTCGAAGCGCGGCGCGATCCGCTTCCACGTGGCCTGCGCCGATGCGTCCGGCAACGTGGAGTTGTTCATGCAGGCTGGGTTCGCCCGCTACGGCGAGGAGTTGCTCCTGTTCCGCCCGCCCGGCGTGGCGCTGCCCGATGCCTGGCCAGAGGAGCGCGCCATCAACTGCGGCATCCGACCAGCGGGGCCGCTCGACGCGGTGGCGCTTGCTCGGCTCTACGCAGCCGCGACACCGCAGCCGGTGCAGCGGCTGGAGGCGTATCGGATCAGCGAGTGGGAGCGCCAGGGTGCCGGTTGGCGCGTGCCACGGTCCAGCCTGGCGCCGATCCTGCGCTTCGCCGATATCGAGGCGTTCGTCCAGACCGGGTCAGACGGCGGCTCGGACGGCGGCTCGGACGGAACCCGACTCGACGCACTGCTGCAGATTGGCGTCGCCAAGGAGGACCAGCCGCACTACCTCAAGATCCTGGCCCGGCCGGACGCGGACACCGGACCGCTGGTGGAGTACGGTCTAGGTGTGATCTCCGCCCGAACCAGGACCGGCAGCCGCACCGACCATGGTGTGATCGCTCCGGTCCGAACCTACGAGTCGCCGATCGATCGTCGTCTCGAGGACGCCGGCTTTCAGCTCGAGTCGAGTGTGACCCTGTTGTTGAAGGAGACCGTGGTGCGGGTCGCCGAGCCGGCCATGCTCCCGGCCGTCCGTTGATGGCCGTTCGTCGCTGCCAGCCTGCCGTCAACCATTGCCTGACCGCGACCGCACAGGGAGGACGCGTTGAACCCAAAGCGCTCTGATCGCGAGCCCGTCGATGACCTCGATCTGCTTCTGGCGGCACTGCCGCCGGAAGTGCTGGACGCCGTCCGCGCGTTGCCGGACAAGGAGTCCCTGATCGAAGTGGTGCTCGACCTCGGTCGCCGTCCGGAGGCGCGCTTCCCAGGCAGCGAGGTGACCCTCCTGGAG
This sequence comes from Chloroflexota bacterium, assembly GCA_031370565.1. GTDB lineage: Bacteria > Chloroflexota > Limnocylindria > Limnocylindrales > CSP1-4 > Chersky-267. The sequence goes on from JANMQO010000283.1 coordinate 6,387, forward strand.
CGCGAGATCGGCGAGGCAGATATCGCCTACGTGGTCGAGCACATCGGCCTGTTCGGTGACGACAATCGCGCCGGGATCGAACGGACCCTCCACCGGATCAGCGCGATCCGCAACCGGACCGGCAAGATCGTCGGACTGACCTGCCGGATCGGGCGCGCCGTGCACGGTACGATCGAGATCATCAGCGACTTCGTGGAGTCGGGCAAGTCGATCCTGATCATGGGCCGACCCGGCATCGGCAAGACGACCATGCTGCGCGAGGCGGCGCGCGTCCTGGCCGACGACATGGGCAAGCGGGTCGTCGTCGTCGACACCAGCAACGAGATCGCCGGCGACGGCGACATTCCCCATCCGGCCATCGGCAAGGCGCGTCGGATGCAGGTGCGCACGCCGTCCGCCCAGCACGAGGTGATGATCGAGGCGGTCGAGAACCATATGCCCGAGATCATCGTCATCGACGAGATCGGGACGGAACTGGAGGCCTCGGCCGCCCGGACGATCGCCGAGCGTGGCGTCCAGCTCATCGGCACGGCCCACGGCAACAACCTGGACAACTTGATGCTCAACCCGACCCTGTCCGACCTCATCGGCGGGATCCAGAGCGTGACCCTGGGCGACGAGGAGGCGCGCCGTCGGCGGACCCAGAAGAGCGTGCTCGAGCGCAAGGCGCCACCCACCTTCGATGTCATCATCGAGATCCAGGACCGGGAGCGGGTCACCGTCCACGCCGATGTGGCCGACACGGTCGATGCAATGCTCCGGGGCGACCCGGTTGCGCCGGAACTTCGCTGGCGCGACGAGGAGGGCGTGCACCGCTCGCAGGCCCGTCCCCGACCGTCGCCCCGCGAGCAGCTTGGGACGGAGCGCTTCGCCGGGTTGGTCGGCTCGGGTTCTCCCTGGCGCATGGAGCCGGGCTGGCGGGGCGATGGTGGTCGGTACGGTGGCGGCGGCTATCGCGATGCCGGGCCGGGAACCGGCCCTGTGGCCGGCTCCGGCGCCGCGACGGGACCGGCGGCCGGCTATCGGTCCGGCTATCGACCGGGGGCGACCGGGGGTTGGCGACAGGCACGCGGAGGGTCCGCGCGGGAGTCCGGCCCGCGCGGCCGGATAGCCGACCCCGGGGCCCTCGGGGCCGACCCGGGGACGATTCCGGGCGAACGGTTCGCCAGTCCACCCACGACTGCCGCGACAGCCAGTGGCCGCCCACGATCGGGACGGCTGGTCGCGGATCCACCCTTCGTCGCCGGGGAGATCGCCGATCGCGGCCCGCTCGAGCGGGGAGCCCCGCCGTCGCCGGAGCCGCGTGCCCGCGATGCTCGCGAGTGGCAACGCCAGCAGGCCTGGCGCACGGAGGCCGCGCGTGCCATCGACACGCTCAACGTGGAAGAGGGACGAGCGCCGATCAATCTGGACGAGCTGAACGCGGCCGACGAAGCGGCCGCCGAGCTCGATTCGGAGCTCGATTCGGAGCTGGAGGCCGAGACGCCGGGTGCCCAGGCGCCGGGCGGCGCTGTCCTTCGAGCCGAAGGGTCCAGCCTGCTGCCCACGCTGCGGGTCCTGGCCCATGGCGTCAGCCGGAAGCGGCTGGAGCAGGCGATCCGTGAGCTGCAGTTGCCTGTCGTCGTGGCCCGCGATGTGGACGAGGCCGACGTGGTCATGACGTTGCGCAGCGAATACCGCCAGAAGACCCCGATGTTGCGCGAGGCGGAGGATCGGAGCATGCCGGTCTACGTCCTCAAGAGCAACACGATCCTGCAGATGCAGGCCAGCCTGACCTCCATCTTCGCGCTCGAGGTGGATCCGCGGGAGGCCGCCCTGCGCGAGACCGAGGAAGCGATCGGCCTGGTCGTGGAGAGCGCCGAGGCCGTCGAGTTGAGCCCACAGAACGCCTACATCCGCCGACTGCAGCATCAGATGGCGGAACGGGCGAACCTCGTCTCGCGCTCTCGCGGCCGCGAGCCGTACCGGCGGGTCCGGCTCTACCCGGACACGGCTCGCAGCTCCTGGCGCTGAGCGAGCCGACGGGACCGTCTGAGCCGCCGTTGGCCGTCCTGGGCGAGGACGGGGAGCGGCGGTCAGCCTCGGCTGCCGAACTCGCGGCGGAGCGCGGATCTGGCGGCCCAGACCCCGCACATGCCGTGGACGCCGCCGCCGGGCGGGGTCGATGACGAGCACAGGTAGATCCCGCGGGTCGGTGTCGAATATGGGTCGAGCCGGGCAACCGGCCGGGTGAAGAGCTGACGGAGGTCCTGGACCCCGCCGTTGATGTCGCCGCCGACGTAGTTCGGGTTGTAGGCCTCCATGTCGGCCGGCAGGCGGACCGACCGGGCCAGGATCGTGTCCCGGAAGCCCGGAGCGAACCGCTCCACCTGCGCCTCGATCCGCTCGGTCATGTCGAACGTGGAGCCACTTGGGACGTGGCAGTACGCCCAGCCGGTGTGCTGCCCATCGGGTGCGCGTGTGGGGTCGAAGCGGCTCTGTTGGACGAGCAGGACGAACGGCCGCTCCGGATGTCGGCCGCGCGAGACGTCGTCCTCGGCCGACCGGATCTCGTCCATCGTCCCGCCCACGTGGACCGTGCCGGCACGTCCAGCTCCCTGGGCCTGCCAGGGGATCGGCGCGCTGAGCGCCCAGTCGACCTTCACGATTCCCGGTCCATAGCGGAAGCCCTCGAGGCGCCGTCGATAGCCATCGGGCAGGCGATCCCCCGCGATCGCCGCCAGCGACCGGGGTGTTGTGTCGAACAGGACCGCGCGGGCCGCCGGAAGCTCGGCCAGCGACGTCACGGGATAGCCGGTCACGATCTCTCCGCCGAGCGACCGGAGCTCCGCGGCGAGGGCATCGGCCAGTTGCTGCGTACCGCCCCGCACGACCGGCCAACCGTAGGCGTGGGCCGTGATCGCCAGGACCAGTCCGAACGACGCGGTCAGCGGGCGGTCGAGCCGCAGCATCGAATGGGCACTGACGCCGGTCAGGAGCGCCCGGGCCTCATCGCCCCGGAACCGGCTTGCCGCGAGCCCGACCGCCGAGCGCAGCGCCGGAAGCCCAAACCGGGCCGCGGCGAGCGGGTGGCGCGGGATCCGGAAGATCGGCCCCAGGACGAGGTCCATCACCTTGTCCGCGTCGTGGACGAGGGGCCCCATGAGCCGACGGTAGGCCGCTCCGTCGGCGCCCAGCCCGGCGGCCGTCTCGGCGACCGATCGTTCGAGCACCGCCACGCGACCGCCATCGAGCGGGTGGGCCAGCGGCGCGGGCGGGTCGATGAGCTCCAGCCCGAATCGGCCCAGGTCGAGGTCACGGAAGAACGGCGACGCCGTCGACGTCCCCTGGACGGTAGAACAGATGTCGTGGACGAAGCCGGGCAGTGTCAGCTCCGCGCTGCGCATCCCCCCGCCGATCGTCGCGTGTGCCTCGTAGACCACCACCGACCGCCCCGCACGGGCGAGGGTGATCGCCGCTGCCAGCCCGTTCGGTCCCGAGCCGACGACGATCGCGTCGGGCGCGTCAGCCTTCATCCGCGCATCGTGCGCCTCGGTCGGGGATCACGCCTCGGCGGGCGGTCGCGCCTCGACCGGCGGTCACGCCTCGCCGCTGCGGTGGAACCAGTGCCGCGGGTGGGTCGCGGTCCAGGCCGCCGAGCGGATCGCCGCGTTGTGGCGGATGTTCCTGGCGTTCTTCCACTGGCGCTTCCGGTCGACGCAGGTCTGCTCGATGGTCGCCGTCGCGTCGACGCCGAATCGGGCCGCCAGGTTGTGCAGCGTCGCCAGCCAGAAGGCGTTCTCCTGCCGGTGGCCGAAGAGGGGCATGGAGATCTCGTACATCGGGTCGTTGGCGCGCAGGAGGACCTCGATCTGGACGACCGTCGTGGGTCCGTCGTGGGACGCGCTGAAGGTGATCCAGGCCGCGAGCATGTGGCCCTCGGGGGTCATGAACGTGAACGACTCGTCGTCGGCGTAGATGACCATGACCCCGGTCGAGAGCGTCTGGCCACCGGGCACCGACAGGTTCAGGAGGGCGACCTCACCCGGGGCGATGCCGGTGATCGGGCCGTAGAAGCTGTTGCCCTTCGGCCAGAACGATCCGAATTCGCGCTTCCAGGTCGCGATGACCTGCTCGGGCGTCGCGTCGGCGCTCTCCAGTCGAACGCGGTAGCGCTTCTGCCAGAGCTGCCCGAACCCTTGCATGGGGCCGACGAGCCGGCGACCCTCCACGTTGAGGTTCATGGCGCTCGCGGGGACCTCCCCGAGGGTCAGCCGATTGACCGGCTTCGACCAGTTTGCGTCGCTCGACCGCGTGCTCGCAGCAGGCGCGTCCTGCGCCGACGCGCCGCCTGCCGGCACCGCGCCCGGCGTGGTCGCTGCGCCCGGCGCGGGTGCCACGGGGACCGTCGCGCTCTCGATGGTCGTGGTCGGCTCCGTCTTGGTCATCGTGGGTCCTTCGTCCTTCTCAGTGGTCGGTTCGGGCGTCAGGCACCGGCGGCGGCGAGGGCTTCGGCTTCGGTCGCGTGGATGCCGATCGCCTCGTCGAGCCGCGTGAGGGTCAGGATCTGGCGGTAGTGCTCGCTCAACCCGACGGCCATGAGCTTCTGGCCCTGGCGCTGGACTCGGACCAGCAGGGTCACGAGCAGGCCGATGCCCCCGCTGTTCATGTAGTCGAGGCGGCTGAAGTCGAGGACGATGACCTTCGCGCCATCGGCGCTTGCCCGGACGTAGGCGTCCATGAGCGGACCATCGCTCGCCGAGGTCACGTCGCCAGCGATGGCGATCCCCGAGGCTCCGGCCGCCAGGGTTCGGACCTCGACCGTGGTCGTTCCCGTCGTCATCGCTGACCTCCCGTCGTGGTCGCGGCAGCCGCGGCCGTTGCGCTTGCCTGGTCGTCGAAGATCCGCATGTAGTCGGACAGCCGGGTGATCTGGAAGATCTCCACGTAGTGCGGGCTGAGCCCGCAGGCCCGGACCTCGCGTCGATCGCGTCGAGCATCGGCCAGCAGGCGGACGATGAGCGCGATGCCGGTGCTGTTGATGTACGCGGTGTCGCTGAAGTCGAGGAGTACCGCAGTCGCTCCGAGGGCAGCGACCTCCGCGTACGCGGCGTGGAGGTCGGACTCCGCTGCGACGTTGACGTCGCCGTGGAGGACGATCGTCGCGAGCGCGGGAACCCCGCGGGTCTCAGCCCTGAACGGGACGGCTGGCATCACTGGCTCCTTCCAGGTGGAGGGTCAGGGTCACGGTCTGGCCCGTGCCGTGGGTCGTGACCTCCATCGCGTCCACCATGTGCTTGATCAGGAAAAGACCCCAGCCGCGCGGCTTCTGCTCGCCGGCGAGCTTCTTCTCGATGTTGGGCTCTTCGGCGTCCCCCATCGGCCCGCCGAGTCCCCGGTCGGAGATCCGGACGAGCAGGTCGTTGCCGGCGATGACCGCTTCGACCTCGATCGGGATCGTCGGGTCGTTCTGGCTGCCGTACTCGATCGCGTTCATCGCCGCTTCGCTGACGGCGGTCTTGAGTTGCTCGAGTCGGGCCGGCGCGATCCCGAGCTGGGCCACGGCCTCGGCGACCCGGTCCATCGCCTGGCGCTCGTTGCCCGCCGCGCCGGGAAGGGCGACGTCGAGGAGCACGCGATCGCCGGCCGGTCGGGGCATGGTGTCGTCGGCCGACAGCCCGCGGCCGCCGGTCCGCTGGAGTGTCACCAGGGTGATGTCGTCCTCCTGGTCCCAGCCCCGCCCGACAAATTCGTGGAGCTCGTCGAGCAGGTGGTCGAGCAGCTCGCTGCCGGGGAGCTCGGTGGCCATCAGTTCGCGCAGCCGCGGGAACCCGAACATCCCGCCGGCCCGGTCGTGCGCCTCGACGAGCCCGTCGCTGTAGAGCAGGACGCTCTCGCCGGGGGCCAGGACCGCCTCGTGCTCCGGGTAGTCCATGCCGGGCAGGAGGCCGAGGGGCATGCCCGTCGCGCGGAGCTCGATGACTCCATCCGCGGTCCGGACGTAGGGCAGGTTGTGGCCCGCGTTCGCGTAGACGACCCTGCCGGTCGCCGGCTCCAGGATCATGTACAGGCAGGTGACGAACATCCGGGTCGGCATCTCCGGCAGGAGGATCTCGTTTGCCCGCTCCAGCACCTGCGCCGGCGACGGGCTCCGGGGCGCCTCGCCGCGGAGAACGGACTGGGTGCGGGCCATGATCAGGGCCGCCGGGACGCCCTTGTCTGTGACGTCCCCCACGACGATCCCGATCCGGCCGTCGGGCAGGGCGATGAAGTCGTAGAAGTCGCCGCCCACCGCGCGCGCCGGTCCGTAGTAGGCCGCCACCTGCCAGTCGCGCAGCTGGGGCAGCTCGCGGGGCAGGAACTGCTGCTGGATGAGCGTCGCGACCCGCATCTCCTGCTCCAGGCGCTCGCGGACCTGGATCTGCTGTGCCTGCTCGCGGACCAGCTGGGCGACCCGGATGGCCGGCGCCGCCTGGGCGGCCAGGGTGGACAGAAGCTTGCGGTCGTCGGTGCTGTAGTCCTGGTCCGAGAGGCGCGGGCCCAGGTACACGGCGCCGATCAGCTCGCCCTGGGTGACGAGCGGGACGATGATCCGGACACCGGCGGCTCGCAGCTCCCCGAGCGCCGGCGAGTCGAGCTCGAGGCGCTCGGCATCCACGACCCCGCTGGCCGCCTGGAGGAAGGCGAAGAGCGGGTCCGTCGGGGCGATCTCGATCGCGGGTCCGGTCGCGGTCGCCGGTCCCGTCGCGGTCGCCGGTCCCGTCGCGGGTTCGATCTCGATCGCGGGTCCCGTCGTGTGCCCCGTCGTGGCGGGCGCGGTAGACACGGTCGGTGCAGCGACCAGGGCGTCCGAGGACGCGGATGTGGGCGAGGCGAGCGGGGCTGCCTCGGACCCGGTCTCCTCGGACCCGGTCTCCTCGGGTGCAGCGGCGCGGGGCTTCCGGCCTACCGTCCGCTTGATCGACTCGATGAATGTCATGGCCGAGTTCTACGCCTCCATCGTCCGGGATTCGTTACGAACCGGTGGTCTGCGGTTCAGCCGT
>JANMQO010000297.1:0-2122 GCA_031370565.1 Chloroflexota bacterium
TCGCCTTGACGACGAGGGAGCGATGGAAGCCCGAGTCGACGGTGTCGGGATCCATCTCGGCGATCGCGCCCTTCGTCCGCTGGCTGGCGAACTGGAGAAAGTGGTCGTTCCGGTTCGGGGCGTTCTGCCAGATCGCGTCGATCGAGCGGGTCCCGCGAAGCACTGCCTGAACGTAGTACTCGGGTGCGAGATAGGCGTCGGCGATCACGGCGCCGGCACCCGCCTTGAAGAACCCGGCCGCGTAGTTGTCGACCCGCTGCTGGGCCTGGTCGAGCGTTCCCTCCGGCAGACCGGGCTCCGTGTTGCCGCTCGCGTAGCAGAGGTGGCTGAAGATCACGACGGCATCGGGCGCGAGCTTGATCTCGGCCCCGATCTGGGCCTCGCCGAAGTACTGGTGCGAATCGGCGGCGCCAGCGAGGGGATTGAGCCCGAAGCCATCCTGACCCGCCGGAAACAGCGTGTCCCGATAGATGCTCGGAAAGCCGTTGCCGTGGCCGAGATAGACGACGACCGAGGCACCCTGCACGGCGGCCTTCACGTTCGGCCACGTCGCATCCGGGGAGTAGACCTTCACGACGTTCGACGTCAGCTTCGCGGCAGCGGCCGCCGCCTCGTCGGCCAGGCGCCGGTAGGAGGGAGTCGCCGAGCCGGCCGGCCCGACGATGAGGACGACCTTCGGAGCGGCCCTGGCGGCGGTTGCGTTCGCCGCCGCGGCCCCGATCGGCAGCGCCAGCGAGCCGCCGAGGACGAGCGCGGCGAGGCCAACCCGGAGACCGAAACGGACGGCGCCGATGCGGGCGCTGCCGGACTGCCGAGACACGCCGATCTGGATCTCCCTGGAAAACGACTGCACGATAGTTCTCGGAACCCGGCCGGACCATACCAGCAGTGCATTCGGTTTCCGTTACCCGAAGGTTCACTCGCGCTCAACCGGTGATCACCGCCACCGCCAACCGCGATGGCTGGGGGTTCAAACCTGGCCGGGTTCGCTCGCGTCGCCGCCAAGCGTGAAGCGTTCGAGAATGCGGTGGAGCAGACCGACGAGGATCAGAAGAGGAATTAGCGAAATCGTCAGGGCAGCCGCGGCTGTAGGCCAGTCCACCTCTCGCTCGAGGGTGAAGAAGTCGGTCAGGATGACGGGCAGCGTCCGCACGTCGATCCCTGTCAGCACGAGCGGGAGCAGCAGCATGTTCCAGTCGAGCACGAACAGGACGATGGCGGTGGCCGCGATGATCGGTGCTGCCGCCGGTAGCACGACGCTTCGGAGCAGTCTCAGGAGGCTCGCTCCCTCGAGCCGTGCGGCCTCCTCGGTCTCGCGGGACATCCCCGCGATGTGGGCGGAAAGCACGTAGACGGCCAGGGGCGCGGTTGCCGCTGCCTCGGCCATGGTGAGCCCTGGCAGGGTGTCGAGCAACCCCAGCCGGCGCATCAGGTCGCTGAGCGGTAACACGTAGGCCATGACCGGCAAGCTCGCCAGGACCAGAAGGCCCGGGCTGAGGCGGCGCATCGTTCGACCCATGGAGCGGGCGATTCCGTATGCCGCCAGGAATGAGAGAGCGGTCGCGATGAGGGCCGCGGCGGCCGAAACCCCGACGCTCGTCGCCACTTCCTGCCAGAAGGCGGGCTCGACCACGCTGACCTCCGCGAGATGATCGAGCGATGGGGCGACAACCCACGACGGGGGCGTCGTGTTGTTGTTGGGCTCGACTCCGACGGCCGCCAGCGCGGTCCAGAGGAGGGGCAGCAGGACGACGATCACGGCGGCGCCCAGGAGAAGAGCACGGATCACCTCGCGGCGGCGACGTTGTGCCCGCCGACCGCCGATCACCTCGAGGACCTTCGGGCAAGGCCCAGGTAGACCAGCCCGGCGAGCAGGACCAAAGCGCCGATCAACCATCCGGAGGCGGCTCCGACGGGCCAATTGCTGAACGTGAACGCCTTGTCGTGGCTGTAAAGCGCCGGGGTGACCGTCTCGGTGCCGGGCCCTCCGCCGGTCAAGGTCAGCACGCTGTCAAAGGTCGCGAGCGCGCCACCGATCAGCAGCATCGTCACCGCCAGGATGAGGGGCCCCATCGCCGGCAGGGCGACATGACGGATCGTGCCCAATGTCGAGAGTCCATCG
>JANMQO010000209.1:0-5288 GCA_031370565.1 Chloroflexota bacterium
CCGCCGCGCTCGAACGAGCGCCCGGAGGATCTCGAGATCGGACTCGTTGACCGACAGTGGAGGCGCAGGGTGGTTAGCCATGTCGAGAATCGTAGCTGCGATCGTCATAATCGTCTAGCTATTTCCGCAAGGCGACACTAGCATGGCGGAATGAGGGCGGAAGGGGAGTTCGGTCCTGCGCATCGAGCGCGGATGCCGACGACTCCGTGACCTCATCGCCGAGGGACGGGCCAATCGGAAGGCTCCCCGAGCGACTCCTGGCCGTCGCCAGGACGCGCCCGTGGATGCTCGTCCTGCCCATCGTCTTCGCGCTCACGTCAGGTCGTTGGTTCGCGTCCTTCGCTGCCTTTCCAGGCTCGCTCGGCTACGACTCGCGGGTCTATTCCCTCGCAGCTCGGGCGATGCTCGAGGGGCGCAATCCGTGGACGGTCGAGCTTGACGGCGGAACGGTCGTGGGGCCGCCGACGACCCTGGTGCCGTATCTCCCGTTTGCGTATCTGCCGCAGGAGCTGACCGCGGCACTCTGGATCGCAGGCTCATTTCTGATCGCAGCAATGATCCTGCGCAGGCTGGGCCTTCCGCCATGGTGGCTCGCCTTTCCGCCCCTGTTCGAGCCGATCGTCCTCGGCAACGAGGAGGTCCTCATGGTTGGGTTGCTGGTTCTCGGCGGCGGACTCGGGGGGCTCGCGCCATTGCTCAAGCCATACGCGGCGATTCCCCTCGCGGTCCAGCGGCGCTGGGGTGACCTGTGGATCGGCATCGGTGTCGGTGTCGCCACTTTGGTGGTGCTGCCGTGGGGGACGTTTGTCTCCTCGCTCCCACTGATCCGCGATCGGATCGTCTACCAATCGTTCGGCGATAACGCGTTCGGTGATCCGTTTCTTGTCGGGATCGCCATCGTGGCCCTCGTGTCGCTCGGGTCGCGACCGGGGGCCTGGTTGGCGACGCCCGTGCTCTGGCCCTATGCGCAGATCCACTATGGCTTGATGACCCTGCCGATCATGCCGCCCCTCCTCGCGCTCATCTGGGCGTTGCCGATTCCCGAGGCGATCACGGTGGGGATCGTCGTCCTGGCCATCGCCCAGGCGTTCGCTAGGACCCGCGGCTGGACGCTTCGGGATGCGCCTGTCGAAGGGCTCGCCGGCTGGCTGCGTCCATCGCCCCGCCCTCCCGACCGGGGCGGACGAGCGTCGGGGTGGCGCGGGGCGGATCGGCGCCGCTATTCTCGTCCACGTGATTGAACCCGCGGAGCTGTCGATCGTGCTGCCCGTCTACAACGAGGGCGAAGCGGTCGAGCCCGTCCTGCGCGCCCTGTCGGCCGGCATCAAGACGTCCCACGAGCTCGTCGTCGTTTACGACTTCGACGGCGATACGACCGTCCCGGTGGTCGCTCGGCTCGCCACCGAGATTCCAAACCTGCGGAGCCTCCGCAACGACCTCGGCCGCGGCGTGCTCAACGCGATGAAGGCCGGGATTGCCGGGACGAGCGGCCCGTATGTCCTGATCTCGATGGCCGACGGCTCCGACGAGCCGCACGTCGTCGACCCGATGGTCGCGCTTGCCCGCGACGGCGCCGATGTCGTCTCGGCGAGCCGGTACATGAAGGGCGGGCACCAGGTCGGCGGGCCGCTGCTGAAGCGGCTGATGAGTCGGGCGGCCGGTCTGAGCCTGCACTGGCTGGCCGGCGTGCCGACCCACGACCCGACGAACAACTTCAAGCTCTACCGCCGGTCGTTCCTCGAGGCGACCCCGATCGAGAGCTCGGCCGGCTTCGAGCTCGCCCTCGAGCTGACCGTGAAGGCCACCATCGAAGGGCGACGCGTGGCGGAGGTCCCGACGACCTGGCGCGACCGGACCGCGGGTGCGAGCAACTTCAAGCTCCGGAAGTGGCTGCCCCACTACCTGCACTGGTACGTGATCGCGTTCAAGGCCCGGATCTGGCGGATCCTGACCCGACGGCCCGCCGCTCACCGAGGCTGACACGGCGCGCCTGAGTCCCGCCCGTGCGACCATGGCGCCATGGAGAAGCCCAACCGCGCCGAGCGGCGCAAGAACAAGTTCGGCGGTGGCCGCGCGACCGAGCACGGCGGCTGGCCGACCCACCTGCCGAACCCCGTCTTCACCGGCGATGCTCCGGCCGAGGACGCGCCCCCCGCGAAGCCGACGGCTCGAAAGTCCGCCGCGGGGCCGACCAAGGGCGACGACTCGCCCGCCGACGAGGCGCCCGCCGACGCGGCGCCCGCGAAGGCCAAACCCGCGAAGGGCTGATCGCTCGCGCGCCCGGGTCCGTGCCTTTGGGGATCCGAAGTCGGTCGAGGCTCTTGCTCCTCCGGTTTGGCCCCTGTGATAACTCGACTTATAGCAAGTGGAGTTATCACACATGCCGATCGAGCGACCGCCGTCTCTGAAATCAGGCTTCGACGCGCACATTTGCAGCGATCTCACCCACACATTTGCAGGGTTTCAGGCCCGACAAATGGCACACGCCTCGAAGGCACTCAGGGACCAAGCAAAGCCGCCGGGATCACGGCGACTCCGTCGGGCCGCGATAGGCCTGTGACCCGGTCGTCACGATGACGTCGTCTCGGAGGCGATCGCCGATCTGGCCCCGGAGCGGGTGGAGATGGCGGATGTCATGGTCGCCGACCGTCTGGGCGAGTGTCACCTCGATGGCGACTGTTCTCGGTCGATGACTGTAGGAACGCAGCGAGCATGGTTGCGCTCCACTTTGGCAGCATCCCAGCGATCAAAATGGCAGATCGCAAGAGGACATCTTTGCAATCAACGAGGCCGCCCAGCCGTTTATGCGGCTACCGGAAACGGCAGCGCCAACCTTTTGCGCCCGCGGCGGCCAGAGGCTACGACGCGACGGTCGACCAGTAGCGCTCGGCGACCCCGCTCGACCCGTCGAGCAGCGAGACGCGCCGGGCGTAGGCGCGGACCTGACGAGCCATCTCCTGGGTGCCGTTGAACAGCCGGTCCATCTGGCTCTCGTACAGGTTGATGCCGGTGATCTTGCGCTCGAGCTGCTCGCCGATGTCGGCGTACTCCGGCATCAGCCCGATCCCCGCCGGAAGGTCCGTGAACGCACTCCGCGGCAGGTCCTCGAGGTGGTTGAAGTCGTTCCACCACGCGTAAGGGAAGTCCTCGTAGAAGGTCACGATCCCGGCATACTCAGGACCCGGCATCACCCAGCGCCGGCTCTCGCCGAGAAGCCGGACACCGACCTCGCGACAGAGCTGGTGGTCGACGTGGTTGCCGATCCCGAGTGGCAGGTACAGCTTCTGGGGCTCTAGCCGGGCGATCTCGCGGCGAAGGATGTCGAATGGCGCCTTGTCGTCGTCGCGGGGGGCGTTCAGGAGCTCCTCGTCGTTGGCATAGCCGCGGAAGACGGCGTCGGGCAGGTCGAGGAACACGATCGACGCCTCGGCGAAGGCAGCGAACGCCTCGTCCTCGAGCCGGCGCCTGGCCATGACCTCGCCCGCGGCGGCGGCATCGACCAGCTCGTCGGTCGCGACCGCGCCCTGGGTCGAGAGGGTGTCCATGATCGGCTGGCCGGCGAGCGACTCGCTCCGGATGCTCGCCCTCCGATACCACGACGAACGCTGCCAGAACCGCTTGGCGGCGGAATCGGCGTCGGCCTGGGTTGCCTCGAGTCGGTCGTCCGTCGCCGCCCACGCGGGCAGCAGCTCCGGGTCGCCGTAGACCGGGTAATCCGCCCGGATGTGCGAGCGATTGAATGCCTCGGTCACCGGCCAGATCGCCTTCGACCCGTACCCGAGCGCCTCGCGCTGATAGGTCGAGAGGGTGTCGCCGCCACCACCGTCGGCGGTCGGGCCCGCGCCGGAGAACACGGTCAGGATCGTCACGTTCTGGCCGAGCTCGCGCAGCCCCGCGATCAGCCCACCGCAGGAGAGCGCGACGTCGTCGGGATGGGGGGCGACGAACACGTGGGTCATGGCCGGGCGAGTATACCGAGGCGGCTCCCCGCTCCGTGCCACGTCACCGCTCCGGCGTCGTGACCGCGCGGCGCCGGGTCGCGACTCCCGCCCGCCCCCGCCCGCCCCGGCCCGCCCCGGCCCGCCCGGCACTTACCCCCGGAGAGCGACTGAGCCACTGTTACCCGGCGCGCCCGGCACATGAGTGCGTGGTGCTCCCGGGGAGAGCGGCGGGGTCGTCACCGCTCCCAAGCGGTACGAATCGGGCGATCCATGGGCCCCGAGCCGGCAGGAAGGTGTGCGACCCGGTGCGGGTGAACACCGGGAGTACAGCGCGGCCGGGTCGGCGTGGCCCAGCGGGCCTTCGGGGCCCCGGGGCCTTCGGGGCCCAGGAATCCGTCAGCCCGTGGCCTGCGCAACCACGGGCTGACGAGAGGGCGCCGCACGGGCGGCGCGGCAAATTCAGAAGGTCAGTAGGTGATGATCCCGGTCTGCCGGTACGGCTGGCGCGGGTCCCTCGAGCTGTCCGTCGAGTCGACCCCGAGGAAGACCGCGGCGAGACCGAAGAGGGCGAGGGTGACGAGGATCAAGACGATGAAGAGAAGCCCTTCCATGGGGCACCTACCTTGTTTGATACAGTGTGCTAGGCCAAGTTCGACACTACTTGGACTACTAGACTATGTCAAGTCCTGAACCAGACCAGCCATTCGTCCCGGTATCGGGCAGCGAGCTCGATGTCGAGCGGGGCTCGGACGTCCCGATCTCGACCCAGATCTACTGGCAGCTCACCTACCAGATCGACTCCGGTCGCCTGCTGCCCGGCACCCGAATCCCCCCGGTGAGGGAGCTCGGTGCCGCCCTGCGTGTGAACCCCAACACCATCCGGGCGGTCTATCGACGGCTGGCCGATGCCGGCTACGTCACCAGCCGGCACGGGGCCGGGACGATCGTCGCCGACCGGCCGCCGAACCGCCGCGGCGCGGAGGCCCTGGCCGGGATCGTCGCCGAGCTCCTCCGCCGCGGAGCCGGGGCCGGCTTCACCCCGGATGAGGTGGCCGCGGCCACGTTCGCGGCGGCGACCGAGCGGAAGCGGCCGGGCCCGCTCGTGCGCGTCCTCTTCGCCGAATGCACGAACGCCGATGCCGGCTACGACGCCGAGCGGCTGAACGTCGCATTCCGCGGTGCGATCGAGGCCGAGGGCGCGCTGCTCGACGACGTGCCGGAGCGCCTCGACCGGTTCCACTACGACATCGTCGCCACCACGACGTTCCACGCCGACGAGACCCAGGCCCTCGTCCACGGCCGCGCGCCGGTCGTCGCCATGCTCGTCGGCCCGGGCTATCTCGAGCT
>JANMQO010000330.1:0-2854 GCA_031370565.1 Chloroflexota bacterium
GTCGTGGCAGACTTGGAACGCTGGATCTCCCAGGGCGCTTTTTGGCCTGAAACTTCCACGACGAAGAGCGCGCTCAACGCCGATGAGCAGTGGGCCTTCAAGCCGGTCCACCCTGTGAACATACCCGTCCCCTCCCGCGAGGATGCTGGGCCATCAGGCTGGGCCGCGTGAGCCAGGCGGGCCAGGCGCCCCAGGCGGGCCATCAGGCTCGGAATATGCCACCCAGTCTTATCGCCAGCGCATCGACGAGCGGACCGGCCTTCGAGAGCCTGGCACGACGCTCGAACTGGGCCCGGCCGAACGTGATCGCGGCCCTCCAGGCATCGTTGTGGCCGCCGATCCTCAGGTCCTAATCGTGGGAGGCATACCGGAGGGTCGAAGGCGGGCGTGGGACGCTAGCCCGAACTTCCAGCGCTCGACGGGCAGATCTGAACGTGAATCGGGCTCGCTGGACTGCGCCGTTCTGACTACATCCGGCTGGGCGTGACGCCGATCAGCGCGAAGGCCCGGGTCTGGAGGGCGGTCGGGGTCGTGAGCACGTCGTAGGCGGCCCGCTCGTCGGCTCCCGCCGGGATGACCCGGTTGCGGGTGAGGGTGGCGAGCTCGGCCAGCAGCGTCCCGAAGCTGTGGACCGGGAGGCCATCGGGGGTCAGGTGGTCGCGCTCCTTGCGGCGGGCGCCGGGTGAGCGCCGCCGTGGCCCGACCGGGTCGCTCCGCTTGGGCGGTGCCTCGTCGCGATAGAGGAGCGGCGCCCAGGCGGCTTCGAGGTGCCAGCGCAGGTAGGCGGCGAGGAAGCACAGGAACAGATGGCCGCGGACGCGGTCCTCCCGATAGTGGAAGATCGGGCGGACCAGCAGGTCGTCGCCCTTGAGCGCCCGGAAGTCGCGCTCGACCACGGCCAAGCGCTTGTACGTCTCGACCACCGCCACACTGTCGAGCCGCTCGGGTCCGACGCTGGTGCGCACGACGTACAGCCCGTCGAGCGCGGCCTCCTGGGCGATCGCCTCGGTCCGCCGGCGATAGGCGAAGACCCCCTCGGCAATGTCGAGCTCGATGTGCTTGGCCATCTTCTTCGCATCGACGACTCGCCCGACGCGCAGACCGATCGCGGCCGCCGTCTTGAGCCTCCCCCGTTCGACCGTGGCGGCGATCTTGGCCAGCCCGGCTTCGGTCTCGCGAAGGAGCGCCTCGCGCTTGCGCGCCCGCTCCGTGGCCAGGGCCGGGTTGCGACAGACTACCAGGCGCTCGCCGGGGAACTCGGGGCTCGTGATCTCGGCCAGGTTGCGCTCATCGAACAGGCCGAGCTGGAGATCGCCCGCCTCGACCAGTCGGCGCAGTGCGGGCGCCCGCAGGCAGCTCACCCAGCCGATCCCGCCCAGCTCCTTCAGTCGTTCGATCCGGGCGCTGGTGAGCATCCCACGGTCGCCGACCAGGACGATGTCAGCGAGCCCGAAGCGGGTGCGCATCTTGTCGACCTGGGTCTCCAGGGTGGCCGGGTCGGCGGTGTTGCCACTGAAGGCCTCGACCGCGACCGGGCAGCCCCGCTCGTCGGTCACCAGGCCGAACACGATCTGCGCCCGGTCCGGGCGATGGTCGCGACTGTACCCGTGCCGGGCGAGCGGGCAATGGCTGCCCTCGACGTACGTCGAGGAAACGTCGTACAGGACGAGCGAGCCCGCGCTGAGATGGCGTCGGGCGAGCGCCCGCTCGATGCGTGCCTGGCGAGCGAGCAGCCAGTCCAGCGCGCCGTACAGCTCGTCCTCGGTGGCCCCGGCGACATCGAGGATCGGCCCGAGGGTGGTCTGGCCGAGCGTCCGGCTGGTCGCGAGCTTGGAGCACGGGGCGAGAAGGCGGGCCACGATGAGCCCGACGGCGAGATCCCGCTGGCGCGACCGGCGCCGGTCGAGGAGCGGCTCGAGGCCGAGCGAGCGGAGCAGCCCGAGGACCGCGGCGACGTGGCCGTGGGCCAGCGAGCGCCGGATCTCGACCGGCGCACCGGTCGGCCCGAGCGCCTCGCCGGCCAGCGAGCGGCGGATGAGCTCGATCGTCGCGAGCGGCAGGTGGGACAGGTTGGCGAGCGTCTGCTTCTTGACCTTGCCGCCCTCGCGATACGAGTTGCGGAGCAGATGGCTCACGTACTCGCGGCCCTGCTGGCGGCTCACCACCCTGACTACGTGCATCGCGCCGGTCCGCGCCTTTGGCATGCGTCATCCTACGCACACACCTGCCAACATGTCAAGCCAGTTACTGCCTACATCTCACCAAATGAAACAGCCCTGCTAAAGCCGTATCCGAACGGGAAACAGGCAGATTCAGGCGCTGTCAGCGCTGGAAGTTCGGTCTAGTAGTTCGGGATTGCCATCATCTGGAGTATGCCGCCTCTGGCGCCGCGGGGATCCCCCAACGATCGGAAGGATCCCATTCCCTGTGCTGGCTTCGGGCCGCCAGCGGCTCGGCGGCACGGCTCGGCGGCACGGCTCGGCGGCACGGCTCGGCGGCACGGCTCGGCGACGTTGGCCGCGACCCGTAGTCGACCCGGCTATGAACCCCACTCTTACAGCCAGGGGATCGACCCCGATATCGACGACTCCGGCTGCCTCGCCACGCTCGGGACGTGCTCGTTCGAGCGTGCTTCGGCGATCCAGCCGAACGTTGTGCCGCTCGATGCCCAGGCCATAGGACTGTGGTTCATGTGGAAGCCCGCAGCGCGGCGACCGTCGATGTGGCGGGTCGTGGCCGCCGCGAGCACAGACATTGGGGACGCTTCCCAACGCTCGAACACCAACGCTCGACACCAACGCTCGAACACTCTTGACATCTGATGCGCAACAAGACAGCATCACGCATCATGGCA
>JANMQO010000333.1:0-1819 GCA_031370565.1 Chloroflexota bacterium
ATCGACGCGACCTCCGGTGCCGTCCTTCGTCGGCTTCCCGATGTCCTCACGGTCGCCGTGACGGACTCAGGCATCCTCGCCCTTGACGACAAGCGCGTTCGCTTCGTCGACCTCGCGACGGGCACGGAGCTCTGGTCGGTGCCGGCCGAGTTCCTCTACGCGGACATCATCGATCCGTCCGGCACGAAGGCCCTCATCGCCTTCGGAGTCTACGTGGCCGCCGGCAGCAGCAACCCGTACCGGATCCAGCGCCTCGATCTCGGCACGGGCCAGGCGGAGGACGTCCTTGTCCAGGAGCGAGGCCCGGGGCAGTACTACCTCAGCAACGAACTCTCGACCGTCGCCCATCCTGTCCTCTTGCCGGACGTCGGGATCGGCGCCAGCATCGGGGATGCGGCCGGACAGACCTCGGCGTTTCTGCTGAATCCGACGACCGGCCGTATCAGCGGTCCTGCCTTCACGGTCGGTGCCCCATGAGGGCCAGCCGACGCCCAACCATCGGGAGCGTCGCGCCCTGGGGCTTCGTCACGCCGGGACCGGCTTGGCCAGCTTCTCGATCCGGATCGCGGTCGCCTTGAACTCTGCGGTACCGGACTTGGGGTCGGTGGCGTCGATCGTCAGGAGGTTGGTGGCCACGTCGTCCTGGAAGTGGAGGGTCATGAACGTGAGCCCGGGGCGCAGCGATGGGTCCAGCCGGACGGCCACGTCCAGCTGGCCGCGGCGGGAGATGACCCGGACCCGCTCGCCCTCGACCAAGGCGTAGGCGGCGGCGTCCTCGGGCGAGATGTCAAGCGACTCACCACGCCGGAGCGGGGAGCGGTAGCCGCCGGACTGGACGCCGGTGTTGAATGAGTCGAGGCGCCGGCCGGTCGTCAGTCGGATGGGGAAGTCGTCGGACAGCCTGTCGACCGGTGGGTCGTGGTCCACGGGCACGAACGGCGCGCGGTTGCCCGGCACCGGGTCCTCCCACAACCGGGAATGCAGGAACAGCTCGCCGGGGTGGGTCTCGTCGTAGCACGGCCACTGCAGCCCGCCTTCGGCCTCCAGCCGGGCATAGCTCATCCCGGCATGGACGGGGGAGAGCCGGCGGACCTCGTCCCAGACTGCCTCGGCCGTCGGGATGCCCCAGTCGTGGCCAAGACGCCGGGCCAGCTCGAAGATGATCGCCAGGTCGTCGCGCGCCTCGCCGGGCGGGTCGAGCGCCTTGCGCACGCGCTGGACCCTCCGCTCGGAGTTGGTGACCGTCCCCTCGGACTCTGCCCAGGCCGCGGCTGCGGGCAGGACCACGTCGGCCAGCTCGGCGGTCTTGGTCAGGAAGATGTCCTGGACGACCAGGAACTCGCGGGTGGAGAGCAGGTGCTTCGCCTTGGTCTGGTCGGCCTCCGACTGGAGCGGGTTCTCGCCGATGACGTAGAGGGCCTGGAGTTCGCCACGCTCCATCGCGTCGAACATCCCGGACAGGTGCCAGCCGCGCCTGGGCGGGACAGGGACGCCCCAGGCGGCGTCGAAACGGGAGCGGAGCTCGTCGTTTTCGACGTGCTGGAAGCCCGGCAGCCGGTCCGGCAGGGCGCCCATGTCGCCGCCGCCCTGGACATTGTTCTGACCGCGCAGCGGGTTGAGCCCGCTGCCGTACCGCCCAACGTGCCCAGTGAGCAGACTCAGGCTGATCAGGGCGAGGACGTTGTCGACGGCGTTGTGATGCTCGGTGATGCCGAGGGTCCAGCAGATCATCGCCCGATCCGCCGTCGCGTAGGCGTGCGCGGCCTCGCGGATCGCCTCGGCCGGGACGCCGGTCTCGCGCGCTGCGTACTCCAGGGTG
>JANMQO010000339.1:0-1524 GCA_031370565.1 Chloroflexota bacterium
TTGCGGGTGCTCCGCACGGAAGGCGTCAGCGATGCGCCGCCTGGCTGAGCCGGGGCAGGTCGAGGATGACGATTGCATCGCGATCGAGCCGGATGAGTCCGTCGTCGACGAAGGCACCGAGCAGCTTGTTCACGCTCTGGCGGGTCGCTCCGATCATCGCCCCGAGGTCGCCCTGGGTGAATGGTCCGGCCAGTCGGATCTCGCCTGCCGGCTGCGCCTCGCCGGCCTGGCCGGCTTCCTCCGCCAGGTGAGCGAGTCGGGCCGCCAGTCGGCCGGTCATGTCCAGGAAGTGGAGCTCCTCCACATGGCGGGTCAGGCGCCTGAGTTCAGCGGCCAGGGCCGCGAGGAGCCGATCTCGGGCGCCGGGGTCGCTGTCAATGAGCTCGCGGAACGACGCGCGCGGCAGCACGAACGTCTCGGTTCCTTCCAGGGCGATGGCGGTGGCCGAGCGGGCCGCCCCGTCGAGCAGCGCCAGCTCGCCGAAGAATTCGCCTGGTCGGACGGTGGTCAGGATCGCTTCGTCGCCGTCTTCGGAAGGCAGCACGATCTTGACCGCACCGCTGGCCACGATGAACAGCGAATCGCCGGGATCGCCCTGGTGGAAGAGCACCTCGCCGCGGCGAAACCGGCGAGCGCGAACCCGCGAAGCCAGTCGTTCGAGCGTCGGCCGATCGAGCTCGGCGAAAAGCGACACCCGACCGAGCGCCTCGATGACTGATTCAGCCACCTGCATTCCGGCATGGTACAGCTCGATGTGTCGGCTGACCGACAGGATGGACGTCATCTGTCCGCTCGTGCGCCCGTTCGACCGGGCCGATCCTCAACAAGTGAACCTCGCCGGGGAAGCGTGGGCCGCCAGCACCAGCCGGACGGCGGCCGGCGCACGTGCAGCAGCATGCCAATGCGCCTGACTGTGCTCGGCTGCGGACCAGCGGCGCCGCAACCGGACACCCCGGCCTCGGGCCTGCTCGTCCAGTCCGGTTCGACTGCGATCCTCCTCGACTGCGGTCAGGGGGTCGCGGCGCGCCTGGTCAAGCGGGTACAACTGGACCAGCTGTCGGCGATCGTCATCGGCCACATGCACGCCGATCACTACATCGATCTGTCCGCCCTGCGCTACCGCTTCCCGTGGGGCGACCGCGCCAGGGCCCGTCTCCCGGTATACCTCCCACCGGGCGGCCAGTCGCACGTCAGCGCGCTCGCCGTGGCGATCAGCGAACGCCCGGGCTTCTTCGACGATGCCTTTGATCTGCAGGAATACGATCCGGCATCGAGCATCGCGGTCGGCGAATTGAGCCTGACCTTCGTGCCTGGTCGACACTACGTTCCGGCCTGGGGCGTTTCGGTGACAGCGCAAGACGGCGGCCGCCTCGTGTATGCCGGCGACACTGGTCCCAACCCAGACTTGGTGGCGGCAGCAAGCGGAGCCGACCTGCTCGTCTGCGAGGCAACGCTAGGCTCCGTGGCTGAGGACGATCCTGTCCGCCGCGGCCACCTGAGCCTGGAGGAGACGCTCGAGGTGGC
>JANMQO010000120.1:0-10485 GCA_031370565.1 Chloroflexota bacterium
GGCGGTACTCGGACTTGCCCTTGAGCGCAAGGTACTTGGTGATCGCCGCGGTCAGGCTCGTCTTGCCGTGGTCGATGTGCCCGATCGTGCCGATATTGACGTGCGGCTTCGTCCGCTCAAACTTCTTCTTCGCCATCGTGGGCGCTCACTCCAAACTGTCGACGCGGACGGGCCGCACCGGGACTTCGGGCAGAACCACCCGACACTGCGGGAACGTCAGTCGCGGTCGGCGCCGCGGTGGGTGGAGCCCACAATCGGACTTGAACCGATGACCTCTTCCTTACCAAGGAAGTGCTCTGCCAGCTGAGCTATGTGGGCCCGGGCATACCTCGTTGGAAACCGGGCTGAGCGTGTGGTGGGCAGGGAGGGAATCGAACCCCCACAGTCGAAGACGGCTGATCTACAGTCAGCGGAGCTCACCACCTGCTCAACCTACCCACTGGAACGTGCCCGGTGACGCTGCGGCGCCGTGGTGTCCTGGCACGCGGACGTTATTCGCGTTGGAGCCGACGACGGGACTCGAACCCGGAACCTGCGGTTTACAAAACCGCTGCTCTACCAATTGAGCTACGTCGGCGCGGCGCAGGGCCATACCGCAGGTACCCCGGTGCGCTCGCGCATGATAGGGTGCCCCGCCCGCGAGCGTCAACCGCGAGGCCGGCGACTCCCCCGGGCCGCTCACGCAGGCCGCGAATTTGCCGCTGGCGGTTCGGGCGGACCGCCTGGCAGCAGGTCGCCGTCCAGTTCCGAATCCCGGTTCGTGGTTCCGCTCACGTGATCGTCCGCTGGATCGATCGGCGGCGGCGACGCCCGTTTTCGCGCTCGAGCTCGGGTTGCGGCCAGTGCAGGTGGCTTGGTCCCCACAGCCTGTGCCTCTGTCGTCGGCACGAGCGTGTCCGAAACCGGTGCCAATGCCTCCGGTGTCAACGCCTTCGATGCGGGCGTCTCCGACGCCAATGCCGGTGCCTCGGTCACAGACGTGGCGATTGTGTCGGTCGACAAGCTTGGCAGGTCCCTGGGCGGCTCGCCACCAGCGCGTTGGGTCGCCGCCTCGTAGAGCAGGATCGAGCCAGCCACTGACGCGTTGAGCGAGCCGACGGCCCCACGCATCGGGATCCGGACGAGTAGATCACAGCGCCGGCGCACCGCCGGCCCCAGGCCCTGACCCTCGCTCCCGACGACGATCGCCAGGGGACCTCGCAGGTCAGCCTCGCGGACCGAAAGGGGCGCGTCGGCATCGGCGCCCACAATCCGCAGACCTCGGGCATGAAGATCCGCGAGTGCCCCGGCCAGATCGTCGACCGGAGCAAGGTGCAGATGCTCGACCGCACCGGCCGAGGCCTTCACTGCCGCCGGGCTGAGTGGCGCTTGCCGCTTCGTCGGAAACACGACGCCATGGACGCCGGCTGCCTCGGCGCTGCGCAGCAAGGTGCCGAAGTTCTGGGGATCCTCGAGCGAATCGAGTACCAGCGCGAAGGGCGCTTCGGCACGCTGGATGGCCCGGGCCAGAATGTCGTCCAACTCGGCCGTGCGGCGGGGCCCCACGACCAGGGCGATCCCCTGGTGCCCGTCGAATCCGGCCAGTGCAGTGAGCGTGCCGCCCTCGACCTCGATGATCGGCAGGCGCAGGCTCGTTGCGTGCAGGACGAGTTTCTCGAGTGCGTGACGACGTTGCGGTACGACGAGCAGCCGACGTGCCTCCCGGCGCGCCACGAAGGCTTCCTCCACCGGACGTCGGCCCGCAACGATCTCATCGTCGGCGTTGATCAGGTCCGGTCTCGGAGCGGACACCGCTGGGCGACTTGACCAGCCGCCGGGACGGCTGCGATCAAACGGTGCACCAGGCCGACCGGCCGTGGGCCGGTAGGGTGCGCCAGGCCGTCGGGTTCCGATCCGCTGCTCCACCAACGGCTCGAACGGGCCGTCCGTCGGCCGAGCGGCGGCCGAGCCCGAGCCGGAGGCCTCGGGCTCCTGACCTGCCAACTCGTCCGTGTGAGCAGGGATCCACGGCCGGGCTGAGACCGATGTCCGATCGTCGCCGGGCGGCACTTCGTACACGGACGGCGCCGTCGCTCGTGCATCAGGCGGTCGCGAAGCAAACGGCCGCGTGGCATCCTGGCGCGGGACGAACGGGCGCGGCACAAGCGAACGAGCCGCGGCTGGGCGCGGGACGAACGGGCGCGGGACGAACGGGCGCGGAGCGGCCGAGCCTGTCTGTCGCGACCCAGCCGAATGTCCGCCGCCGCCACCGGGCGAACCGGGGGCACCGGGGGCACCGGGCGAACCGTGGGCACCCGCCGGTCCCGAAGGGCGACCCGTACGAGTCACGCCCTGGGGGCGCGACCCGGGCGACCCCGGCGACCCAGGCACATGCGTCGTTCGTCCACCGGCCTGACCGGTACGGTCGGGATTCGGCCCGGAAGGGCCGCCCTGCGGTCGGTGATCACCAAACCCGAAGCCGGGACGAGGCGTTCGGCGAGAGTTCGGAGCATCTGGTCCGGGCCGGAACGACCGCCCGGCTCCACCACCTGCACCCTCCGCGGGGCGAAAGCCGGCGGCCGGTCGCGGCTGATCGCTGGCTGGCTCGCCGCCAGACGGACGATACCCGCCGGTCGGGCCAGCTGGGCGGGGCCACGCTGGCCTCTGGCGTTGCGGCCCCGCCGGACCCTGACCGTGCGGACCCGGACGACCGTGCCCTCGATCACCCGTTGGGCGACGCCTGCCGCGCTCGTCGTGGTCCCCACCAGAACGCTTTGAATCAGGCACGGGCAAGGCTCCCGACTCGATGCCAGCGCTGCCCATCGTGGGTGTCCTCGACCACGATCCCCGTGGCCGCAAGCACGTCGCGCAACCGATCACTCTCCGTCCAGTCACGCTCGGCTCGAGCCGTCAAGCGGGCCGCCAACAGCGCCTCGATCGCCGGCTCGACCACGTCATCAGTCGAGGCTGGCCCGATCGCCAGCACCGTGTCCACTTCGCGCAGGAAGCGCCCGGCGCGGTCCGCGTCGGCCGTCGAGAGACGTCGCGCCGCCAATCGCCGGTTCAACTCGCGGACGACATCGAACACCGCCGCGAGGGCCGGCGAGGCGTTGAGGTCGTCGTCCAGGGCCGCCTCGAACGTCATCCTGGCGCCATCGAGCAATGCGCCCAGCGTGTCATCATCGGGTCCCTCCTGTCGATACATCGCCAGGGCGAGATAAACGGCATCGAGCCGTTCGATCGCAGCCTCGGCGGCGGCCAACGAGTCCTCGCTGAAGTTGAGGCTGGACCGATAGTGGGTCGCGACGAGGCTGTAGCGCAATGCGCGCGGCGAGGCACCGCCCTCGATCAACTCACTCACCCGAGCGATATTGCCGACCGACTTGGCCATCTTCGCTCCGCCCATCTGGAGGTGGGCGCAGTGCAGCCAGGTCCGCACGAACTCGTGACCCGTGGCGGCCTCGCTCTGGGCCATCTCGTCCTCGTGGTGGGGGAAAACGAGATCGATCCCACCGGTATGAATATCGAACGACTCACCGAGGTGCTTCATGCTCATGGCCGAGCACTCGATATGCCAACCAGGCCGACCTTCGCCGACGCTCGTCGACCACGACGGCTCGCCCGGCTTGCGTCCCTTCCAGAGGGCGAAGTCGCGCACGTCGTCCTTGGCGTAGTCGTCCGCCTCGACCCGCTCGCCGACGCGGAGGTTTGCCGGGTCCAGCCGAGCCAGTCGGCCATAGGCCGGCCACGACGCGATCTTGAAGAAAATCGAGCCCTCGTCCGTCCGGTAGGCGTGACCCCGCTCCAGCAGTCGCTCGATGAGTGCCACGATTTCGGGGATGTAGTCAGTGGCCCGGGGCATGACGTCTGGTTCCGTCATGCGCAGCGCAGTGGCATCGCTGCGCAGCTGCTCCGTCCAGCGATCGGCCAGCTCGCGGATCCCGACGCCGGCCGCGGCCGCGCCCTTGATGATCCGATCGTCGATGTCGGTGATGTTCATGACCCAGGTCACCCGCAGGCCGCGATAGCGCAGGTAGCGCACGAGCAGGTCGGCGAACAGGAACGACCGGAAGTTGCCGATGTGGGCCGGTCCGTAGACCGTCGGACCGCAGCTGTACACCCGGATATGGTCCGGTTCGAGCGGGACGAGCTCACGCAGCTCGCCCGACAGCGTGTCGTGCAGGCGCAGCGTCATGTCGTCGGCTCCACCACGGCAACTGCGCGTGCGGCGATCCCCCGTCCCGCGCCCTCAAAGCCAGCCAGGTTCCCGGACGAGGCCTTGACGTTGACCAGCTCCGTCGGAAGACCAAGCAATCCGGCAATCGCGCTGCGCATCGGGTCCAGCCAGTCGACCAGGCGCGGTCGGGCGGCGATGATGGTCAGGTCCACCGAGACTGGCCGCAGACCAATGTCGGCCAGGCGCCGGACGACGTCGCGGACGAGTTCGGCGCTGGCAATCCCGACGGGCGTGACCGGTCCGGCCGGAAACAGCCGACCGAGATCGCCGAGGCCGGCTGCTCCGAGCAGCGCATCGGCCACCGCGTGGAGGGCGGCGTCGCCGTCCGAGTGGCCCGACAGTCGAGGAGCGCCGGCGATCGTGACACCACCCAGGGCGAGCGGTGCCCCTGGTCCGAAGGGATGGCCATCGTCGCCCAGGCCGACCCGCAGGCTCGCCCGCCCGAACAAGGCGCGCGAAACCTGATTCAGATCGTCGGGCGTGGTCACCTTGATGTTCATCGGGTCTCCGGGAATGGCGTGGACCGGAATTCTACAGGCCTCGAGCAGGGAGGCCTCATCCGTCCAGATCCAGCCCCCACCGACCGGCGCCTCTGCGTGCGCCTGGGCCTGCGCCGGCGCGTCGGCCTGCACCTCTGCGTGCGCCTGGGCCAGCGCGGCACGGAGCAGGCTGCGCCGCATGCCCTGCGGTGTCTGCGCCGATGCCATCTGGGCCCGGTCCACGGTACCCATGACCAGACCATCCACGACACGCTTGACCGTGTCCACCATCGGGGTGACCGGAATCGCCGCACCGTGCTGCGTGGCAGCCGCGATGACCGCCCCGATGAGCGCCGTCGTCAGGAGTGGCCGGGCGCCGTCGTGGACGAGCACGATCCGATCGTCCTGGTGCCCGACCGGCACATCCCCGCCATCAGCAGCGACCGGTGGCGCACCCAGCGTCTCCAGTGCAGCCATACCCGCCGCAACCGAATCCTGGCGGCGGGACCCGCCTTCGACCACCCGCACGACCTTGGCCGGCAGCCATGACTCGGCGCGCAGGCGCTCGACCGTGCCGGCCGCAACGACGAGCACGATCCGGTCCACCTGCCTGGACGCCGCCAGGGCGGCCAGCGTCCAGGCCAGCACTGGACGACCGGCGATCTGGGTCTGCAGCTTGTCGATTCCGGCCATCCGGGCAGAGCGCCCTGCGGCAACCACGATGGCATCCGCGCTCGGGATCGGATCGGCACTGGTTGCGCCGGTCGGGCCAGGCCTGTCAGCCCGCTGCGTGGCTCGGCGGGTCGCGCTCAATCGAGCCGAGGTTGGGCGAATATCATTCGTCCGGCCACCGTCTGGAGCACTCTGGTCACGGTGACGTCCACGTCCCGGTCCACGAACCGCGCTCCGCCCTCGACCACGATCATCGTGCCGTCGTCGAGGAACCCGACGCCCTGCCCGACTTCCTTGCCCTCCTGGATTACCCGCATCCGGAGCTGCTCACCCGGCAGCAGGGCCGGTTTGACGGCGTTCGCCAGTGAGTTGATGTTGAGCACCCGCAGTCCCTGCAGCTCGGCCACCCGGTTCAGGTTGAAGTCGTTGGTCAGAATCGCGCCGCTGTGCCGCTTTGCGAGAGCCACGAGCTTGGCATCCACCTCGGCGATGTCCGGGAACGTGTCCTCCACGATCTCGACCGGGGTGCGTGCCTCTTTCTGCATCCGGGTCAGGATCTCCAGGCCGCGACGGCCACGATTCCGTCGGAGCGTGTCCGAGCTGTCGGCAATGTGCTGCAACTCCTCGAGGACGAATCGGGGCACGAGCAGCGTGCCATAGATGAACCCGGACTCCACGATCTCGGCGATCCGGCCGTCGATGATCGCGCTGGTATCCACCACGATGTGGGGGTCTCCCTGCCCTGCCCCGGCGTCCGGGGCTGCGGGCCTGCGAAAGATCCCGAAGGCCTCGGCGGCCGTGACCAGGTCCTGACGCTTGGCCACGGTCAGGCCGACCATACCGAGACCCAGGCCCACTGACGTGGCCAGAGGCAACCAGGTACCGAGTGGTGGCGGGACGTAGGCCAGCGGGACCCCGAGCAAGAGCCCCATCAGGAGACCGATGAGCAGCCCCGCGACCGCAGTCACGAACTCCGCCGTCGAGAGGTCGCGAGTCTGACGGAGGAGCCACTCGGCCGGCACGATTGTGAGGTAGGGCAGGATGGCAAATCCGACCATCACCCAGGCGACCACCCAGGCGGTGAGATAGACGCCAAAGTAGGCGCCACCCCGATCGAACACCGCGCCCAGCGAACTGGCCAGGGCGAGACCAATGATCCCACCCAGGGCGGCGCCGAGCAGACGGATGTTCCGGGTCACAGTCTCGGATGGACTCCCAGCGCGAATGGATCAGTCCCTGGCTGCGGCCGTGGCCGCTGCACCGAAGGCCAGCCTAGCATCGCCCGCCCGGGCGCGTCAGCCACCGGTTGACTGGGGAGCGACGGCCGGCGACCACTGCCCACCGCCGGCTGAACGATCCCCGGCCGGGTCAGCCGCGCTCGATCCCGGGATGGACGCGCGGAGCGCCGCACCGATAGCCTCGCGCAGCGTGGCCACGGCAACGACTTCGAGCCCATCAACCTGGGGCGGCGACCCACCCCGGGCCGGCCGCGGCACGATGGCCCGGCGGAAGCCCAGCCTCGCTGCCTCGCGCAGGCGCCGATCCAGGCCCGCCACGCTGCGCAACTCGCCCAGCAGGCCCACCTCACCGATGGCCACGCTGGCAGTGCGCATGGGTCGATCGCGCAGTGACGAAGCGAGCGCGAGCGCCAGGGGCAGATCCAGCCCCGGTTCAGCCAGGCTGAGGCCACCAGCCAGGTTGGCGTAGACGTCATGGTTGCCCAGGCTCACGCCGGCTCTACGACCCAGCACCGCGACCAGCAGGGCCAACCGATTGGGGTCGATCCCGCTGCCGGTCCGGCGGGGCGTCCCATAGCCGACCGGCGCCACGAGCGCCTGCACCTCGACGAGCAGCGGCCGCGTCCCTTCGAGCGTCGGTGCCACGACGCTACCCGGTGCATCGCCGTCGTGTTCCACCAGGAAGGCTCGAGCGGGGTCGGTCAACTCCTCGAGGCCCAGTTCGCCCATCTCGAACACCCCGACCTCCTCGGTCGAACCAAACCGGTTCTTCGAAGCGCGCAGGAGGCGCAGGCTGGCCGACCTGTCACCCTCGAGCGCGAGCACGGCGTCGACCAGGTGCTCCAGCGTCTTGGGGCCCGCGATGGTGCCGTCCTTGGTGACGTGCCCCACCAGCACCACGGCGATCCCGTCGCCCTTGGCCAGCTCCATGAAGCGGAGGGCGGACTCCCTGACCTGGCCCACGCTGCCGGCCGGCCCATCAAGCTCGTCCACTGTGGCGGTCTGGATGGAGTCAACAATGAGCAGCGTTGGGCGTTCGGCTCGAGCAAGCTCCATGATCCGGCCGACGTCACGCTCGGCGACGACCCGGATACCTTCCCCCGCCGGTCCATCAAGCAAGCCAAGGCGAGAGGCCCGCAGGCGAACCTGGGCCGTCGACTCCTCGCCGGAGGCATACAGCACGTGGCCGCCGGATCCGGCTTCGCCGATCGCCACGCCGGCTGCCGCCTGGAGCAGCAGCGTGGACTTGCCTATGCCCGGTTCGCCGCCAACGAGCACCAGCGAGCCTGGCACCAGGCCGCCGCCCAGCACCCGATCCAGTTCACCGATCCCGATCGGGATCCGCGGGACGTCCGCTTCAGCAACCCGTGCCAGCGCCGTAGGCCGGTCTGCTGGTGCGACGTCCATGCGGCCCGCGCGGCCCGATCGGGCGCCGCGGGCCGGCTCGCGGGTGACCGTCTCGACGAGCGTGTTCCAGCCGCCACACGAGCGACACTGCCCTTCCCACCGGAGGACGGCGTCCCCGCAGGCCTGGCAGACGAATCGGCTCTGGCTCTTCGCCATGGGCCCAGTCCGCCGCTAGCGAACTTCGACCGGGGTCTTCTCGTCGACCGGGGTCCCGGCGTCGACCGCCCGGATCTCCAAGCCGGCCTCTTCACCCTTGTCCACCAGGATCGTCGTGCCGGGTTCGTACTTGCCCAGCAGGAGATGCTCGGCCAGGACATCCTCCACCATGTTCTGGATGACGCGGCGCAAGGGCCGGGCGCCGTACGCCACGTCGTAGCCAAGCTTGATGATGTGTTCCTTGGCCGCCTGGGTGACTTCCAGCTTCATCTGCTGGGCGCGCAGCTGATCGCGCACCCGGGCCAGCATGAGGTCGACGATCTGGGTGATCTCCTCGACCGTCAGGCTGCGGAAGATGATCGTTGCGTCGATCCGATTGAGAAACTCAGGGCGGAAGGCCTGCTTGAGCTCTTGCTGCACCTTGTCGCGCATGAGCTCGTACGAGGACTGGGCGCGCGCCGCGTCCGTCTCGCCCTGCACCCGGAAGCCCAGCGATGAGTTGGTCTGGAGCTGCTTTGCGCCCAGGTTGGAGGTCATGATGATGAGACAGTTGCGGAAGTCGACCCGGCGACCCTTGGCATCCGTGAGGTGTCCGTCCTCCAGGATCTGGAGGAGGATGTTGAACACCTCGGGGTGGGCCTTTTCGACCTCATCGAGCAGGATCACCGCGTAGCTCTTGCGGCGGACGGCCTCGGTCAGTTGCCCGCCTTCGTCGAACCCGACATAGCCCGGAGGCGCGCCGACCAGCCGGCTTACGTTGTGGCGCTCCATGAACTCGCTCATGTCGAGTTTGATGAGGGCGTCCTCACTGCCGAACATGAACTCGGCGAGCGCCTTGGCCAGCTCGGTCTTGCCGACGCCGGTGGGCCCCAGGAAGATGAACGAGCCGATCGGGCGCTTGGGATCCTTGAGTCCGGCGCGTGCGCGCCGGACTGCCTTCGAGATGGTCTCGATCGCCTCTTGCTGGCCGATGACCCGACCGTGGAGCGCCTCCTCCATGTTCAGCAGCCGCTGCGACTCCTCCTGGGCAATCCGGGTCACCGGGATGCCGGTCCACATCGCCACGACCTGCGCGATCTCTTCTTCGCCAACAGTCGGTTGGTCACCCGAGATGGTGGCCTGCCACTCGGCCCGGAGTCCGTCGGCCTTGTCCTTGGCCGTCGCCTCGGCTTCGCGCAGCGTGGCGGCCTGCTCGTACTCCTGGGCGTTGATCGCCGCGTCCTTTTCCTTGGTGATCCGCTCGAGATCCTTCTGCGCCTCGCGCAGGGACGGCGGAGCCGAGGCATAGCGCAGCCGGACCCGGCTGGCGGCCTCGTCAATCAGGTCGATCGCCTTGTCCGGCAGATGGCGATCGGTGATGTAGCGGATCGAGAGGTCCACCGCAGCATTGACCGCCTCGTCGGTGATGGTCACCTTGTGGTGCTGCTCATAGCGCTCACGGATGCCTTTGAGGATCTCAATCGACTGCTCGAGCGTGGGCTCCTCGACCATGACCGGCTGGAAGCGCCGTTCGAGCGCCGCGTCGCGCTCGATGTACTTGCGGTACTCATCGAGCGTCGTCGCACCGATGCATTGCAGTTCGCCGCGGGCGAGCGAGGGCTTCAGGATGTTCGCCGCGTCAATGGCACCCTCGGCCGCGCCGGCACCCACCAGGGTGTGCAACTCATCGATGAACAGGACGGCGTCGTTTGTGTTGCGCAGCTCCTCGATGATCTTCTTGAGGCGCTCCTCGAACTCGCCTCGGTACTTGGTGCCCGCCACGAGGGAACCGATGTCCAAGGTCAGGACGCGCTTGTTGAGGAGCGTTTCCGGGACGTCACCGGCGACGATCCGATGCGCCAGACCTTCTGCGATGGCGGTCTTGCCGACGCCCGGCTCGCCGATCAGGGCCGGGTTGTTCTTGGTCCGGCGGGACAGAATCTGGATGACCCGCTCGATCTCTTTCTCGCGGCCAATCACAGGATCGAGCTTGCCCGCGCGAGCGGCCTCGGTCAGGTTGATGCCGAGCTGATCGACCGTGGGGGTCTTGCTGGCGCGCTTCGTCTCTTGCGCTGATGGACCACTCGACGAGCTCTGCGACAGCACCCGGATGACCTCGTGGCGGACCTTGTCGAGGTTCACGCCGAGCGACTCCAGGACACCCGCCGCGATGCCCTCACCCTCGCGCACGAGTCCCAGCAGGAGGTGCTCCGTGCCGATGTAGTTGTGGCCCAGGCGGCGTGCCTCGTCGATGGCCAGCTCGATGACCCGCTTGGCCCGGGGGGTCAGCCCGACTTCGCCCACCACCGGGCGATCCCCCCGGCCGATGATGAACTCC
>JANMQO010000125.1:0-13847 GCA_031370565.1 Chloroflexota bacterium
GACGACGCCCACGGTTCCGATCCGCAGCGCGGAGTAGACGAGCAGCAGCCCGATGACGTTGCCGAACCCGGCCAGGCCGATCCAGACCAGCGCCATGCCGTCCAGGGCTGGCAGCGGAGTCGTCAGGAGGGCGATCGGCAGGCCGACTACCAGGCCGACCAGCATGACGCCGGCCAGCGTGGACGACGCCCCGACCAGTCGGCTGGCCCGGGTGGACGACATGGTGGCGAGCGTGAATGCGAGCGCGGCACCGAGGCCGCCGACGATGGGGAGCACCCGCGCAGTCTGGCGGCAACGCGGCCTCGTGTCGCGGGCGGGGTGGATGCACAGGCGCCCTGACACCGAGCGGTCAGCGGTGCCACATGCACGCGCCACGGACACGCGGCTGGTCGTTCCCGCGGGCTTCTGCTACCATCGGCGTTCCGTGTCGGGCTCATGCCCGTGCGCACCCGTCTCGATACCCACACATTGAGGTTCGAACTTGGCCAGTAAGCCCCGAGGCTGGACCGGCGCCCGGACGCCGTCCGCCCTGAAGCGGGTCCGCACCGCAGCGCGCCGCGCAGAGATCAACCAGCCCCGCCGCAGCGCCGCGAAGACCCTCACCGCCAAGGCCGTCAAGGTCGCCACCGGAATCACCGCCGGCGATCCGGCCGTGGCGCTGGCCGAGGCCCTGAGCTCGTTGGATCGAGCGGCCAAGGCCGGTGCCATCCACCCGAACGCGGCAGCCCGCCGCAAGTCGCGGCTCACGCTGAAAGTGAACGCCGCCATCGGGGGTGCCCACGTCCAGCCGACGGCCAAGGTCACCAAGACGACCGGCAAGGCCGCAGCCGCCAAGGCCGCCAAGGCCAGAATCGCGATGGGCAAGTCCGGCAAGGCCAAGGGCGCCCAGACCGCTGCCGGCAAGGCTCGCGCCGCGCTGAGCAAGACCGCTCGAGCCGAAGCCGCCGCGACCGCTGCCGCGACCGAAGCCAAGGCGACGGCCCGCGCCGCCAAGGCGGCCGCCGAGTCAAAGACCAGCGCCTCGCGTGGCAAGACGGCCGCCAAGGTCAAGGCGACGCCTGCTGCAAAGACCGCCGCCACAACCACGGCAGCCGCCAAGCCGGCGACCAAGACTGCGGCCAAGACCGCGGTGCCAAAGGCGACGGCCAAGCCGACCGCCCGCAAGGCAGCCCCCAAGAAGGCGGCACCAAAGAAGCCCGGCGCGTAGGTCCAGGTCCCTCACGCAGACGCGGGCCCGTCACGCAAGACACGCGGACGCGTAGCCTGGGCTGTTCAGCCTACGCGGACCCTCCATGCCGGCGCGGCCCGCCGTGACTCGGCCGCGCGACCCCGAGCGACTCAGGCCTCTCGCGGCCGAGTGAACCCGTAGACGACCCCGCCCAGAGCGCCGCTGACGACTGTCAGCCCGAGCAGGAGTCCGGCCGTGGTGAATTGCTGCTCCCAGTAGAACGCCCCGAAGGACGCAGCATCCGTGATCCCGGCTGTAGCGAGTTGCGGGCCACGCTTGTCGGCAAGATAGCGGGCATAGACGCAGTCCGCACCGCCTGAGCAGGCCAGCGGCTGGCCCAGGCTACCGTCCCGGAAGCCGTTGTCGGCATAGAAGAAGAGCGCCTTGACCCCGAGGAGCAGGAGGGACAGGGTCAGCCCGGTGACTACGCCCGCGTAGCCCGCGTTCACCAGGATCCGACGCCAGGCGCCCCGACCCACCCAGGACCGCTGATTCGCGTAGTAGCCGATGAGCAGCCCGGCCATGGGTGTGAGCAACCAGTAGATCGGCTCAATCGGGATGACCAGCAGGAAGCTGACCCCGATCGTGGCGGCCATGCCCAGGCCCACGTAGCCGGCCACGATGGCCCCTCGATCGATCCGTAGCGGCCCAACCGGAAGGGCGCCGCCAGGCGCCGTCATCGCACGCCGCCCAGCGCCTTCATCGCGCGCCCGCAGGCGAACCGGTGGCCGCGCCGCCGATCGCACCGGCAAGCGCACCGCGACCCGCATAGCGCGCCGAGTCGCCGAGCTCGCCCTCGATCCGCACGAGCCGGTTGTATTTGGCCACCCGTTCCGAGCGGGACGGCGCGCCGGTCTTGATCTGTCCCGTGCCCATGGCCACGACGAAGTCCGCGATCGTGGTGTCCTCCGTCTCGCCGGAACGATGGCTGACCATGGCCGTCCACCCGGCCCGGCGAGCCAGCTCGACCGCCTCGATCGTTTCGGTCAGCGTGCCGATCTGGTTGAGCTTGATGAGCACCGAGTTCATCGCGCGCTCCCGGATGCCGCGCGCGATGATCTCCGGATTCGTGACCAGGATGTCGTCGCCCACGAGCTGCACCTTCGAGCCCAGCCGCGCGGTCAGCTCGCGCCAGCCGGCCCAATCATCCTCGCCCAGACCGTCCTCGAGCACAACGATCGGGTAGTGCTCGATCCAGCGCTCCCACAGGTCGATGAGCTGGCCCGAGTCAAGCGTTCGCCCCTCACGCTCGAGGCGATACTGGCCGGTCACGCCGTCGATCCCGGTGCCCTCGACCAGGATCGAGCTGGTCGCCGGGTCCAGCGCCAGGGCGATCTCCTCGCCGGGCCGGTAGCCCGCCTGCTCGATCGCCCGCAGGATGACCTCGATCGCCGCCTCGTTCGACGGCAGTGACGGCGCGAAGCCACCCTCATCGCCCTGGCCCACCGAGAAGCCGTCCGCGCTCAGGATGCTCTTGAGCGCGTGGAAGACCTCGGCGCCGGCGCGCAGCGCCTCACTGAACGTGGCCAGCCCGACCGGTGCGATCATGAACTCTTGGAAGTCGGTCGAGTTGTGGGCGTGCTTGCCGCCGTTGAGGATGTTGAAGAACGGGACGGGCAATATCCGCGCCCCGACGCCGCCGAGGTAGCGGTAGAGCGGCAGGTCGTACGCCGCCGAGGCCGCATGGGCACAGGCCAGCGAGACTCCGAGCAGCGCGTTGGCCCCAAGGTTGGCCTTGTTGGGGGTGCCATCGAGCTCGATGAGTGCCGCGTCGATCGCCGCCTGGTCGGCGGCGTCCGCCCCTTCGAGCGCCGCGGCGATCGTTTCGACAACGTTGGCAACAGCCCGGCGGACCCCCTTCCCGCCGTAGCGCCCGGGGTCGCCGTCGCGCAGCTCGGCCGCCTCGTGGAGACCCGTCGACGCGCCCGACGGGACGGCGGCCCGGCCGACCGAACCGCCCTCGAGGACAACGTCGACCTCGATCGTCGGATTGCCCCGCGAATCGAGGATCTCGCGGGCGTCGATGAACGCGATGAACGTGCTGGTCACGAGGCCTCCGATGGTCTTGTCCTGGGTCGTCCAGCGGCTGTCGCCGGGGCCGGATCGGCCGGGCGATCTTGCAGCACGGCGATACCGGGCAGTTCGCGGCCCTCCAGGAACTCGAGCGAGGCTCCGCCGCCGGTGCTGATGTGGGTCATTTTCGAGGCGAGGCCTTCCTGCTGGACCGCCGCGACCGAGTCGCCACCGCCAACCACGACGGTGGCCCCGGCCTCGGCGCGCTCGGCCAGGAAGCGCGCCATCTCCCGCGTGCCGTGACTGAATGACGGGATCTCGAAGACGCCCAGCGGCCCGTTCCAGAAGACGGTGCGGGCCGGCGCAAGCGCCTCTTCCATGAGCGCCAGGCTGTGCTTGCCCAGGTCGACCACGTGCCAGGATGCCGGGATCTTCTCGGCCGACAGCGTCTTGTACTCGGTCCCCTGGGTGACCTCCTTGGCCACGATGACATCGGTGGGCAGGACGATCCGGACGCCTTTCTCGTCGGCCAGGGCCAGGATTCGTCGGGCGTCCTCCACCCGGTCGTACTCGGCCAGGCTCTTGCCCACGGAGTTGCCCTGGGCGACCAGGAACGTGTTGGCCATACCGCCACCCAGCACGAACAGATCGACCGTGCTCATGAGGTGCTCCAGGACGCGGATCTTGCCCGACACTTTCGCGCCACCCACGACGGCCGCAAACGGCCGCTCGGGCTGCTCGAGCAAGTTCGAGAGCGCCTTGATCTCGGCCTCCATGAGCAGGCCTGCGTAGGCGGGCAGGAGGGTCGCGATGCCCACGGTTGAGGCATGTGCCCGGTGCGCGGTCCCGAAGGCGTCGTTGACGTAGATGTCGCCATAGGCGGCCAGCGCCCGGGCGAAGGCTGGATCGTTCTTCTCCTCGCCCGCGTGGAAGCGGAGGTTCTCCAGGACGAGCGCTTCACCGGGGCGGAGTCGCCTGATTGCGTCTTCTGTGCCGATCCCAAGGGCATCGCCGGTGCACGGAATGTTCATGCGCAGGAGCTGGCTGAGTCGCTCGGCGACGGGGCGCAGGCGGAGGCCATCCTGGACCTTGCCGTCGGGTCGGCCCAGATGGCTGGCCAGGATCAACCGGGCGCCCTGGGCGAGCAATGCCCGGATGGTCGGAATGGTCGCCCGGATGCGCGAGTCGTCCGTGACCCGGCCGTCCTGCAGCGGCACGTTGAAATCGACCCTGACAAAGACGCGCGCGCCCGAGGCGTCGACGTCGCGGATGGTCAACTTGTCCATGGTCGTGGTCGTCCCGTGCTCAGGCGACGGCGGCAGGCAGCCGCTCGGCGACGAAGCGGATGAGGTCCGCGACCCGGCAGCTGTAGCCCCACTCGTTGTCGTACCAGGAGATGACCTTGACCATCGTCCCGCCGAGCACCATGGTCGACGCGCTGTCGATGATCGAGGAACGAGAGTCGCCCCGAAAGTCGCTCGATACGAGCGGCTCGTCGCTCACCCCGAGGATGCCCTTGAGGGAACCGGCGGCGGCGTCGCGAAATGCCGCGTTCACTTCTTCCACGGTCGTCGGGCGGGCCAGATTCGCGGTGAAGTCGACGACGCTGACGGTCGGCGTCGGGACGCGCAGGCTGAACCCGTCGAAGCGGCCCTTGAGGTCCGGGATGACGAGGGCCAGGGCCTTGGCCGCGCCGGTCGTGGTCGGGATGATGTTCTGACCGGCGGATCGAGCCCGACGCGGATCCGAGTGGGCCACGTCGAGGATGCGCTGGTCGTTGGTGTAGGAGTGGATCGTGTTCATCAGGCCGCGCTCGATCGTCCAGTTGTCATGGACGACCTTGGCCGCCGGCGCCAGGCAGTTCGTCGTGCAGCTGGCGTTGCTGATGATGTGCTGGGTCGCCGGGTCATAGCGATCTTCGTTGACGCCCAACACGATCGTGATGTCCTCGTTCTTGGCGGGCGCGCTGATGATCACCTTGCGCGCCCCTGCGTCAAGGTGCGCCCTGGCCTTGGTCGCATCGGTGAACAGGCCCGTCGATTCGAGCACGATGTCGACGCCCAGCGCAGCCCAGGGCAGGGCACCCGGATCACGCTCGCGCAGGACCTTGATTTCGCGTCCGTCGATGATCAGCGCGTCGTCCGTATGGTCGACCGTCCCGGCATAAGCGCCATAGGTCGAGTCGTGCTTGAACAGGAGCGCGTTCATGGAGGTATCGACGAGGTCGTTGACGGCCACCACCTCGATGTCCGGTGCGCGCTCGATGAGGGCCTTGAGCGACTGGCGACCGATGCGGCCGAAGCCGTTGATCCCGACGCGGACGGTCATTGGATGCCTCCTGTGCTCGGGGGCCGATGCCCCGCTGGGTGGACGGGTGGGTTGTCTGGTCGATTGGAGGTGGTTGGTGGTTGGCCGTGGTGGCCTGAGCGTGACATGGTGATCGTGCGGACTACGCGCCGGCCAGCCGGGACAGCGCAGCCGGCACGGGTCGGTGGTCCCGCCAGGCGTCGTCGCCGATCCGGGCGGTGACCAGCGGGTAGGCGCCGGCCAGCGACACGTCGGCGCCGAGCGCGGCCGGGACGACTCGGACACGCTGGCCCGGGCGGCGGAAACTGGACCGCGCAATCTCGTCGCGGATGGCGCCCAGCAGACGCTCGCCCTGATGCTCGGCGATGGATCCGCCGACAACGATCCGGCTCGGGTTGAAGGTATTGACGAAGCCTGCGCAGGCAGTCGCCACGGCGCGGCGGGCGCGGTCCATGAGCCCGGCGCAGGTCGGGTCGCCGGCCGTCTCACCGTCGGCCACATCGCGGGCGGAGAGTGCCGCCGGTCCGTCGGAGGCCGCCGCCGCCGCGCTGGCTGCCGCAGTGCGAGCCGCCAGGAACGGGCTGCGTCCCGTCTCGCCGGCGATCATCGCGTCACGAGCGAGCGCGCGGCCCGACGCTACGGCCTCGAGATGCCCGGCGCCACCGCAGCCGCACAGCGGGCCGTCCAGCTCGACCGGCACGTGGCCCAGCTCACCGGCCATGCCGTCCGGGCCGAGCAGCAGGTGGCCCCTGGTCACGATTGACCCACCGATGCCGGTCGAGATGGTCAGGTACAGGAAGTCGGCGATGCCACGGGCGGCGCCGAAGGCCTGCTCGGCCAGGGCGGCCACGTTCGTATCGCGCTCCAGGAAGACGGGCAGGGCGAGACGCGACTCCAACTGGGCCGCCATCGGCAGGTCGCGTACCTCGAGGCCGAGATTGGGCGGCTCGACCAGGATGCCCGCCCACGGGTCGACCGGACCGGGCGCGGAAATACCCACGCCCAGCAGCGCGCTGGCGACGTCACGGGGCGCCGCAGCGCGGGCCGCTTCGAGCGCATCGCCGCAGGCGCGCACGATCGCCGCAGGACCCTCCGAGACGGGGGTTCCCAGCGCCTGACGGGCGACCCGACTGCCGTCGGCAAGGATCGCCGCGGCGCGGATCTGAGTGCCGCCCAGGTCGAGCGCGAGAACTGGTCGTGGAGACAGGGTGGGACCTCTGCGTAGCAGATCGGGGATCTGCCCGCATTCTACCAAAGCGCGTCGGTGGTTCCGAGCCGGCAGGAGGTTGCCGGACAGGATCGCCGAGCGTGCAGCCGGGTCAGGTCGTTGAAGGCGCCCCGATCGCGCGGTTGCAGCCTGAAGCCGGCAACCCCAGGCTGGTGACGGGCCGAGATACCGACGACCCCCGCCGGCTACCGGCGGGGGTCGTCCCTGGCGTCAGAACAGGTAGTGGTCAGCCGCCGATCCGGAAGACCTTGCCGCCACACTTGGGGCAGGTCCCGGAGAGAGCCGGCTTGCCGTTCTTCATCGTGATCTTGGTGGGATTCACGACTTCAACCTTCATCTTGTCCTTGACGCAATAGGCCTCGGCCATGGCTGGGTTCCTCCTCTACTCAGCGTAGCGTCACGGGACACATGTCCCGCATCCGCTGTTCACGATCCCGTCCACAGAGACGGCCGCCAGCGGTCCGTCTCAGCAGCGCGCTTCTGACGTGCCATTGCGGCGAGGATCCGGAGCGCTTCCAGCCCGGTCTCGAAGCAGGCCGTCTCGGCGCTGGTCTTTGCCTCGCCTTCCACGAAGTCGCCCGTGAACCGCTGTGCGTAGACCGCACAGACGACCCCCGCGCGACAGCGTGCCAGGCCTGCCAGCACGAGTAGCGCCGATGCCTCCATCTCGAAGTTGAGGACGCGCTGGCGCGCCATCTCCTCGGCGAGGTCAGGGTAGCGGATGGGGAGCTGGGGGATGGGGCGACCCTGC
This sequence comes from Chloroflexota bacterium, assembly GCA_031370565.1. Lineage (GTDB taxonomy): Bacteria > Chloroflexota > Limnocylindria > Limnocylindrales > CSP1-4 > Chersky-267. The sequence goes on from JANMQO010000125.1 coordinate 7,528, forward strand.
GCCCCGTAGAACCCCGGCGCCGTCGCCGTCACCCCGACATGCGCCCGATGCCCGAGTCCTGCGGCGGCCTCGACGAGCGCCGCGACCGCCTCATAGTCGGCGACCGCGGGGTACCCCTCGTGGACGAAGAAACTCGTGGTCGCCTCGAGACGGACGGCGCCGCTCGAGATGACCAGGTCGCCGAGCTCGATCTCCGGCTGGAGCGAGCCACAGGACCCGACCCGGATGAAGGTCGGTCGTTCCGTGATCGCCAGGATCTCCGCCACCACGATTTCCACGTTGTCCGTGCCGATCCCGGTCGAGACGACCGAGATCCGCTCGCCGCGGTACATGCCGGTGACCGTCGCGAACTCCCGATTCTGCCGCTCCAGCTCGATTGAATCGAGTCGGGTGGCAATCCGGGCCGTTCGATCAGGATCGCCGGGGAGGAGGATGTACTCGGCCAGTTCTCCGGGGCCGAGCCCGATGTGGTACTGCCGTGCTCCAGTTGGGAGCGCGACGCGGTGATCCGCGTTCGGCAAGACCGTCCCTCACTCCGTGGCGCTTCGCAGGCGCGAAACTCGGCCGAGAATAGCCCCGCGTTCTCACGAGCGTCAAGCAAGGCCGACGACGGGGCGCTTGCAAGCGCGGTCATCGACCGCGATCGGAAGGGCTTGCGAGGGCGTTCAAGCGTTCAATCACCCGGGCGGCCAGCTGGCGCTGCGCTCGCCGACGACGGACGAGCGTGACCGCCACCGACCCGACGGACGCGAGGACGAACCAACCCAGACCCGCCGGCGAGGAACCTGGGAGACCCGCTAGACCGGTCGCCGCCACGTGCGACGTGGAACCCAGCCGCGCGTCGGGTTGATCTGTGGTTGCGGCTCCTTTGCCGTCCTGCTGGTCCCGATCCGAGCCGCCTGAACCGTCCGAGCCGCCCGACCAGTCCGAAGCGACCGTCGGCTCGCCGGCGGCGTGGAGGCTGGCGTCGACCGGATCGCCGGCCCGAACAAGGTCACCACCTGCCTCGACGACGATCCAGACGCCTTGGGCGCCATGGGACATCGCGCGGCCGGTGGCGCCGAGCGCGTCGCCGGGCTCGATCAGCCCGAGGTAGCTGGCCGCGTCACCACGCAGCTCGATCCGCACGGTCCCGGTGCCGTCGTCGAGGAGGAAGCCGTCTGGTTCCAGCGAGGTCACCAGGCCGCCGACCCGGACGCGGTCCCCGACGGTGCCGCGCAGGCCGGCCACGTCCACGTCGAGACCGTCCGTGACGCCGGCCGAGCCATGAATCGGGGTGCCAGTGGCAGTAGAGCCGCCAGCGGTGCCGTGCGGGCCGAGACCGCCGGGTGCGTCGCTGCTCGTCGTGGTGCTGCGGGCCCCGGTCCCGGCGCGGCTCGTCGCGGAGGACGCGCCCGGGCCCAGTGCCACGTCCGAACGAGACCGGGGCACGATGGCGAACCGACGATCGGCTGCGCCTGGGTACGGCCGCCGAACGAGCCCAACGATCGTGGCGCGGCGACCCTCGATGAAGGTGCTTGCGGACAACCCTGCGCCGGGCAAGCCCAGGATCGCCAGCCGCGTCCCGCCCACGAGGAGCTCGGTGCGCCAGCGGTCGCCCAGATGGCGCACGGAGGCCACGATCCCGACAACCCGGACGAGGTGCCACTCATCGGCGACTCCCGGCGCCGTGGACAGCGCAGCGGGACTGGGCATGGAGCGAGGTCCCAGCTCCTCGACGGTCGTCGCCCGCAGACGGGGCCCACCGAACGCCCGACCCATCTCACCGACAACTCGAACCCGCCGGCCCGGCGGCGGAGGCACGACCCCAACCGCCAGTCGGATCTCGATGGCGGCTGTGCCGTCGTCGATGACGAGCAGGCGCCCCGTGGCGTCGAGCAGTGTTGCTGGGGCGAGCACCGTCCCCTCGATCGCCAGCGTCCCGCTGCCGGCCGAAATCGCCTGGCGGATCGACCGAACGGTGGGGGTCGGGCCGCGCGAACCGGCCGTGCCGGCGGCCGGCGCCGGGGTCGGGGTCGCGCCCACGGCAACCGCCGAGGTCGAGGCAGACGCGCTGGCAATCGCCTCCGGACGGTCCCGCAACCACAGGCGGTAACCGTCGAACAGGCCCTTGCGACTGGCCCGCTGCCCCACGATCCCGACCAGCCGATAGCGCGTTCCCGCGATCAGATCCGCTGCGACGATCCCGCTTGCGCCATCGACAAGGAGCTGGGCCGTATTGCCTGCGGCGTCGCGCACCGTGGTCGTGAGGGCCCTGCCGGTCGACCGCGTCGGCGGCCGCTCGACGGTGGCGGTGAGCACGCGCAGCCGAGCTTCGGTTGCCTCGCCGAGTTCGTCCGCCATGACCGGCGCGGGTACGGGCGCCGGTGCCGGACCGGCGGCGATCGTCAGGCCATCCGGCCCCGGCCGAAGCTCGAGCTGGCCGTGTGGCGCGGCCAGCACGCCAGTCACGAGCACGGGCGTACCCCGCAACGGCGCGGCGACGCCATCGGACAGGTGCACGATGATGCCGGCCGACGTGTCCTCGATGGCGAGCAGCCGCGGCTGACCGAGCCGACCTGGCTCGGCGGTCACTGTCCCAGCCACCGTGACGACGGTTCCGATCGGCAGCAGGCGAGCCTCGGCAATCGAGGGCAACGTGGGCGGCGCGCTCGGGCTGGCTGTCGGCGAGGGCGACGGGGCAGGCGTCGGCGACGGACTGGGTGCGGGAGTCGGCACCGGCGTCGCAGTCGGCGCAGGGGTTGGGGTCGGCACAGGAGTGGGGGTCGGCGTTGGCGATGGGGTCGGCGAGTCAGTCGGCGTCGGATCGGGCGCGAGGATGGCGAACTCGCCTGGGTTCGTGACGAAGATCCGGTATCCGGTACTGCCCGTGCCCGTGGAATCGCGCTGCCCGAGCGGACCCACCACGGAGACGCGGTCCCCCACTGCTGGCACGACAGCACCGAGGGCGGCCGGGCCGATGATCGCGCGCAGTGCGCCCGAGCCGTCGTTGAGCAGCAGGCCCAGACCATCGGCGTAGGTGCCTGGCGTCTCCACGATGGTGCCCGTCAGCGCAAGTCGGAGCCCCTCTCGGTCTTCGCCGGCGTTGCCGCTGGTGATGACGATGGCTGGAGGCAGGCCAGTCGCACCGAGTTCCACGACCGTCGCCGCCGACACCCGGAGCGTCCGCTGCGCGTAGCGATCATCGAGCGTGCCAGTCGCCCGAACAAGCGTGCCGGCCGGGATCACGGATCCGATCGCGGCGTCCAGGTAGAGCGCGATGCCACCGCTGCCATCCTGCACGAAACTACCCCGGTCCGATTCGAGCGAGCCGAACCCGACCGTGAGCACGCCCTCGATTGTCACCGTCGAGCCGTCGGCCTGCGTCCGGGCCAGCGCGATCGCCATCGGTCCGGGCGTCGGTGTTGGTGTCGGCGTCGGAGTCGGCGCCGCAGTCGGCACAGGGGTGGGAGCAGGGGTCGGGGTGGGGGTCGGGGTGGGGGTCGGGGTGGGGGTGGGCTCGGCCGTCGGGCTCGGGCTCGGGCTCGGGGGCGAGGGCGCGGGCACGGGCGGCGATGTTGACGGACCCGGCGACAACGCAGGCGTGGGCGTCGGAGTCGGGCTGGGTGTCGGAGTCGGCGCGGCGGCCAGATTCTGTGGCACCGGAGCACTGTTTACGGTCCAATCTGCCAGGTTGTTGTTCGTATCGAGCCCGCTGCCGGCCGATCCACCGGGCCGTCGCTCGAGACTCGAGCCAGCTGCCGGTGCCGGCGCGGCTGTGCCCTCGACGAACGCGTTCAAGGCATCGCCCCAACCCAGCGCATCGAGCGGCGCTCCGCCGATCGGCCGCAAGACGAGCGTGCCACCCGTGCCGGCCAGGCCGCCGTTGAAGCTGGTATCAGCCAGCGCGGCGTACGTCCCGCTGCCATTGGCGAGCAGCAGGTGGCGCCCGGGCGCCAGCGATATCGAGGTCGACCAGGTCGCCTTGCGCGTGATAGTGGAGCCGCTGGCAGTGACGTAGACGAGTTCCAGGCCGATGAGATCGACGGGCGACGAGGAGAGGTTGGCGATCTCCACATACTCGTCGGATCCTGACACGCCGCCGGTCACGACTTCGGCCAGCACGAGCGAGGTCGTCGGCGGCCAGCTGACCGCAGCGAACAGACCCGGAGCGGCCGCCGAGCCCGTCTGCGGATCCGGTGCCCGTCCGTTCGCCAGGACCGCGACTAGCAGGATGAGGATGAGCGCAGTGGGTACCGCGCGCCGGACGCGTGTCATCGACGACCTCCCGGCGGGAACGGGGGCTGGCGGGAGGTCCGTTGTAGCAGGGGCCGCTCACCTGCGGATCGATCGCCGCTGCCTTGGCACTGCATCGGCGCTGCACCGCGGCTGCACGGCCAATGCACCGCGGCTGCACCACGTGCGGGCCGCGCGATGTGCGCAAGATTTGCGTGTGACGAAGAGTTCGTCACCGTTCTTGCGTGTGGCGGATCGATACGACCCCGCGCGATCCGTTTCGGGTCGAACTGGTCGCGCTCATGCGTCACATGCCAATGGCGGCGCGCCCTTGTGCTGGCGACGCACAGCAGAGCGAGGCGTCGCCAGTGGTGCTGTCGCGACCGGTGGCGTTCGCATCGACTAGGATGATCCAAACCCCACCGCCGTCGACCGCGTCGACGAGCCCGACCAGGAGAGATCGTGGCCCGCGCCAAGAAGACCGACCGCGCCGATGCTCGCCGGCGCACTCGTGCACTCCTCGCCGATGGCGCTCCCGTCACCATCGATGACTCGCCCGACACCGGCCCGGCTCAGGGCGCGCCGGTTCGACGCTCAGGTTTGTTCGGCGCATTCCGCTCGGCCCTGCGGCCGGTCCACGTGCGAGACGACATTCGCGCAATCCCGTGGCTGGTCACCCGGACGAAAGCCATCTGGCTGCCGACGATCCTCATCGTGGCGGCGGCGGTCTGGTCCGAACTGAGTGCGGGTTCGCCGCGGGATATCTCGAGCCTGGCCTTCAACCTGTTCGTGTTTCCACCGCCGATCGCTGCAGCGTTCATGGCCGGGGTCCTGACCGATCGAATGAGCTACCTCGCGGGACTACTCGTCGGCATCGTGGCCGGGGTCGTCCTCGTCGTGCACCTCGCGGTCGGCGGATCGATCCCGGGCCTGGCCATGACGCCTGACATTCGGGCGGCCTATATCCCGTACTCGCTCGTGGTCTCGCCGCTGTCCGGGCTCGCGATCGGTGGGTTTGCCGGCTTCTATCGACGTTTCCTGCGGGTGGCCAATCCGAACGCCGGAAGCCGCCGTGCCGGTCCTCGCAGCGCACGCAATGCCAAGGCCCCCGCTCGCCGCTAATCGCCCCGGCGCGAGCGTCAGCCGGGCCGGGCCTGGCTCGAAACATTGCACCGACGCGGGGCGTCTCAGGCTGTGTCATCCGATTCGCACCTGCCTGGGGGCAGATCAGATCGGACGGGCGTCGGTCGACGCGGTTGTCGACCCGACGACCTGGCCGCCACCTGGTGAGCGGGCAAGGCGGCCCACGGAACCCCGTCGCTCCAGCGGCGGGGTTCCGACATTCCGGTAGCATCGGCCCTACGCCCATCGATCCGGAGGATCTCCCGTGACCCGACCAGCCGACCCGCCACCGCGCCAACCGCGCCAACCGCACCAACGAACGAGGCGCATCGGACCCGGCACCCTCACCGAGCTCGCCGTCCTGGTGGTCCTCGGGACGCTCCTGGTGAGCTGCGGCCTGACCAGCACGGTGACCCCACTGCCGACCGCGAGCGCGACGCCCAGCGCACCGGCAACGGTACCGCCCGCGACGCCCCCGTCCAGTGGCGCGCCGGCCGCACCGACGGCGAGCACCGGCCCGCCACCCAGCCCAACGCCCACGACCGCTCCGCCGCCCGGCACGACGACGACCGCCTGGGGCCGCATCTGGGACAGGTTGCCAGCCGGGTTCCCGCGCTTCCCCGGCGCGGAACCGGCCAACGCTGGCGGCGGCCCGGCAAGCGCGCTCTTGACGGTGCCGGCCACGGTGACGACGGCCTCCACCTGGTACCGTCGGGCGCTGGAGCAGGCCGGGTACCATACGAGCGACGTGAACGGGCCTCTGGAGGACGGCAGCGTGGTCATCGATTGGACCGGAGCCACGACGGCCTGTCGAATCCAGGCCGGCTTTGCGCCTCACGGCAACCAGGTGATCGCGACGATCCTGTTCGCCGCCGCGTGCCCGTTCCACTGACCAGCAGCTCGCCCGGACCAGGACCATCGCTCAGGAGCCGCCGTCCATGCATCTTCGACCGCGCGACGTCGTCGGGCCGGCCGTCCTCGCG
>JANMQO010000131.1:0-3649 GCA_031370565.1 Chloroflexota bacterium
GAGTTCGATGCGCTGCCAGGCGCTGACGCAGGCGAGTTGGTCCAGCGCGTCGCGAGCCTCCGAGAGGCACGCACGACGATCGGTGGCGTCAACCTCGTGGCCGGATTTCGCCCCGAGCTCTGGGCGTCGGTCGCACCCGGCGCCTCGCCGCGGGGGCTCTCGGGTTTCAGCGACCCGCTCGTTGGTGCCGACGGATATAGCCTGCCGGCGACGCAGCATGACGTGGTCGTCTGGCTGGCCGGCGCGGCCTATGACATCGTCTTCGACGTGTCACGCGGCGTCGTGTCGGCACTAGCGTCCCACGCGACCCTCGCCCATGAGATGGTCGGCTGGCCATACCATCAGGATCGCGACCTGACGGGCTTCGTCGACGGCTCTGAGAACCCGACGCTCGTGGAGGCGATGGCAGCCGCCATCGTGGAGCCGGGATCTCCCGGCGAGGGCGGCAGCGTGCTGCTGCTCCAGCAGTGGCAACACGACGCCGCCGGTTGGGAGGCGCTGCCGGTGTCACAGCAAGAGCAAGTGATCGGTCGGACGAAGGTCCAGGGTGACGAGCTCGACCCGCGACCTGAGACCTCGCATGTCACCCGGACGGATCAGGACCGCTTCGGCAAGATCTTTCGACGGAACATTGGCTACGGCACGCTGACCCAGCACGGCACGATCTTCGTGGGCTTCAGCCGAGACCGCGACCGGCTCGACGCGATGCTCGACAGCATGGCGGCCCGCGGAGGCGGCCGGCGAGACCGCCTGACCGACTTCACCCAGGCCCTGACCGGCGGCTACTACTTCGTGCCCTCGTGCGAGGCGCTGGCCGTGTTCGTGGCGGAGTCGGCGGACTGAGCTCCTTCCGGGAGCCCCGGGCCAAGCACAGCACAGGTTCCCGGAACGCGAGCGCAGGGGGTTCTTGAATCGGCCCCGGCTCGTTACACTCCCGAGACGAGCCTGCGGCCGATCGCCGGCAGCCTCTCGAAGCCCAACCTTGGGTGTCCACGAAACCGGGGGCGGTCTCAACTCAAAGGCACGTTCTTCAGGGCCATCGGTGGAGACCGCCACCTGGCCGTTGACGTGTGCACAACGGACGTTGGGATGGCTCACGGACAGCGCACGGTTCCTGGAAGGGGCTGACCATGAACATCGTGAGGACGTCACCGCTGTTCGTCCGTGCCGGTGTGCTTGCCATCATCGCAACGCTGATCGCGAGCAGTGTCGCGCTCGCCGCCTGGAGCCCGGCCGTCGTGGTGCGGCCCGCGACCTTCCAGCCGACGAGCCCCGACCTTGCTGCATCGGGTCCCAATGTCGTTGCCGCGTGGGGCCAGCCGGCGATGGGCGGGAACCCCGCCTCGGTGTGGGTTGCCCAGAGCGTCAACAACGGCACCACGTTCGGGACGCCCGTGCGGCTGTTCAAAAACAGCGCCAATGCAGCCCAGGACATCGCCGTCTTCTCCGGGCTTGGCCTGCATTTCGCGGTCTGGTCCGAGCAGGTCTCAGGCGGCGGCTCACGGGTGTTCCTGTCCAAGGCGACGTTCGGCGGCGGCTGGAGCCCGGCGGCCCAGGTCACCACGAATACCGGCAGCACCAAGGCGCGTCACCCCCGGATCGTGGCCTCGGGAAACTTCTTCGTGTTGGCGTATCAGGCCAGCGCCCTGAGCGGCCTCTATTCGGCATATACGCGGGTGTACGACGGAAATATTGGGTGGGCTGGGCCAACACTCCTGCCCGGCGGGGCGCCGCTCGCCAAAGGTGGCGTGAGCGTCGCGGTGAGTGCCACCACTGTGCTCGTGGCCTGGACCGACGCCGCCGGGACGGTCAAGGAGCGACGCGGCAAGATCTTCGCTGCCGGCATGAGCTTCCTGTGGTACGCGGGCTTTCCGTCTCTGGGCACGGGCAAGACGCCCCTCATCGTGCTGGGCGGAACAAACGCTGTGGTCCTGTGGGCCGACAACGCCGACATCTTCCGGAGGCGTTCCACGAACGCAGGCGCCGGCTGGGGGCCGCAGCTCAAGATTCTGGACGGGAACCCGGGAACCAACGTCAGTCCGGGCACCGCATACCGTCTCTACGATGCGGCCATGCGCAACGCCAGTGTCGCGTTCACGGTGGCCACGGGCCCCGGCACCCCGGAGCTTGGCCAGGGCTATCGCATGGTGTCCGCGAACAGTGGCGTGTCGTGGACCAACACGTCCACATCGGCCTATACGGGGGACTCGCGGCAGCTGGCGTACACCGTCGTCCTGGGTATCGGCAAGCTCGCCGAGGCATGGATCGAGGTTGACCCGATGGCGTATCCGTGGGTGCTCAAGTACCACCGGCAGCCCTGAGCGCGGAGCCGCCCGCGGCTCATCGATGGATCCGAGCTTACCCCGCGTCGACGAGCGGCTTCACCTCGCCGATGAATCGCTCCAGCGTTTCGTCGTCGTACGGCGCCGGCTGCTCGCTGATGATGGTCCCGAAGCCGAGCGCGACATACGGGCGGAGCCGATCGGCGATCTGCTCCGGCGTGCCGTTCCAGAAGGTGCTGTCGTCCTGGACCTCGGACAACGGCGTCCGGTTGCGCTCCATGGCCGCCTGCCAGACTCGCTCCGCCTCGGCCTGCGTGTCCCGGATGGTGAGCTTGACGCCGAGCGTGAACGCGATCTCGGCAGGATCCCGGCCAACGTCGTCGCAGTGGCGTTTCAGCACGTCGACCTTGTGGGCCATCAACTCGAGCGGGCCCATCGCATTCCACAGGTCCGCGTAGCGGGCCACCGTCCGCAGGGTCTTCTTCTCGCCCGAGCCGCCGATCATGATCGGCAGGCGGCGCTGGATCGGGAGCGGCTGGTGACGGAGCGCGTCAAACCCGTAGCGGCCGCCCGGCGCCGAGCTGACCTCGCCGCCGTCGAGCAGGGTCCGCATCGCTCCGACCGACTGGTCGAGCCAGTCGAGGCGCTGTCCGAAGCCAGATCCGAAGTCAATCCCGTGGGCTCGGTGCTCGAGGTCAAACCAGGCGCCGCCGATCCCGAGGATCGCGCGCCCAGCACTGATGTGATCCAGCGTCGCTGCAGTCTTGGCGACGAGACCGGGGTTCCGGAAGGTGTTGGCGCCCACGAGCAGGCCGAGGCGGGTCCGCTCCGTCGCCATGGCCCACGCGGCGAGCGCCGTCCAGCCCTCGAAGATCGGCTGGTGTGGGTCGCCGAAGATCGCGTAGAGGTGGTCCCACGTCCACAGATGGTCGTAGCCAAGGTGGTCGACGCGTCGCGCAGCGTGGAGCATGTCCGGCCACGATCCGGCCTGGCTCCAGAGCAAGATGCCGAGCTTGAGATCGGGCATGGTTCCACTCCTCGAAGGTCATCGTCGGGCACCCGCAACGGTACGCCACGTGGCGTTGCGCCGCCTGTCGCCGGGCTCGTCAGCCCTGCCAGCTGACGATATGCCCAGTCAGGTCCTTGGCGTGTGGGTCGATGGCACTCTCCATCGGGAGGCCCGGCATCCGGGCCTCCTCGTCACGCGAATGGCGAATCCAATCGAGGATCTCATGGTTCACCATGATCGGTCCAACCCGGGCGCGATGAAGCTCACCGCCCGCCGGATACTCGATCCACGCGTCGGTGAGCGGCACCATCGGCTTGCGCCGGCGGATCTGCCCGACAACGTCCGCTCCTGGCGGCCC
>JANMQO010000145.1:0-7826 GCA_031370565.1 Chloroflexota bacterium
CGAACGCTCGGAGAGCGATGACCGCAACGCGGGATCCAGGCCAACCGAGATGAGCGATCGCGGAACGAGGTGTCCGGCGCTGGTGTTCGTGATCCTCTCCATGTGGCGACTCCTGTCGGGGCCCTCGCCGGCCACTCCCTCGACCGGCGAGCGACCCTCGTGCTATGCCCCAGACGCCTGTCAGGCCTCCGCCGCGGTCGCCCCGAGCCGGACGAGGACGAGTCCGAGCAAGGTTCCGAAGAACACAGTGTGCGCGACGATCTGGATGAGCGCATTCGTCCCGTCAGGGAACCAGATCCAACCCAGGGCAGGGGCGAGGATGTGGAAGTTGACGACCCACAAGAGAGCGCCGGCGACACTCGACACGGCGAGGATGGACGCTCCCGTGCGAGCGAGCGCCGGGACGGTCCGGAGCAGGGTTGCGACGCTGACGCCGTACATCATCGACAGGATCATGTGGATGACCAGACCGGCGCCGCCGGCGGTGACGAGCGACGTCCCGGGGTCCAGGGCGCTCTTGCCGAGACCGATCGCGCCGATCATCCGCAGCGGCATGAAGAAGGCGCCTCCGCCATCCGTCAGGGCGGCCATGATCATCTCGAACATGGCGAAGGCGATGCCGGCGACGATGCCGGCGATCGCTCCAGAGAGGATCCAGCTGAGCGCGCCTGTGCGCGGAGCGACGAGGGTCTGGTCTGCCATCGATGCGTTCTCCTGCGGGGTGTGTCGTGGAGTTCGACCGTACGGCGTCGGCGGTTGGCGGTCTGTGGCCGAGCACACAGTCCGGGTCGCCCGCCCAGGAGACCTACAGATCGTCGCTGGCGGCGACCTCCGCGAGACGCTCGGCATCCCGGATCACCACCTGGTGATGCACGGTTTCGAGGAATCCACGCCGCCGGAAGTCGGCCAACGTGTGGGCGAGCGTCTCGCGCGTCGTACCGATCATCTCGGCCAGCTCCTGCTGCGTGAGGCGCGCCTCGATGACGGTGCCGCGCTCTGAGCTGACCCCGAAGCGCTGGGCGAGGTCGAGCAGCTTGCGCGCGAGCCGCTGGTCGACGCGCTGGTAGGCCATCGCCTCCAGCTCGCGCTCGGCGGCCTGAAGCCGCTTGGAGAGGTGGCGGATGACGTTGACCCCGATGATCGGGTAGCGCTCGATGAGCCGGCGGAGTTCGTCCGGCGTGATCGTGCAGATCACACCGTCGCCGATCGCCTCGGCATACGCCTCGGGGAGCCGGTCCTGGCCCAGCAGGCTCATGTCGCCGAGGATCGTCCCCTTCTCGTAGATGTCGAGCGTCAGCTGCTTGCCGTCCGGCGTCATCCGGTAGACGCGCACGCGGCCCTTCTTGATGATGTGGATCCGGTCCGACGGGTCGTCGGGGGACAGGATCTGCTGACCGCGGACACAGCGCGTCATCGTCGTGGCGTGGCCGATTGCCTCGATGTCGGCCTCGGAGAGGCCGGCGAACAGCTGCACTTCGCCCAGCAGCCCGAGCTTCTCGGAGAGCGACCGCGACTGGCCGGGTGCTGTCATGTCGTCCGATCGAGCGCGACGATCCGGCTGCCAGCGAACGGGCGGCCGACCTCGATGCCGAGCCGATGGTAGAGGACATCTGGAAGACCGATGTCGCCGAGGTAGAGCCGGCCGCTGCGTTCGACACCGGGGCCCTCGAGCAGGCCGGGCTTGGGGAGCGCCAATGTCAGGGTCGCCTGGGCGCTGATTGCCCAGCCGGGCGTCTCGCCGGTGTCCGGGTTGAGGCCCGAGGGCACATCCAGGCTGAGGACCGGCCGCCCGGAGCGAACGATGAAGCCGATCAGCCGCTCCACCTCGCCGTGCGGGGCGCCCTCGGCGCGGTAGCCGAGGACGGCGTCGACGACGAGATCCGCCTTCGCCAGCGCCGCCTCGAGCTCCTCGTCGCTCAGGTCGTACGTCGCGACGCAGCAGCTCATGCCCATCGCCAGCAGCGTGGCCAGCTGGTGGCGGTCCGCGTCGGTCATGCGGAGCGCTGGCCGGGCCAGGACGACCCGCACGCCGGCGCCGCGGTTCATCAGGTGCCGGGCGGCAACGAGCCCGCCGCCGCCGTTGTTGCCGGGGCCGACCGCGACGACGACGCTCCGGCCCCGAAGGTCACCGCCCAGCTCCAGGCGGGCGACCTCGGCGAGGTGCGAACCGGCCTGCTCCATCATCTGGAGGAGCGTGATCCCGTACTCCTCGATGGCGAGCCGGTCGACCTCGACCATCCGGTCCACGGTCACAGTCGGGATCGAAGAGGCGGCCAGGGCCGGCAGCCGGGCGCCTGCGTCGGTCATCCGTGTCCTCCCTGGCGACGCGCGAACAGGACCGACTGGATCGGTACGAGCAGGCTCAGGATCTCATCGGGACGCTGGCCCTCCGCGACCGCGTGGGCCACACAGTACCTGAGGTGACCGTCGACCAGCCGCGACGCGACCGTGTCGAGATCGGCCTGGAGGACGGCGACCTGGGCCAGGGCGGCATGGCAGCCGCGGCGCTCGTCCAGCTCACGGGTGAGCCACTCGGCCGCCCGGATCAGTCGCCTGATCTCGGTTGCCAGCAGCTCCCGCTGTTCCGGCTCGAAGGTCGCGGGCACGTGGCAGTGGGGCGGCCCGTCAGACCGCGAGCCGCTCGGGAGTTCCGCTTCGGAAGGCTGCATCGAACGCCTCACCCGAGCCGCTGCAGCGCCTGCGTGAACAGACTGCCCATGACCCGGGCGGTCGTTGGGAAGGCATGAATCATATCCGCGAGGACATCGATCGGCGTTTGCGTCTTCAGCGCCAGGACCGCCTCGTGGATCACTTCCGAAGCGGCCGGCCCGGCGATGAAGGCACCACGCAGGGTACGCGTCCGGCGATCGACCACGATCGTGACGTGTCCGCTCGCCTCAGCCACGTACCCCTTGGCGGTCGTCGCGAGGTCGGCCACCTCCTCGAAGGCGTCAAAGCCGGCGGCGGTCGCCTGGTCGAACGTGAGGCCGACACCGGCCACCTCCGGGTCCGTGTAGACGACGCGTGGGATCGCGGAGTAGTCCGGGCGCACTTCGTCGCCGAGGGCGATCCGGACCGCGAGTTCGCCCTGGTAGTGGGCCAGATGGGTGTGCATCTCGGGGCCCCCGGCGTCGCCCGCCACGTAGACCCCGTCGGCGATCCGAAGGTCCGGGCCGACCGCGAGCACTGACGCGTCCGCGTCGACCCCGACCGTCTCGAGGCCGAGTCCGGCGAGCGGCAGCGTTCGCCCGACCGCGAGCAGGATCTCGTGACCCTCGACCGAGCTGCCGTCGGACAGGTCGACGACATGGGCTCCCGATACCGCTGCCCTGGCCCGCACGCGGAGCGCCCGCACGCCGGTTCGGACGTCGACCCCGTCGCGGCGAAGACCGGCCTCGAGTGCAGCCGAATTCCGAGGATGGTCCTTCGGGTTCACCCGGGGCTGCGCGGCAACCAGGACGGTCGGCACGCCGTAGCGGGCGAATACCTGGGCCATCTCGACGCCGGTCGGGCCCGCCCCCAGGATCAGGAGGCTGGCCGGCAGGTCGCGGGTGGTCGTGGCATCGCGGTTCGTCCAGGGCACGATCGAGTCGAGCCCCTCGATCCGGGGGATCTTCGGCGCCGAGCCCACCGCCACGATGATGTTCGGGGCCTGGAGCGTCCGCTCACCGTCGTCACCGGTGACCACGACCATCGCCGGTCCGGCGACCCGGGCGGTGCCCCGAATGACGACCGCGCCAGCGCCCTCGAGCCCTCGGACGTGCCCGGCGTCGCTCGGAACGCCGGTCTCCTCGCGGTTGATCATGTAGTCGCGCCGCGCCGACGCCTTGGGCCACTCGTACGAGCCTCCGCAGGCATGGACGGCGGCCGCGTGGAGGAGAGTTTTCGACGGCATGCAGGCCCAGAACGGGCACGACCCGCCAAAGAGCTCGCGGTCCACGACCGCCACTGAGGCGCCTCGCGCCCGGGCCATGTAGGCGGCGGCTTCCCCCGCCGTCCCCGCACCGATGACCACGAAATCAAACTGCTCTTCGTTCACAGCGTGTCACTCCATCTGGGCCTGGTGACGCATGACCGCGCCCGATGTGGGCTGATCGGCGGCGGTCACCTACCGGGCCAACGATAGCTGTCCCGCGCAGACGCGGGATGTGGTCCCGATCACCTCCGCCCGCTCGCCCGGGCGCTGCGCCGGTGACCGATCGCGCTCAGCATCGGGTAGACGAGCCCTGCCGGCGCGACGATTGCGATCGTGATCGGGCCGACCTCGCGGACGGTGGCGCGGCGCTCGCTGACGTGGCCCATGGCGAGCAGTCTGCCGGCGCGGCTGATCCCATGCTGTGAGCCACGTCACGGCCCGTGGCTCGTGATCTCCGTCACAGTCGTGTCACGCCCGCTGGCCTACGATGGCTCAGCCGCGGCAACGGGGCACCCTGACGTGGACCCGATGGAGGACAGATTGAGCAAGCGACGACGAGGCATCTCGCAGGGCGCGGGCGTGGGCGCCGCCGCCCCGAGCGGCCAGGCGGAGCCGGCAGCGCGGTCGACGGCCGGGGGCGGTCCCGTGCCCACCACCCGCCTCGCCAGGCGGCAGTCCTCCGGTTCGCCACGGTCATCCCGCGGGCTCCGTCGATTGGTCCTGCCCGGGTTCCTCGTCGCCGCCGTGCTGGCAGCCGGCTTCATCGTCTACGTTGGCGCGACGAGCACCCCGTCGGTCGCGGCAAACGAGCTGCGGCCGGTGCTCGGCCAGGCGTCGGCGCCCGTCGTCATCCGAGAGTACGGAGACTTCCAGTGCCCGTCCTGCGGCGCCTTCGCCCGCTCGATCGAGCCACAGATCAAGGCCGCCTACCTCGACACGGGGAAGGCCCGCCTCGAATGGCACGACTTCGCCTGGATCGGCGCGGAATCGAAAGACGCGGCGAACGCTGCCCGCTGCGCCGGTGACCAGGGCAAGTTCTGGCAGTACCACGATCTCCTCTACCAGAGCCAGGCCGGCGAGAACGCGGGGGCTTTCGCCAAGGATCGCCTGAAGCGGTTCGGGGCGAGCCTCGGACTCGATGCGGCGACGTTCGGCGCCTGTGTCGACGGTGGAAGCCACCTGGGCGCCGTTGAGGCGGACCTCGCCGATGTCTCGGCGCAGGGCTTCAACGGCACGCCGACGTTCGTGATTGGCACCCAACGCATCGTCGGCGCCCAGCCGTTCGCGGTCTTCCAGGCGGCGATCGACGCCGCCCTCTCCACGCCGTAGCGGCCGACACCAGATGGGCATCGAAGCGGTGGTCGCGTTTGCCGGCGGCATCCTGTCGCTGCTCAGCCCGTGCTCCGCGCTGCTGCTGCCAGCCTTCTTCGCCTATGCCTTCCCCTCCAAGGGGCAGCTCCTGCTCCGGACTGGTGCCTTCTATGTCGGCCTGCTGACGCTGTTCGTGCCGCTCGGTCTGGGCCTGGGCGCCCTGGGCAGCCTCTTCCTGGAGCGACGAGCGGAGCTCTCGATCGTGGCCGGGCTCCTGCTCATCGCGATCGGCGCGTTCCAGCTCGCCGTCGGCGGCTTCGAGCTCCCGGGTGCAGGGCGGCTGCAGGGTCGCTCGTTCGGGCCGAGCGGCGAGTCGCTCGCCGCCACGTACGTGCTGGGGCTCGTGTACGGGATCGGCGGGTTCTGCTCGGGCCCGCTGCTCGGCGGCGTGCTGACCATCGCCGGCGCCTCGGGCGGGGCGATCACCGGCGCCATCCTGCTCGCCATCTTCGCCGCCGGCATGGCCGCTCCACTGTTCCTCCTGGCTCTGGCCTGGGATCGGCTCGGGGCAGCCGGCCGGGGGCGCCTGCGCGGTCGCGAGCTCCGGATCGGCCCGCTCACGCGGCACAGCTCGGTGGTCGTGTCGAGCCTGCTCTTCATCGGGCTCGGGGTTGCGTTCATCGCCTTCCAGGGGGCGAACGCGCTGAGCGGGCTGTACGAGGCACTCGGCGCCTCAGACCTCGCGCTCTCGATCGAGAGTTCCGTGCACGACCTGGCGCAGCAGGCACCGCTGGTGCTGGTCGCGCTCGTCGGGCTGCCGGTGCTCGCGGGGATCGCGCTCGCCGTGCGCTCGACTGCTCGCGGGAGCAGGCGCCTCCCGGAGGCGGACGGCGAATAGCGCTGGGACTCCGGCAGGTCGGATCGCGACACGGTGAGCGCTGTCGCACCCCCAACTCAGTACCATCTGCCGGGTGACTCCAACAATCCAGATCAGCCTGCCGACCGCCCGTCGGTTCTTCGTCCTGCGCCACCTGCTCGGGCCGCCGCGGGCGCTGCCGGCGGAACCCGCCAGTGTCATGACGGTGGTAGATCGGCTCGGCTCCCTGCAGTTTGACCCGCTCGAGGTGGCCGGGCGAAACCACGACGTGATCCTGCTCGCCCGGATCGACGGCTATCGGCGCGAGTGGACGGACCGGCTCCTGTACGAGGAGCGACGGCTGTACGAGACGTACAACAAGGGCCTCAGCCTGGTCCCCACGGCCGAGCTGCCGTGGTACCGGATCACCTGGGACCGCCACCACGTCTCGCACACCGAGGCCGCGTTCAACGCGCACGCACCGCTCGTCGAGGAACTGCTTGAGCGGATCCGACAGGACGGACCCCTGTCGTCGACGGACGTCGAGCCACGCGCCGCGATCGACTGGTACTGGCGCCCGACCAACCAGGTCCGGGCGATCCTGGAGGCGCTCGGCGAGGCCGGGCTGCTCGGCCTGGCCCGGCGCGAGGGAAACCGGCGCGTGTACGACCTGGTCGAGCGGCTCTTTCCCGCCGAACTGCTCGCCGTCCGCCCAGCCGAGCGTGACCAGCGCCGCCACAAGCTGCTCTCGCGCTACCGGGCCCATGGGCTCCTTGGCCGAAGCGGCCAGGCGGAGCTGTGGTACGGGATCGCCCCGGCCAAGCCTCAGGCGACGGGCACTCCCGATCCGGTCACCCGGCCGGCACTCCTGGCCGAGCTGCTCGAGATGGAGTCGCTCGTACCGGTGGCCATCGACGGGATCCGCGGCGAGCGCTATATCCTGGCCGACGAGCTGTCGATCCTGCGGGCTGCGGAACGGGAAATCGAGGCGGAGCGCGCTGCCGCCGAGACACACTGTGACGGCGCGGCTACCGAAGTGCCGCACGAGGGATCCGGGACCGATTGGTCGGTTGGGCGGCCGGGTGGCGTGGATCCCGGCGTGGCCCTGCTCGCCCCACTCGATCCATATGTCTGGGATCGTGACTTTCTGCGCAGCCTGCACGGCTTCGACTACGTCTGGGAGGTGTACGTCCCCGAACAGAAGCGTCGCTGGGGCTACTACGTTCTGCCGCTCCTGTTCGGGGACCGGCTGGTCGGCCGGATCGAGCCACGGATCGATCGGAAGGCGGATGCTCTGCGCGTCCTCGGCCTGTGGTGGGAGGACGGCTTTGACCCGCTCGCTGCGCCCGGCTTCGTCGACGCCTTCGCGGTGGCACTGGACGCCCATCGGCGGTTCGGCGACGTCGAGGCCGTCGTCCTCCCGCGCGGGCTCCGAGACCGTCCGCTGTGCCGCCTGCTGCGAGAACGGCTCCCGGTGCGTCCGCGGAGGCGGGCCGTTGCGAGGCGGGTTGCGCCGCCGGCGCGCCGGGTGCACGATCGCGCTGCTGCCGGCAGCGACGGCCCGACGAAGCAGCCCACGCAGTGACACGGAAGGACAGAACGATGTACGGAACGATCGCCAGGATCCGACCCAGGGGCGGCGACACGGCGGCACTGCGAACCCTGCTCGACGAGTGGAACCAGCAACGACGACCCGAGGTACCGGGTGCGCACGAGGGCTACCTGTTCGTCCCGGATGCAGCC
>JANMQO010000220.1:0-19492 GCA_031370565.1 Chloroflexota bacterium
TGCGGCCCATCGCGTTCGCCCAGGCCGGTCTGCTCGTCCTGGTGGCCACGCCCGTCCTGCGCGTCGCCGCGTCGACCGTGGCCTTCGCGCTCGAGGGTGACCGGCTGTACGCGGCGATCACGCTCGCGGTCCTGACGATCCTGCTGGTGAGTCTCTTCCTGCTCCGCTAGGCACGGTTGCCGCGGGCCGCGGCGGCGGAGCGGGCCGGGCGGAGCGAGCCGGGCGGAGCGGCCGCGGGGCTCGGGGCGGTGTCGCGCAGCCTGGTCGGTGCCGCGGGTCGGTGCCGCGGGTCGGTCGGCAGGGATCGGCGTCAGCCCAGGCGGCTACCGCCTGACGATGACGGTCTCGAGGTACTCGCTGGGCACGATCATGGTGCCGTCGTCGGCGCGGTTGAACCGGGCGATGAGGTCGAGCAGGTCGGCCTCGAGCGCGTCGCGGCCCGCCTCACCGACAGTCTCGAACGCCTTCATCGTGGGCCCGTAGTAGCGCCGCCAGT
The DNA here is from genome assembly GCA_031370565.1 of Chloroflexota bacterium. Taxonomy (GTDB): domain Bacteria; phylum Chloroflexota; class Limnocylindria; order Limnocylindrales; family CSP1-4; genus Chersky-267. The sequence goes on from JANMQO010000220.1 coordinate 497, forward strand.
ACTCGAGGTAGGCCGCCGCGGAGCGGTAGCGGAAGACGTAGAACCGCTTCTCGGTGCGGATTTCGGCGATGGCGTCGCCGAACAGCTCCCGCAGCCGCTCCGCGGTACCCCACAGGACCGGCGAGCGGAGTCCGGCCGGCGGCTGGACGTGCTTCGCGTTCATCTTGAAGAGCTGACCGATGAAGCTCTCGGGCGTGTGCGTGACGAGACCGATCCGGCCACCAGACCGACAGACCCGCGCCAGCTCGCTCGCCGCCTGCTCCTGATTGGGCGCGAACATCGCGCCCAACACCGACTCGACCACATCGAAGCTGCCATCGTCGAAGGGGAGCGCCTCGGCATCGCCCTCGACGAAGGTCGCCTCCAGGCCTTCTGCCGCGGCCCGAAGCCGAGCCCGATCCAGGAGCGCCGGGACGTAGTCGAGGCCGACCACCGCACAGCCGCGACGGGCCGCCGCGAGTGCGGCATTGCCGCTGCCGGTGGCCACATCGAGCACGCGTTCCGTGGAGTGCAGGTCGAGCGCTTCGACGAGCAGTTCTGAGATGATCAGGATCTGGGTCCCGATCATGTGATAGTCGCCGCTCGCCCACGTCGCCTGCTGACGTTGTTTGATCGCCGCGAGATCCGGGCCGATCGCGTCGTTGCTCATCGGATCACCCTTGCTTCGTGTCGTTCGCGAGGCCGGAGGTCTGCTTGGCTGCGAGGTGCTCCCCCCAGACGGCGAGCGCGTCGATCACCGGGTGCAGTGCCCGGCCGCGGTCGGTGAGTGCGTACTCTACGCGCAGCGGCACTTCGGGAAACACGGTCCGCGTCAGGATGCCGTCCGCTTCGAGCGCCCGGAGCCGCTCCGTGAGCACTTTGGGGCTGACCTCGCCCAGGGTGATCAGCAGCTCACCAAAACGCCGCGGCTGAGTCAGCAGGTCGCGGATGATGAGCAGCGTCCATTTGCTGCCGACCACGTCCAGCGATCGTCGAACCGGGCAGTCGGGGTTGCATGTCACCTTGGCCAGCGTGCGCATAGAGGGGCTCCGACTTACCAGAATGTAACTACTTGCAATTGGATAGTAGCAATCCTAGAGTCTCCTGGCAACCCCCAACTCTCCATGCACAGGAGCACTCGGATGAACCACAGCGCCATTCTCAAGGTAACCGCAGCGGCTATCGCGGTCGTGCAGCTCGGGCTCGGCCTGGGCTACCTGCTCGCTCCAGCGCCGTTCCATGGTCTGCTCGGCCTGTCTGTCGCTCCGGGGTGGACGGCCTGGCCCTTCGCGATGCTCGGCGCCCGATTCCTGGCGCTCGGCTTCGGCATGATCCTGGTGGTCCGCGACCCGTTCGCGAATCGCGGCTGGATCCAGGCCATGATCATCGTCCAGGCGATCGACTGGGTCATGACCGTCGGCAGCCTGCTGGCCGGCACCGTCACGCTCGGCCAGGTCGCTACCGCCCCATTCCTGCCGATCGTGTTCATCGCCGGGCTGCTCATTGGCTATCCGCGTCAGGCGACGACGTCAGCGGCCAGCGGGGCAGCAGGTAGCGATTCGCAACGGCCCGCCCTGATCGCCGAGCGCTGAGGATGGCCCAACTCGTAACCGTCGATCCCGAACGGTTCGAGGGCCGACCATCGAGGCGTGTGGCTGGCGAGCAGCCGTGATCGACTTCTCGCCTCGCCTCTGCCCAGCTGGCGCTGTGGCGGCGGCCGGGAGGACCCGAGCCGCGACCTATCGCTTGTCGCGGTCCGCCCAGCGTTCTCCCCCGCCGGGGTTAGACCCTCCACCGGACAGACCGTCGGGGGGCGCGCCGAGGTCGTCGCCATCCGCGAGCGGAGCCCGCGTGTGATCGACCCGCTCCTCGGCCATTTCACCCTTGTTCCAGTGCGGCCTCAGGGCGGAGTTCGGCTCTTCGGCGTGGGGTTTGGCCGTGCCCTCGTCGGTTTCTGTCTGGCGCCCCTCCCAGTTGGTCGGACGGTTCGTGCCGGCCGATCCGGCCGATCCGGCGGTATCGTCGTGATCGTCGCGCGTGGTCGAAACGTCGCTCTCAGTGCGCTGCTCGTGGCTCATGGCCGCCTTCCTTCGTCTGTGTGAGGGGTCGTGCTCGCTTGCATGCCTCCAGCCTGGGGCCTGGCGGAACTCGAACGCAATCCCATTTGCACCGAGGGCGTTGCGTTTCGCATACAGGTCCTCATGGAGGTACGCAAGCCCCTCGCCGCGGAGGGACGAGACCAGATGGCGAGGCTTCATTGCGCCCCACGGCCGCGCCGCGCCACACTGGCGCCCAGTCCCAGCTCCCGCGGTAACGGGATTCGCCGGGATCTGCTGGAGGCGCACGGCGATGAAGTACTGGAGCGAGGACCCATCGGCGCGTGCGCGCGAGCTCGTGGCTGATATCGCGACCTGGAGCTGGGTCAGCCTGTGGGCCGTCGTTGCCTTCCGCCTGTACTCGACGCTCGCGGGATTCGCCGAGCTCGGCCAGGCGATCGGACGTGGCGGGGCGAACATCCAGGCCGCGGGCGGCCAGCTGGGGGACTCGCTCGGCGGGCTGCCACTCGTCGGGGAGCAGGTGCGTGGGCTGACCCGGTCGGCGTTCGGGTCGGCCGGAGAGCCGTTCCTCTTCGTCGGCCAGCAGTTCGAGCAGCTGCTCCTCATGATCGCAGCACTGCTCGGCGTGCTCGTCCTCGGCGTGACGCTCATCCCCTGGCTCAGCCGCTATCTCCCCTGGCGGGCGCGCCGCCTGTCCGAGCTGCGGACCGCTCATCGCGCCATCCGCCTCGCTCCCCGGGACGTGCCCGACGAGGCCGTCGAGCGCCTGCTGGCGTCACGCGCGCTGCACCGCCTCACGTACGGTGCGCTCCTCAAGCACAGCCCCGATCCGATCGGGGACTTCGCGACGGGTCGCTACGACCGGCTGGCGCGAGCAGAGCTGGAGAGCGTGGGCCTTCGGCCCTGACCTCACGATCGGGAGGACAGCGAGACCATCGCCCAACGGCACCTTCGCCATCTCAGCCATGCGTAGGCGGTTCGGTGGGGACGGCTCCGGATCGAAGGATCGCGCCCGCCTGTGCAGGGCGTTGCTGGCCGGTTGGTCTGCGCTATCCTCCACGTCAGCAGGCATCTTGCCTTCGCGCGCTTCCAGTAGCAGGCGGTCATGTGCCATGAATATTCTCACCATCGTCGTGGTCGTCCTCGTCGTGCTCTTCGTTCTGGGGTACTTCGGGCGCGGCAGGTTCCGCCGGTAGGAACATTCGACGGAGACTGCAGCCCGGTCCAAGGCGTCAGGACCGCCGACGGCGGCACGGTGGCACCCGCCCGACGAAGCGATGGAGTAGGCTCGCGACCATGAGCGATCGGCCCGCCGCCTTAGGGCACGAAGTCCCCGCAATCCCGTCACCCACGGCCAAGCTGGCTGGCCGGGCCCTCGGCATCGACATCGGCGGTACGGGCATCAAGGCCGCCGTGGTGGATCTCGCCAGCGGCCAGCTCGTCTCGGACCGGATCCGCGAGCTGACCCCGAGGCCGGCCACTCCCGAGGCGGTGATGGACGTCGTGGTCGACGTGGTGCGCCGGCTGGAGGCAACAGGCACGCTGACGGCAGGTGTGCCCGGCGGGGCCGGGTTCCCGTCGGTCATCCGGGCCGGCCACGCGATGACCGAGACCCACGGCGATCAGTCATGGATCGGCGTGCCCGTGCAGCAGATGCTCGAGCAGCGACTGGGCCGGCCGATGCTGGTGCTCAACGATGCCGACGCAGCGGGTGTGGCCGAGATTGCCCACGGGGCCGGCAAGGGCCAGCGGGGCGTGGTCCTGCTGCTGGACCTTGGGACCGGCATCGGCTCGGCCCTGTTCGTGAACGGCCAGCTGGTGCCGAACATGCAGCTGGGGCACGTAGAGTTCCACTGTCGCGATGCGGAGACCCGCGTCTCGCCCGCGGCGCGCGCCCGGCGGAAGATCGGCTGGAAGAAGTGGGGCCGCGAGTTCAACGGTCTGCTGGCCCGCTACGAGGAGTACCTCTGGCCGGACCTCATCATCCTCGGTGGGGGCATGGCCAAGGAGTTCTCGAAGTTCGAAAAGCTCCTCAAGACGCGAGCCCCGCTCGTGGTAGCGGCGATGGGCAACACCGCGGGCATCACCGGTGCCGCCAGGGTGGGCGGGTATGCGGGCGGAGCACCCGGGGCCACTCACAGTCCGAGGCGACCGCGCCGCCGAGAGTAGGCCAGACGCGGCGTCCTGGCTGTAGTCCCTAGCGAGCCTCTGGTGTCACGTTCTTCAGCGGTCGGACGGCTCCGGAGGCCGATGCGTCCAACGCTTCGGCGGGCGAGTCGACGTACCGACGGAGGACCCGGTGCGTCGCCCAGCTCGCGGCCCAGCCGAGCGGCAGATATCGACCGGGCAGAAACAGGAGGCCCGCACTCGCAAGTTCCCGGGTGGCCGGATGTCGGGCGGCGCTCCGAAGCACGTCTCGAGCCTTCGCGGGGTTTCTCAAGTCCCGCACCAGGGCGGCTCGATCGTTGACGGCGCGCCGAGCGAGGCCGCGCAGGGCGTCCGATCGGGCCGCCGCGACGATCGCGCCGCGAGTCTCGGGCAACGTCGCGAGCCGTGCGAACCGGCCAAGTCTGGTCACTGATGGCATTCGGACAGGCCCTCCGATCGCTGGCGCATCTCCGGCAATAGTAGCGGCCGAGTCCACCCAGGGTTCTCGTCAACTGAGGGGCACGCGTCTGCGAGCCCACATCGGCGAGGCCCTGAGTCGGGCCGCAACTCGGCCGGTCGACTAGCATGTCGGCGCGATGTCGCCCTTGGCCGAACAGATCGCCACCCCGCAGCTGGAGCTCATCCCGCTGCGACCGCTGGACGCCGACGAGATGGTCAACATTCTGGCCGACGCGCGGCTGTACGCGTTCACCGGCGGGAACCCGCCGAACCGTGACGAACTGCGAGCACGATACGAGCGCCAGTCCGCCGGTCATTCCGCCGACGGGACCGAGGAATGGCACAACTGGATCGTGCGGCGCCGGCCGGAGAGCGAGGCGATCGGCTTCGTGCAGGCCACGATCGTCGGTACCCGCGGCCCGGCCGACGTCGCCTGGGTGATCGGCGTGCCATGGCAGGGCCGCGGATTCGCCACAGAGGCGGCCCAGGCGTTGGTAGCCTGGCTTGAGCGCGGCGGTGTCTCACTGATCACCGCCCATGTCCATCCCGACCACCATGCCTCTGCAGCTGTTGCCGCCCGCGGCGGCCTCGAGCCGACCGACCAGATCGAGGACGGCGAGCGGGTCTGGCGGCGGATACGGGTCTGCCGGCGGATAGGGGTCGAGAGCAACAGGAGCGGCTGAGGGGACCGCGGTGGCAGGCGGCGACCTCGCCGTGGTTGCCACCTTCGTCGGCCGATAGCCTCTGGACTGCGGCGCCGATGCCACGGATCCACTACCGGAGTCTGGACTCCACGCCTCAGGTCGATGTTTGAAGGGTCCGATCCACTGGTTCGTCGGGACCGGCTACGCCTGATCCGGGCGGACGACTGTGAACCCCTCGCGCTCCGCCGCCTGCGCGAGCCGCTCGTCAAGGGTGACCAGCTGGAGGGTTGCCGGATGGCCCTCGGCCGCCACAATCGCAGCACCGAGCTGGAACGCATCGGCAGTGCGCAGCGGATGGACGCGCAGCAGCCGGATCGCGGTCTGGCGGACGATCGAGACTGGCTGGACCTCACGCCAGGCTCTCGCCAGGCTCCCGAGACGCCGGAGCCCCTCGGCCATCGATGGCGCGCTCAGGCTGCCTTCCCGTTCGAGACGAGCGAGCGCGGACACGCACTCCGCCTCCGTCGCCCACCAGGCGATCACCTCGGGGTCGAGCTCGTAGCCGCCAGTACGGCGACGCTCGACGGTTCGACCACCAGGAGGAGGACAACGCCGAGCTGTCCCAGAACCTCACCGCCCGGATCGCCGTTCGGCGAGGAGAGCCTGAACCACACTTGCGCCCGGCGCCAGTGTCGGCGCCGGCAGGCGCAGCAGATCGAGCGGCGGCTGGGCGTCGCCGACCCGGATGACGCCAGCCCGTTCGAGCCGGCGCAGGCGGCCGGTCGGGTCGGGGAATGCCGCGACCGGCTCCAGCCGGGCCACTGGCACACCGCGGTCGAGGATGAGGATGCTCTCCCCACTCCTGACCCGGTCGATGAGCGCGCTGAGCCGATTCTTGGCCTCCGTGATCGTCGCCGTCTTCATGTAGCTAAAGTAGCCATCTCATTCTGGCTTGTAAGGCCAATGTACCGGTGGTGGTGATGGGACCGGGGCGGTCGCCACGGTCACGTCATCGCCACGACGCCATGGAGCGGGACTGGAGCGACTCCACTTGACGTCCGTGCGCCGCCCGGTCAGGATGGGAGCTACATTGCATTGCGAGGTAGGCGGATGTCCAGGCGACGGCTGTTCAGCTCCCAACTGCAGAAGGGGACCACGCCGCTGCTTGTCTTGACCGTCATCGGGGACGGCGAGCTGTACGGCTACGAGATCGCCCGCCAGATCCGGGACCGGAGTGACGGCGTGTTCGCACCGTCGGAGGGCTCGCTCTACCCGGCGCTCCATCGGCTCGAACAGGATGGCGCGTTGACGGCGACCTGGCGCGAGAGCGAGCGAGGTCCGCGCCGACGCTACTACCGGCTCACGCCCAAGGGCCAGGGGCTGCTCCAGGCGAGCCTCGAGCAGTGGACCAGCTTCGCCCGGAGCGTCGAGCGGGTCGCCCTCGGGGACGGCTCGAATGGCTGACCCCGAACGCCCGGCCACTGGCGACGACTACCTCGCCCGCGTCTCCGCCGGTTTGCGCCTGCCCGAACCGTATGCGAGCGAGGTGCGCGATGAGCTCGCCGGGCACCTCGCCGATGCGACCGCGGCGCTCATCGAGGAAGGCCTGACCCAGGAGCAGGCCGAGCGCGAGGCGATCGCCCGGCTCGGTTCGCCCGATGTCCTGGCCGACGGGCTCCGCCGAGCCCAGCAGACCCGGCGGCGCCTGCTCGCCGGAACCGCCGGGGGCGTCTGGGCCGCGGTTGGACACGGGATCGGCGGGACGATCCTCGGCTACGGCCTGCTCATGGTCGTCGCCCTGTCGATCACGGTCCTGGGCGCGGTCTTGAACCGCTTCATCAGGTTCGACTGGTCCCTGGACGTGAGCGTTCCGTGGCAGGCCTGGACCACCGCGCTGGCCGCCGGCGCGGTGGGCGTCGGCGCGTTCCTCGGCGCCCGACGGGCGGTCCAGACCACGGCCGCCCGCAGCCTCCGGCCGGTCCGCAAGATCGGACCCTGGTGGGCACTCGGTGGGGCGGCCGTCCTCGGCGTCTGGGTCTTGTTCGTCCTGCGCATGCCGCTCGGCTGGCCCGCCGTCGCTGCCGAGCTGCTCATCCCGCTGTCGTTCGCGGCGGGGGCGACGGTCATGATCGAGCGCCCGGGCCCCCGGATCCGGATGCGGCACATCCTGGTCGGCGCCGTCGTCGGCTTCGTGCTACCCGTCGCCCTGCTCTACGGCGTGACCACCCAGGTGAGCAAGACCCTCAGTGCAGTCGGCAGCTTGCCGTACGCGTCGATGGACGAGATGTGGCACGCGCTGCACTATGACCTCATCGGACGGCCGCCCCCCGCCGATATCGCTGCGGCGTTTGAGGGCGGAGGCGACGTCGCCGACGGCGGTCTGGTCAGTATGTACCGCGATCTGGCCTCGACCGTCGATCTGTCTGCCTGGCACGACTTCCGGTTCGAGGCGTGGCGCCGGCTTCCCGATGATGTCAGTCCGGACCCGAACTTCCGAGCGCCGTTCGTAACAGCCCCGGCCGTGCTCGTGGGGACCCGGCTCCAGGCGACGCTGCGGGTCGATCGCACCCCCGGCGTCATCTACTACGGCCTCGTCATGACCGGCATCGGACCCGACGGCCAGCGCTACCTATTGAGCGGCCCGAACGGCGGCCAGACCGCCTTCGTCGGCACGATCTGGGACTGGTTCACAGCGCAGTAGCAGGTCGACGGTGGCGCAGGTTCGGGTGGCTCGCGATCGATCCAGGATGACGAGCGCGAAGACAGGCTTCGTCGGTTGGCCGTCAAGTGTGGATCCCTGGAGATGGCGCCGCCTCACCGGCGGGCGCGAGTCACGACGGTGCTGTAGGCGTCAAGTCACGCGGGGCGGTCCACGAGCGGAGCGTCTTCATGTAGTTGGCCCGCTCGAAGGCGGCGGGGTCCTCCACCGCCGCCTGGCTGGCACTGCCCCGGAGCTGGGCGACCGATTCGTATTCGTGTTCGGCGAGCCAGGCGAGGAGTTCGGCTTCGACGGTGCGCAGGTGGCCCGGCCCCCTGGCCAACAGGGCCGAGGTCAGCGTGGCCACGTCGGCACCGACCATGATCTCTTTGACGACGTCCGTGCCGGCGTGGACGCCTGAGCTGGCGGCCAGGGACACGCCCGGGTCGAGCTGGGGTCGCAGGATGGCGATCCAGCGCAGGGGCAGACGCATCTCCGAGGGCCGGCTCAACTCGAGCCGGGTGACCACGTCGAACGTGTCGAGGTCGAGGTCCGGTTGGTGGAACCGGTTGAACAGCACAAGCCCGTCGGCGCCGCGCTGGACCACCAGTCCGGCGAAGTTGGCCAGCGCCGAGTAGTAGGGACTGAGTTTCACGGCGAGGGGGATGGTGATCGAGGCACGCACCGCGGCGACCAGCTGGAGGTCGGCCGCTTCCATGTCGGCGGCGGTCCTGCTTGGGTCGGTAGCAACGTGGTAGAGGTTGAGCTCCAGGGCGTCGGCGCCGGCGTCCTGCATGAGCGTGGCGTAGCGGACCCATCCACCGACCGTGGTGGCGTTGAGGCTGGCGATCACCGGCACGCTGGACTGGGCTTTGATCTTCTGCAGGCGGGCAAGGTAGTGGTCTCCGGCGCTGGCGAACGACGCGATGCCGGGGAAGTAGTCGAGGGCCTCGGCGAAGTGCTCGGAACCAGCCTCGAGGGCATAGTTGAGCTGGATCTCCTCGTGCAGGATCTCCTCCTCGAAGAGCGACGGCAGGACGATCGCTGCCGCGCCCGCCTGCTCCAGCCGCCGGGCGCCGTCCGGATCGCCGGTGAGCGGGGAGGCGGAGGCGACGATCGGCGATCGCAGGTCGAGGCCGAGGTACCGGGTGTGCAGGTCGACGGTCACGCCGGGTCTCCCTTCTCGACTTCGCCGCGACCGGTGTTGCTGGGGGCCGGCGGATGGACGTCCGGGTCCGGTCGACGGACATGCGGGACGCTGCGATGCATGCCGGCCAGCTGTTCGTAGTAGCGCCAGCGCTCGTCGGCGTCTGCCTGGGCCAGTACTGCCAGCTGGGCGGCCCGCTCGGGGTGGGTCCGCTCCAGGATCGCGAAGCGGGTCTCGCTGGCCACGAACTCCTTGATCGGGATCGATGGTGCGTTCGAATCCAGCTTGAACGGCTGGCTCTCGTCGATATCGCTCGGTTGGAACCGGTAGAGCGGCCAGTAGCCGCTCTTGACGGCGTCCTTCTGGTGGGACATCGACTTGGACATGTCGATGCCATGCGCGATGCACGTGCTGTACGCGATGACCAGGGAGGGTCCCGGCCAGGCGTCCGCCTCCAGCAGCGCCTTGGTGGTCTGCAGGTCGTTGGCGCCCATCGCGATCTGGGCCAGGTAGACGTTGCCGTACGCCCGCGCGATGGCGCCGAGATCCTTCTTGCCGGTGGCCTTCCCGGCTGCCGCGAACTTCGCGACAGCACCACGCGGGGTGGCTTTCGACGCCTGCCCACCGGTGTTCGAGTACACCTCCGTGTCGAGGACCAGGATGTTGACGTTGCGTCCGGAACTCAGGACGTGGTCCAGGCCCCCGAAGCCGATGTCGTAGGCCCAGCCATCGCCACCGATGATCCATATCCCCTGGCGCACGAGGTCGCCGCTCATGGCCAGCAGGTGCCGGGCGTCGCTGCCCTGCTCACCAGCCACGTCCTCGAGGATCGTGCGCAGCCGGCCGACTCGCTCGCGCTGCCGGGCGACTTCCGCCTCGGTGTCCTGGGCACTGTCGAGCAGGCCGCGCAGGAGTTCCTCGCCCACGATGGGGGCCAGGCGGGTCAGCAGCCGCCGGGCGTGATCGGTCTGGGCGTCGAGGGCCAGGCGCATGCCCAGGCCGAACTCGGCGTTGTCCTCGAACAACGAGTTGGCCCAGGTGGGCCCCCGGCCCTCGGCGTTCACCGTCCACGGAGTGGTCGGCAGGTTGGCGCCGTAGATCGACGAACAGCCGGTCGCGTTGGCCACGATCATGCGATCCCCGAACAGTTGGGAGACCAGCCTCAGGTAGGGCGTCTCGCCGCAGCCGGCACAGGCGCCGGAGAACTCGAAGAGCGGCTCCAGTACCTGGGAGCCCTTGACCGAGTCATGCGGCAGCAGGTCGCGGTCAAGGTTCGGGATCGACTGGAAGAAGTCCCAGCGGGTCCGTTCCACGTCGCGATGGGCCCCGATGGGCTCCATGTTAATCGCCTTGTGGCGGACCTCGGTCTTGCTCTTTGCGGGACAGACGTCCACGCAGACGCCACAACCGGTGCAGTCGTCGGGCGCGACCTGGATGGTGAGGCGGTGGTCGAGCAGGTCCCTGGAGCGGAACTCCTTGCTCAGGAAGTCGGCGGGTGCGGCGTCCACGGCCGAGGTCGGGAAGACCTTCATGCGGATGGTGGCGTGCGGGCAGACCATGGCGCACTTGCCGCAGTCGATGCAGATGGCAGGGTCCCACACCGGGATCTGCTGGGCGATGGCCCGCTTCTCGTACTTCGTCGTCCCGGTCGGGAAGGTCCCGTCGACCGGCAGCGCGCTCACCGGCAGCAGGTCGCCGTCGCCGGCCATCAGGACGGACGTGACCCGCTTGACGAAGTCGGGCGCGTCGTCGGGCACAGCGGACCTGATGGAGTGGCTGCTGGTGACCGCGCCGAGCGGGACGTGCGCCAGTCGCTCCAGGGAACGGTCGATGGCCGCGAAGTTGCGCTCGATGGTCGCCTGGCCCCGCTTGGCGTAGGTCTGCTCGACGAAGTCCTTGATACGGGCGATCGCATCGTCCGCTGGCAGCACGCCAGCCAGGCGGAAGAAGCAGGGTTGCATGACCGTGTTGATGCGGCTGCCCATGCCCACCTCGTCGGCCACGGCAAGGGCGTCGACCACCCAGAAGTCGAGCGCCTTGTCGACCAGCGTCTGCTGCACGTCCCGAGGCAGGTGATCCCACACCTCGTCAGGTCCATACGGGGCGTTGAGCAGGAACGTCGCGCCGTGCCTGGCATGGTCGAGGACCTTCGTCGTCTCCAGCAGGCCGAACTGGTGGCAGGCGACGAAATCCGCCGCCTCGACCAGGTACGTGGAGCGGATCGGTTCAGGGCCGAAGCGCAGGTGCGACACGGTGACCGAGCCCGACTTCTTGGAGTCGTACACGAAGTAGCCCTGGGTGAACAGGTCCGTGCCCTCGCCGATGATCTTGACCGACGCCTTGTTGGCCCCCACCGTGCCGTCCGAGCCGAGCCCGTAGAACAAGGCCTGCACCTCGCCGACCGGGCGAGGATGGTGGAATTCGGCGTCGATCGGCAGGCTCAGGTGGGTCACGTCGTCGTAGATCCCGACGGTGAAGTGCCGCCTGGGCCGCGCGGCGGCGAGCTCTTCGAAGATCGGCTTGATCATCGCCGGCGTCATCTCCTTCGAGGAGAGGCCGTAGCGGCCGCCGATGACCCGCGGGGCCGACACGAATGGTGGCTCGTCGCGGTCCATGCTCTCGGTGATCGCCGCCACGACCGCCAGGTACATCGGCTCGCCGATCGCGCCCGGCTCCTTGGTCCGGTCGAGGACCGCGATGGCGCGCACCGTCGTCGGCAGCGCGGCGATGATCTGGTCGGTCGGGAACGGCAGGAAGAGCCGCACCCGCAGCAGTCCGACTCGTTCGCCCGCGGCGACGAGCGCGTCGACAGTCTCCTCCACCGCGCCGGCCGCCGACCCCATGACGACCACCACCCGGTCGGCGTCGGGGGCACCGTGGTAGTCGACCAGTCCGTAGCGGCGTCCGGTCCGGTCAGCCAGTTCGTCCATGACTTCCTGGACGATCCCGGGCACGGCCAGGTAGAACGGGTTGGCCGCCTCGCGGGCCTGGAAGAAGACATCGGGGTTCTGGGCGGTGCCCCGCACCACCGGAGCTTCCGGCGTCAGGCCGCGGCGACGAAAGGCGAGCACGTCGTCATCGCGCACGAGCGCCCGCAGGTCGTCGTCGCCGAGCACGGCGATCTTGTTGATCTCGTGCGAGGTCCGAAAGCCATCGAAGAAGTGCAGGAACGGCACCCGCGCCCGGAGGGTGGCGGCGTGGGCCACCAGCGCAAAGTCGTGCGCCTCCTGCACGGAGCCGGCCGCCAGCATCGCCCAACCCGTCGTGCGGGCATGCATGACGTCGCTGTGGTCACCGAAAATGGACAGGGCGTGGGTGGCGACCGTGCGGGCCGCGACGTGGATCACCGCCGGGGTCAGCTCGCCGGCGATCTTGAACATGTTCGGGATCATCAGCAGCAGTCCCTGGGACGCCGTGAACGTCGTTGCCAGGGCACCCTTCTGGAGCGCCCCGTGCATCGCGCCCGCGGCGCCGCCCTCGGACTGCAGCTCGACCACGTCGGGCACCGCACCCCACAGGTTCGGCCGCTCCGCCGCCGCCCAGTCGTCGCAGTGCTCGGCCATCGGCGAGGCAGGCGTGATCGGGAAGATCGGGATCACCTCGCTCAGCGCATAGGCGACCCGGGCCGCCGCCTCATTGCCGTCCAGGCACTCACGTCGCTGGTCCATCGACCGAACCTCCCGTTGGAAACGCATGTCATCCGATTGCCCGGGTCAACCCGATGGACTGGAGCCGATCCGGGAGGCGAGCGCGATCCCTAGGATGCCGCCTGCGCGGCTGCCGCCAGCAGTGCCCTTTGGCACCAATGTGGCCCTCGGCGTCCCTTCCGGTCCAGGTGAGCGCGTCCGAGGCGAGGAGCGTCGAGCTCAGGCCTCTCCGTCCGTGGCCGCCAGCGGCGTCGAGACAACCCCGTTTCGGATCGTCGACGTGCCCCGCGTCTAGCCCGCAGGTCGCCGCCGGGCTCGGGACATCAGGCGACCGGGTGGGTGGGGAGCGCAGTCCGGTCGACCGCCCGGAACCAGGCCCAGTACAGGCCGGTGGCGATCGTGTAGAGCGTGATGATCGTGACGAAGTTGACGGTGTAGCCGCCATCGAACCCGAGGAGGGCCTGGAGCACCGCGTACCACGTCCCGCCGACCACCCAGCCAATCTGCCAGAGCACACTCATCGCGGCCGACAGGGTCGCCCGTTCCGCCGGCGTGACCTGCTCCATCGCGAACGCGCTGAAGATCGGGTTCCCGGCGTTCATCAGCGAGTTCCGCACGGCCATTGCGAGGATCACCATCCAGAGCACCGGCGAAAAGCCGAGCACGACGAGGAACGGAATGCTCGCTGCCTGGACGATCACGACCGAGGTGATCTGACCGAACCGCCGAGCCAGCGTCGGCTGGGCGAGGATCGCCGCGACCGTGCCGAGGCTCGTGAAGGCAAACACGGCGTTGAGCGACGTCAGGTCGAGCCCGAACTTGCGCTGCACGAAGATGTTCAGGAACGGGATCACCTGGCCGGCGCCGACCGATATGAGGAAGCCCGGGAACACGAGTCGGGCGAACCGGCCGCGATCGCGAACGACGATTCCGAGCCGGGCTCGCGCGCGGCGAGGATCCGGCGGAAACGCGGCGGGCTCGCCGATCGTGACGAGGCGCGCTCCGGACACGACCCGCGGTCGGTCATCGGTCAGGAAGGCGACGGTGGCCAGCGCGGCGGTCAGCAGCACGGCCATGAGGACGAGGATCACCCGATACGTGCCGGGCCCCGCTGGATCGAGCCCGACGATTCGCGCGATCGCGACGGCGCCGACTCCGCCGAGCATGGCCGCGGCGACGTTCGTCGCGTTCTGGATCGCGAACTGGACGGCGAACAGGTCGTTCCGATGCTCGGGTTCGCTGTGCTCGGTCAGGAACGGCGCCTGGACGACCTGAAACGACTGCTGACCGACGGCCCAGAGCGCTGCGAAGAGGACGATCAACGGCAATGCCTGCGTCAGCAGCAGGCCGACGATGGCCACCAGGCCGATCGAGATTCCCGCCGCAATGATCGTCCGGCGCTCGAACCGATCGGACGCCGCACTGGCCGGAAAGGCGACCGTCGCGCCGGCGACCGAGGCAATCGTCGAGACGAATCCGATCGTCGCCGTGGACAGCCCGAGCGACGCGAGGTACAGGTTGAAGTCAATCCAGTAGAGGCTGAGGGCGGCACCCGCGACGAAGGTCGTCACGAGGAACAGGCGGGCGTCGTGATGGAAACGCCCGACGCCACGGAGTCCCATACCAGGCAGCCGTCGTACCGTCCGCTGGTCGCCTCGGTTCAGGAGCGCGGACCGGTCAGAGCGCCGAGGTCGGCACGATTGGAGAAGGGCACGTCCCGTCTCTCGGTCGGCCCGAAGCCTCGGGTCTCATGGCGCACCACGTGGTGATTCGTCGCGGGCGTGGTCCACTCCGGGTCCCACATCCGTGCGTCGGCGATGCCCGCATGCACGAGCACGACTGCCGGGCCATCGCCCGCGGCCTGAGCCCAGATTCGGCCGCCGGGCCTGTAGACGAACTCCGCGACTGGCATCGTCGTATTGTGCCAGTCTCCCTGGCGATGAGGGGCAGCGGGCGACTTGCGGGTCCCGCAGGTCGCGATACGCCAGGCCTTGTGCCGCGCGGTGTTCAGCGCCCGAACGTCATCGACGCGACGGGTCTGGGCGTTGCTGAGAGCGTGGCTGCAATCCGCAAGGCTGCCGACGTCGGCTTCTACGACCAGGCTCACTTGACCCGCCGGTTCAAGCACTTCCTGGGGACCACGCCCGGCCGTTTCGCGCATCGATGATTCTTCGGCGCGTCGAGGGTGGAGAAGATTCGGTAGTGGCGCTATTTCATCGTTCCGGGTGGCTTGACAGGTAGACCCTTGCTGCTGTCGTGAGCCATCGGTGGCACTCGCCTGCAAGCTCCAAGCCCGATCGCTTCTCTGCAATGAGCGGCAAGATGGCCGTGATCGTCGACCAGACCATTGGCGAGTCGTCGATTGAACCCGAGATCGCCGCTCCGGCGACGAAGTCGCTGAACCCGGACATGACCTACTTCTATCGGATCACGCCCAACGACGGGACTTACGTCGACTTCCATTTCGGCATGAAGTAGCCGTGCGGGTCGGCTACCTGCTCCTGCCGGCCGAAGCCGCCGAGGCGCTGGCCCCGATGTCAACACGGCCCCGTGGGGCCGACCTGCCGACCTGCTCGTCAATCGAGCGACCAGTCGATCCGCGCCAGATCGAGGCGGCGTAGCCGTTCGTTCACGTACCCGAACGGATTGGACCCGATGGACGACCCGCGGCGCTCCATCGGGTGGACCGACGGACATACGACATGAAGGTGGCCGTCCAGGATCCCGGCCCGCCCGACGGCCTCGCGGGCAGGCGCGCCCCAAGGCATGAACACCACCGATCCGGGCTGGCTGGCGACGGCACGAAGGATCGCGTCGGTCACCGGCTGCCATCCGATCTTCGCGTGCCCGCCCGCTTGACCCCGCGGGACCGTGAGCGTGGTGTTCAGCAGGAGCACACCTCGCCTGGCCCACGGCAGGAGTGACGTCCGGCCCGGGGCGATCGTATCCTCTCGAGCTGCTTCGTTCAGGATCCGCTCCAACGACCGCGGCATATCCTGCCCGTCGGGCACTGAGAACGCGAGTCCCTCCGCCTGCCCTTCGGTCGGGTACGGGTCCTGGCCGAGGATGACGGCCCGCACCGCGGTCAGTGATGTGACCTCGAGCGCCCGGAACCACTGCTCAGAGGCAGGGAAGATGTCGCGTTGCTCCTCACCCAGCCGTCGGGCAAGTTGCTCGAACTCCATCTTCGGGACAGTGCCATCGATCGCCCCCTGCCAGCCGACGGGGATCAGGCCTCGCAGTTGATCGCCCGTCATCGCCGTCCTTCCCGAACCTGCTATCTGGTGTTCGTCAGGCGGCTCCAGCGTACCAGCGAGGACCTGCGAACCCAGGACGGTTCTCGACCGCGATCGACCCGGGGCCGGCCGGACCCAGGCTCAATGTCGCCATCACCCGCTCGGCGGCACATCGAGCCAGCCTTCGCGTACGGCGCGCGCCGCGAGTTCCGCCCGCGACGAGATGCCGAACCGCTCGAAGACGCGCGACAGATGGGTCTCGACGGTCTTCGAGCCGATCCTGAGCGTCGCGCCGATCTCGTCGTTGCTGCGGCCGTCGGCCACGAGCCGGACGACCTCATGCTCGCGAGCCGTGAGGCGGACCCGTCCGGACGTGCGCGGCCGAACCGCGAACGCAAGCCCGCCCGCCGCGACCCGCCGGATCGCCTCGACCAACTCGGTGAGTGGCGCGGTCTTGAGCACGAACCCGGCGGCGCCGAGACTCAACGCCGCCTCCGCGTACTGCGGATAGTCGTACGCGGTCAGCACGATGACGGCGGGCAGCGGCGCGTTGCCCCGGATCGCGGCCTCCGACAGGAGACGCAGCCCGCTGTCGGTACCCAGGCGTATGTCGAGCAGGAGGACGTCGACCGCAGCGGCATCGGTCAGGCCGGCGCGCCGAGCGGCGTCGAGAGACACCGCGACGCCGACGATCTCGAGCCCCGGCTGCGTGCGAAGGACGGCCGCCATCCCTTCCCCGACCACCGGATGGTCGTCGACGATCCCGACGCGGACGGCCGGATCCGTCGGTTCAACCGCGGCCGCGCCGGTCAGTGCGCCCGCCACTCGAGCGCGACATGTGTCCCGCCGGCTGGCCAGCGTCGAACGTCGAGGATCGCGCCGATTGCCTCGGCCCGCTGCTGCATGTTGAGCAGGCCCAGATGGCCCGATCGCTCGGCTTCCTCGCCCGCGTCGGAGGAGATGCCCGGCCCAGCGTCATCGATCGAGAGCGAGACCCCCGAGGCGGTCGAGGTGTAGCGCACGACGATCGGTGGGCGTCCGTGCTTGACCGCGTTGGCGAGCGCCTCCTGGGCGACCCGAAAGAACGCCAGCTCGACATCTGCCGGCGGTCGGGCTCCGTCAGCGCGCTCCAGCCGGACCTCGCCGCCGGCCAGGCGCTCGATCCGGAGGACGAGCCAGTCGAGTGCCGGCCCGACACCCAGGTCGTCGAGGATGGGCAAGCGCAGATCGCCGCAGATGGCGCGCAGGCGATCCGACACCGTCCGCGCGAGGTCGGCGCCCTCGGCGTCGCCGGCGGCGTCGAGGCGCTGGACGAGGAGCGTCAGTTCCTGGAGCGCGTCGTCATGGATATCGGCCGCCACGCGCGCCCGCTCCGCCTCCGTGGCGGCGACCACGAGGTCGCGTTGGAGTTGCGCGCGTGTGGCGAGTCTGGCGAGTGGCCGGATGGTGAACCGGCCGGCGACAAGAATGAGACCGATCCAGAGCACGAACGGGAAGAGGTACGGGCGCGAGTCGGTGGTCAGCGCCACGAGCGGCGTGGCTCCCGCGACCGCGAACTCCGTCGATTCGAGGAGGCGTCCGCTGGACGTTGCCGCGCCGAGCAGGCCGCCACGCTGGATCGGCCCGGCGGCCGCGAGACCCGGGATGAGCGGGATCGCCCCGAGGAGCGCCCAGCGCGCAACGCCAGAACCAGACCACGGCTCGGTCGCGGCCAACCCGATCCCGACCAGGATCGCACCGATCGCGCAGGCCGCTGTCGCCTGTGCGACCAGCCGTCGTTCGTTCGGGTCGACCACTCGTTCCAGCAGGCCGATGGCGAGCGGCACCATCGCGAGTGCAAGAAGCACTCCGCTCAACGCGATGATCGGCGGCGACCAGGTGGCCTCCAGCGGCCGGAGGATAAACGGGGCAGTCGTGGCGACGGCCAGCGGCACGGCCAGCGGCTTGATCCCCGAGCCGGCCCGCCCGCTCGCCAGCCACCAACCCGCCACGAACAGGATCGCGGCGCCGAGGAAGACTGCGGGCATCGACTCGCGCAGGCCGCTTCGTCTATCGTCGCCGAATTGTGTCGTGTCCCAGCCGTTGGCGGCCGAGCCCTGCTCCAGCGCCCACGGCTGGATCGCCTCGAGGTCCCGGATCGGCGCAGCCAGCAGTGCCGCGAGGACATCGGGCTTGAGCTGCACGACGGTCGGGTCGGTGGGTTCGATGCCGATCGGCTGCGGTGCCGGGAGTTCGCTGGTGGCGGGGTCGGGCGTGGCCGGGATCAGCGGGTAGACGAAGCCCGGCAGGCGCAGGAGCGTCACGCCGTTCAGTCGGGTGACGATCATCCCGCGCTCGATGCCGAAGGAATGCGCGAGGCTGTGGTCGTTGACCTCGCCGACGACGATGCGGTCGCCCTGACTGGACAGCCGAATCCCGGGGTCGAAGGCCCCGAACATCAAGACCCCGAGGGCGGCGAGCAGGGCCAGCGTCGCAACCCCCATGGCGAACCGGTCGCGAAGCCTCGCATCCACGGTCCGACGGTAGCAGAGGTGCGGCACCGATCGGGTCCGGGGAATCCCGGAACGGCAGCCGGGGATGCGCCGGGTTCGTCGCGACCAACCCCACGCCTATCATGGCTGCACCGGGGTGCTGGATGCACCGACTTCGCTGAGGGGAACGATGGCCATCCTGCAGACCCACGACATCGGCAAGCGCTACGGGCGCCGGCGTTGGGCGCTCCGCCATGTCGATGTCTCGGTCCCCGACGGGAGCATCACGGCTCTCGTCGGGCCGAACGGCTCGGGGAAGTCCACGCTGCTCAAGGCGTGGGTCGGCTTCGAACGACCGACGGAGGGCCGCCTCGTCGTCGACGGTATCGACCCATGGCGCGACCGAGGCGGGGCGATCCGGCGCATCGGCTACGTCCCGCAGGCGCCGTCGCTCTACCGCGAGCTGACCGTCGACGAGCACGTGCGGCTGGCCAACTCGCTCCGGCCCGG
>JANMQO010000167.1:0-6532 GCA_031370565.1 Chloroflexota bacterium
GGCCCGAGATGGTCGGCGGGGGCACCGGCCGGACACCCCGTGGGGCGGTCCGAAGGACGGCTCGGCCATCATAGTCCGCTATACTCCGCCGCGATGTCCGGTCATTCCAAATGGTCCACGATCAAGCGCGCGAAAGGCGTCACGGACGCCAAGCGGAGCGTCGCGTTCACCAAGGTCGCCCGGGAGATCTCGGTGGCTGCCCGGCAGGGCGGCGGCGATCCCGACGCGAACTACCGCCTGCGCCTGGCGATCGAGAAGGCACGCTCGGTCAACATGCCCGCCGACAACATCAAGCGCTCCATCGACAAGGCCGTCGGTGGTGGTGACGGCGAACAGTTCGAGGAGATCGTGTACGAGGGCTACGGGCCCGGTGGCGTGGCCATCCTGGTCGAGGCCGCCACGGACAACCGCAATCGAACCGCCGCCGAGGTCCGCTCGATGTTCAGCAAGGCCGGCGGCCAGCTGGCCAGCTCCGGCGCCGTGGCCTGGCAATTCGAGCCCCGCGGCCTGATCACCGTGGCCGGCGGCGATCCCGATGACGTGGCCCTGCTGGCCATCGACGCCGGCGCGGAAGACGTCGACACGACCTCAGTTCCGCTCGAGATCTACACCGCACCCCACGATCTGGAAGCCGTCCGGAGCGCCCTCGAGGCCGCCGGGGTGGCCGTCGAATCAGCCGAGTCGGCCATGATCGCGCGGCAGACCGTGGAGCTCGACGTCGCCCGAGCCCGCCAGGCCATCCGCCTGGTCGAATTGCTCGAGGACCTCGACGATGTCCAGCGCGTGACGGCCAACTTCGACATCCCCGAGGAAGTCTTCGCCGAAGTCGCCGGATGATCGTCCTCGGGATCGACCCGGGCACCGCCGCGCTTGGCTACGGCGTCGTCGAGCGGATCGGCGGACGGCTGCGCCTGGTCGACGTGGGCTGCGTGGTCACCTCGCCCGATCAGACCCTCGGCGCACGCCTGGTCCAGATCCACGAGGCCGTCGTCGAACTCATCGAGTTGCACGCTCCCTCGCTCGTCGGCGTCGAGCGCCTGTTCTTCAGCAAGAACGTCCAGACGGCCTTCGCCGTCGGGCAAGCGCGCGGCGTGGTCCTGCTGGCCGCCGCGCAGCACGGTGTGGACGTCCGCGAGGCCACGCCCAGCGAGGTCAAGAGCGCCGTCACCGGCTACGGGGCCGCCGACAAGGCGCAGGTCGGCCGGATGGTCGCGACCATCCTCAACCTGGCGGCTGTGCCGACCCCGGATGATGCCGCCGACGCGCTGGCCGTGGCCATCTGCATCGCCAACCGCGAGCGCCCGGGTGAACGCCTCAACGCCGGCGTGCTGGATCGGTCGGCGATTGCCCCGATCTCCCGCGGCGAAGGCAGTTACGACCGGGCTGTGCGTGAGGCGCTTGTTCGCGAACACGCCCTCGAACGGGCCGGGACCGATCGGCCCGCGAGGACCGCCGCGACGGCCGATCATCCCGCGAGCGCGCTGAGCCCCGCCACTCCGCCGGGCCGCGGCCGTCGGTGATCGCATCCGTCGAGGGCACCATCGGGGCGATCGGCGCCGACTCGCTCATCGTCGAGGTCGGCGGCGTCGGCTACCGGGTCTTCGCCGCGCCGGCCGTGCTCGCCTTGGCCACCACAGGCCAGCGCCTCAAGCTGCACACCCATCATCTGGTCCGCGAGGATCAGCAATCGTTGTACGGGTTTCGCACACCCGATGAACTCGGCTTCTTCGAACTGCTCCTGACCGTCACCGGGGTCGGGCCCCGGGTGGCCATTGCGATCGTCGGCAGCCGGCCGGTGCCGGATCTGCAGCTGGCCATCATCGAGCAGGACCAGGCGCTCCTGGTGAGCATTCCGGGGATCGGCAAGAAGCTCGCCGAGCGGATCATCTTCGAGCTCAAGGAGAAGGTCGCCGCGGCGGGCGTGGCGGCCAGGAGCGCCGCCGGTACCGGCGGGGCGGGGGAGGGCGAAGTCGTCGCCGCGCTGCAGGCCCTGGGCTACTCGCTGGGCGAAGCGCGTGACGCTTCCCGGGCCGCCTTGCTCGATCCAGCCACGGTCGTGGGCACGCTCGAGGATCGGGTCAAGGCCGCGCTCCGAACGCTGTTGCGCGACTGATCGACGCCCGCGCAGGGACTCGAACATCTGTGCGATATGGGCGGGATCTATGGTAGACTCCGCGCAATGACGGACGACGCCTCGCACATCCTGACCGCGGACCTGCTCGACGATGCCGATCGGGCCGTCGAGGGCACGCTGCGCCCACGCAGCCTCGCTGAGTACATCGGCCAGCGTGAGGTCAAGAGCAACCTGTCCGTCCTGCTCGAGGCGGCCCGCCAGCGCGGCGAGGCGGCGGATCACGTCCTGCTCTTTGGCCCACCCGGGCTGGGCAAGACGACCCTGGCCACGATCATCGCCCGCGAGCTCGGAGTCAACGTCCGCTACACGAGCGGTCCGGCCATCGAGCGGGCGGGGGACCTGGCGGCCATCCTGACCTCCCTCGACGAGCGCGACGTCCTGTTCATCGATGAGATCCACCGGCTCAACCGCGCCGTCGAGGAGATCCTCTATCCGGCCATGGAGGACTACGCGCTGGACGTCATGATCGGCAAGGGCCCGTCCGCCCGGTCGCTCCGGCTCACCCTCAAGCCGTTCACCGTGGTTGGGGCCACGACCCGGGCGGGGCGGATCAGCAGCCCGCTGCGGGACCGCTTCGGGGCCACCTACCGGCTCGACTTCTATGAGGAATCGGATCTCACCGCGATCGTCCAGCGCTCGGCCGGAATTCTTGGTGTACCGGTCAGCCCGGAAGCCGCCCAGGCGATCGCCCGACGCGGTCGCGGCACCCCGCGCGTCGTCAATCGGCTGCTCAAGCGGACCCGGGACCATGCCCAGGTCCACGGCGATGGGCAGGTCAATGAGCTGACTGCGAACGAGGCGTTGCTCGCCCTCGAGATCGACGACGCCGGCCTGGACACGACCGATCGCAAGCTCATGGCGGCGATCGCCCAGAAATTCGGCAGCGGGCCGGTCGGCGTGGCAGCCCTGGCCGCCGTCCTGTCCGAGGAGATCGAGACGATCGAAGACGTGTATGAGCCGTACCTTCTCCGGCAGGGCTTCCTCGATCGGACGCCACAGGGCCGGATCCTGACCGACGGCGGCCGGGCCCACCTGCGTCGCCACGGCTACGACGTGCCGCCACGCCGACGGCCGGAGGCGGAGACGCCACCGCTGTGGGACGAGGCCACGCTGGGGCAGCCCGGAGAGCCGAATTGAGCGCCGCGCCGCCGGAGCCGATCGAACGGCCGTCGGATAGGCGAACCGGCGGGCGGGCGCCTTTCGAGATCCTCGTGCCACCACCGGCGGACGGCTCCACCCGGGCAAGGCTCGGTCGGCTCAAGTTGGCCCACGGCGTCGTCGAGACACCGCAGTTCATGCCGGTTGGCACCAACGCGTCGGTCAAGGCGCTCGATCCAAGCGACATACGAACGGTCGGCGCCTCGATCATCCTGGCCAATACCTACCACCTCTACCTGCGCCCGGGCCATGAGCGGATCGCCCGCCTCGGCGGACTCCACCAGTTCATGGCCTGGGACGGACCCATCCTGACCGACAGCGGCGGGTTCCAGGTCGTCTCCCTGGGTGACCTGCGCGTCGTCGACGACGATGGGGTGACGTTCCGCAGCCACCTCGACGGCTCGCTGCACCGCTTCACGCCGGAACACGCTGTCGCCGTCCAGGAGGCGCTCGGCGCGGACATCGCGGTCGCCTTCGATCAGCCCGTCCCGCCAGGCTCGTCGTCGCGCGCCATCGTGGCCGATGCCACGGCGCGCACCCACCGCTGGGCAGAGCGCTGCCTGGCGGCCCACGGCCGGACGGACCAGGCCCTGTTCGGGATCGTGCAGGGTGGCCTCGAGCCAGATCTTCGGGCGGACAGCACCCGGTTCATCGCATCCCTGCCGTTCGACGGCATCTGTTTCGGCGGCCTGGCCGGGGATGAGACCGCGGACGAGCGCAACTCCGTGCTGGACCTGGCCGTCCCGCTGCTCGATGGCGATCCGCGGGTCCGCTACCTGATGGGGCTGGGCACGCCGCTGGACATGCTCGAGGCGGTCCACCGGGGGGTGGATCTGTTCGATTCGGTGCTGCCTGCGCGGGTCGCCCGGAACGGGCAATTGTGGGTCCCGGGCGGCCGGCTCAACCTGCGCAACCAGCGCTTCCTGGACGATCCGGCACCGATCCAGGCCGACTGCCCATGCCTGGCCTGTCGACACTTCTCGCGGGCGTACATCGCCCATCTGTTCCGGGCCCGCGAACTGCTCGCCTACCGGCTGGCGACTTGTCACAACCTGACCTTCACCCTAGACTTCATGGCCAGGATCCGCACCGCCTTGCGGGCCGGCGTTTTCCCTCAATCGCTCCCCGAGTTGCGCCTGCGCGCAGACCGGATGAGCGCCAGTGAAGCGACGGTGCAGTCGGCGTGAAGGTCTATTGCGTACCGTTGTCTCGATCGCGGAGGTTCGTCGATGGGTTCACGAGATCGTCCCCACCGCGAGGTCAAGAAGAAAGCCAAGGACAAGCAGGCCTCGCCCAAGCTGCAGCCGCTCATGGATCCGCCGTCCAACGTGGAACTGATCCGCAAGCCGCGCAAGCCCAAGCCAGTCCAGGAGTCCGACGAGGGCTGATCAACCGGGCCGGTGCCTCGGTGCAGCTCCGTCGACCACAGACGACAGGAGCATGACCACGATGGCGATCACCGGAACCCGCGAGTTGGACGACCGTACTGGCGACCGTGCGTCGACGGAGCGCAGCCGGGCGGTCGATGCCGCCATTCTCTCGATCGAAAAGCAGTTTGGCCGCGGCTCGATCATGAAGCTCGGCTCCACCGACCGGCAGCAGATTGACTCCATCCCGACCGGATCGATCGCGCTCGACCTCGCCCTCGGCGTGGGGGGCATCCCACGTGGCCGGATCACGGAGATCTTCGGCCCGGAATCCTCGGGCAAGACGACCGTCTGCCAGCACGTCATCGCCGAAGCCCAGCGGCGTGGCGGCGTGGCTGCGTTCATCGATGTCGAGCATGCCCTGGACCCGGGCTACGCGCGAGCCTGCGGCGTCAACGTCGACGAGCTCCTGGTCAGCCAACCGGACACCGGGGAGCAGGCACTGGAGATCACCGAGACGCTCATCCGCTCGGGCGGGATCGACTGCGTCGTCCTGGATTCTGTGGCGGCCCTCGTGCCCCGGGCGGAGATCGAAGGCGACATGGGCGACTCCCATGTCGGGCTCCAGGCCCGTCTGATGAGCCAGGCCCTGCGCAAGTTGACCGGAGCGGTCAGCCGCTCGAACACCTCGCTCATCTTCACCAATCAGCTGCGCGAGAAGATCGGGGTCATGTTCGGCAACCCCGAGGTGACGCCCGGCGGACGAGCACTCAAGTTCTATGCCAGCATCCGGCTCGACATCCGGCGCATTGAAACGATCAAGACCGGTACGGAATCGGTCGGCAACCGGGTCCGGGTGAAGGTCGTCAAGAACAAGGTTGCCCCACCATTCCGGGTCGCCGAATTCGACGTCATGTACGGCGAGGGCATCAGCCGCGAAGGTGGTCTGCTGGACGTCGGCGTGGCCATGGACGTCGTCACCAAGACCGGCGCCTGGTTCACCTTCACGGAGACCCGCCTGGGCCAGGGCCGCGAAGCATCCAAGGAATTCCTCCGCGCGAACCCGGCCATCGGGGCCGAGATCGACCGCCAGATCCGCGGGCGGATCGATCAGGTCAAGGTGCCGGTCGAGGGCATCCAGGAAGCCGAGTAGCCGGTCGGGCCGGACGGGACCGCCGGGGCGTGGACTTGGACCCGGCGTTCCCGTGACCGGCCCACGCCGCGAGTCGCGCGCCGAGCGAACCGCACGGCGGGCCGAGGTGAGCGACCCGGCGGTCGTGCTCGAAGCCGCCTTCCGGTTCCTCGAAGCTCGGGCGCGATCGGTCAGCGAAACCCGCCGGCGCCTGACCGAGGCCGGCTATCGAGCGGGCCTCGTCGAGCAGGCGATCGAGCGACTCGGGGTCATCGGGCTGCTCGACGACGAGGTCTTCGCCCGGCACTGGGTTGAGGCACGCGACAGGACCAGTCCGCGCGGCGAGGCAGCGCTGCGTCGTGAGCTGATCCTGCGCGGGGTGACCACCGAGATCATCGCCAACGTGCTCGCCGCTCGCCGGACCAACCCGGAGACCTTCCGCCTCGGCGAACCGCCACCGGCGCGCCGACCGGAAGGCCCCGAGGAGACCGAACCGGGCGATATCGATCCGGACCAGCCGGGCAGAGCCGACGAGGCAGCGGCCGGACGTCTGCTCGAGCGACGGCGTCGCGACCTGGAGCGGATCGACGATCCCCGCGCCCGACGCGCCCGGGCATACGCCCTGCTCGCGCGGCATGGCTTTGCGCCGGACATCGCGGCCCGCCTGGCCGCCCAGTCCGTGCACCAGTCGGACGAGGACTGACACGACGACAACACCGGCCGGACACGTCGGTTGACCCG
>JANMQO010000219.1:0-12887 GCA_031370565.1 Chloroflexota bacterium
GCGCCTTGGCCCAACACGCGGTCGTGGAAGGCACGGACGTCGAAGTCGGCGCCGAGGGCGGCCCGCGCGCTTGTGCGCAGCCGGACCAGCTCGAGCTGGCCCAGCTTGTAGGCGAGCGCCTGGCCCGGCATCGAGATGTATCGATCGACCTCGTTCTCGATGTTGTTGGCGGCCAGGGCGGTGTGCTCAAGCATGAACGTGATGGCGCGCTGGCGTGACCAGCCCAGGGCGTGCATGCCCGTGTCGACCACCAACCGGCAGGCCCGCCAGCCGTCGAACGAAGCGACTCCGATGCGGTCCAGTTCGCCGCTGTAGAGCCCCATCTCGTCGGCCAGGCGCTCCGCGTAGAGGCCCCAGCCCTCGATGAACGCGGTTGTCCCCGCATGGCGCCGGAAATCAGGCAGCCCCGCCAGCTCCTGGGCGATGGCGATCTGGAGGTGGTGGCCGGGCACGGCCTCGTGGAAGGCCAGCGCTTCGGCTTCGTAGCGCGGTCGGGTCTCCGGCGCGGTGGTGTTCAGGTAGTACTGGCCGGGCCGGCTGCCATCCGCGGCCGGCTGCCGGTAGTACGCGATGGTCGAGTGGCTGGCTTCGTGGGGACCCATCTCGACCACCTGGCAGGAGGCCTGCGGCAGTGTCCCGAACCAGCCCGGGATGGCGCCATTGGCGCGGGCGAGGGCGGCCTCCGCCGTCTCGAAGACCTGGGCCGGTGTCGCAAAGTGGAGTGCCGGGTCGTCCCGCAGGCGGCGCAGCGCCGCGGCCAGGTCCGCTGTGCCGAGGACGCGCCCGGCCAGGTCGGTCAGTTCGGCATCGATCCGGGCGACCTCGGCCAGGCCGATCTGGTGGATCTCCTGCGGCTTCAGATCCAGCGACGTATGGGCGTGCGCCAGCCGCCGATAGGCCTCGACACCGCCAGGGATCACGCTGAGACCGGGCCGATCGTTGGAGCGCGCGCGCGGCAGGACCATCTCGCGCAGCGCGTCGCGGTAGCGCTGGAACGCAGGGTGGATCCGCTCGACCACGACGCTTTCCAGGGCACTCGCGAATCGCTCCTGCTCGGCGGCGGACCAGCTGGCACGTTCGACGCGTGCCGGGCCGAGAAGCGGCGAATCCACGGTCGGTCGGGCAAGCAGGTCGTCGAGCTCGGCGATGACGCGCCGGATCGGTGCCTCCGGTGAGACCAGACCATCCTGGAGCGCGGCCACCACGTTCCGGCCGTGCTGCTCGATCCAGGGACCCATCGCCTCCCAGCGGGCCAGCATCCGATTGCCGTCGACGGGCGTGTCAACGTGCTGGAACGAGCCGATATTGAGGAGCTCCACCTGGGGGCCGTCGAGCGGGTTGATCGCCCAGCGCTCGTGGTCGGCGGCCAGTACGTCGGCCTCCATCTCGATGAACGCGATGAGGGCAGAGCGGGTGACCGCGTCGGCGGGCGCCAGGTCGTGCTCGTCGACGGCCTGCGCTCGCCCGAGCAGGGTCGCCAGGCGTCGAAGCCCGGTGGCTGTCGCCTCGGGCGTCGGATCGGACAGGCGGTCGTCGAACCGGCGGTCGCCGATCGAGCTGGCGAAGACCGGATGGGCCATCATCGCCCAATCCCAGGCCTCGGTGGCGAGCGAGACCAGCGTGGCCGATGCGCCGGCGGCGGTCGACTCGTCACTCATCGGATGCAGCTGCCAGTCGACACCGTCACGGTGTGCCCAATCGCGGGCACGACCCGGCTGGCCACCTCGACCGGGCTCAGTGCATAGCCGACGGTCGGATCGCTCAAGGCCTCGGCGTAGACCACGCCACCGACCGTGCCGTCGGGCAGCACGAGCGGGCCGCCGCTGTCTCCCCGGTTGATCTCGGCGCGCAGCTCCACGATCTCGCGGGTCACTCGACCGGCGCCATAGATATCGCGTCCCTCGGCCTGATAGGTGTTCGACACGGCGGCCGGAATGACCCGCAGGGGAGCGCCGCCAGGGTGACCCAGGGCCGCACCCTTCGTGCCGCGGGCGGGGTTGGACGCGGCGAAGATGAGTGGCGCGGCGCGCAGGTCGGGCGCATGGAGCAAGGCCACGTCGAGCCGCGGGTCGAACAGGACGACGGTCGCGTCGACCGGCGAGCCGCCATCGAAGCCGACCACGACCGCCGTTGAGCCAGCCACGACGTGGGCGTTCGTGACGAGGTACCCGCCCCGGCCGATGACGAACCCGGTCCCTGTCGAGATTCGATCGCAGGCCGCGGCCTGCACTCGCACGGTGCTGGCGGCCGCGACCCGGGCGATCCGATCCGCCTCAGGGCTGGTGGGCGTGTCGACTGGCGCGGCCGGGAAGGGCTCGAGGCCGATGAACACATCGGGCAGACCAGTCGCGTCCAGCCAGCGCCCCAGTTCGTCCACGAACGAGGTGGGCGGCGGCAGCACGCTGTCGATCGAGCGGATGAACCAGGAATGCTGGGCCTGGGCGGCCAGACGCGGAATTGGGCCCGCTGCAAGGGCACCGCCCACCAACCAGATGACGAGGACGCCCTGGGCGATCCCGATGAGCGCGCCGGTCAGCTTGTCCAGGCCGCCCAGCACCCCGCCGCCGATCCGCCGCTTGACCACGGAACCGAGGCCGGACCCGATCCCTTCGCCGACCCCGATGGCGACGAGCAGCAGGGTCAGCACACCGAGCGCACGGACGGCCGGATCGATCGGGTCGAGCAGGTTCCGGGCATAGGGCAGGGCCAGGGCGATGACCAGCCCGCCCAGGGCGGCACCGGCCAGGCCGAGCAGCTGCGGAAAGAAGCCAGTGTTCCAACCGGCTACCAGGGCGAAGGCAAACAGGGCGAGGATCCCGAGGTCGACGAGGTTCACCGCGGAAGTATCGCGGACCATGGCCATATCGCGCGAACCCCCCCCGAACCCCGTTGGGTCAGCGCACGGTCACGGTCACCGGCGTGACCTCGCCGAGGGCGGAGATCGTGTACATCCCGGGCGCGAGGGGCCCGAGGTCCACCAGAGTCGCTTTGTATTGGGCGAGTTCGATGCAGGCGACGCCCAGCTGATCGGCGCCCTCGCGCACGGTAAGCGCGATGGTCGCCCCGGCGCGATCCACGACCACCGAGTCAAGTACCGAGCACGGCGCCACACCACTCCACCAGCTCAGCTGGACGATCGCGTGGCTTCCTTCGACGCGCGCCTCGAGCCCCGTCACCATGACCGGGTGGGTGTCCAGGCGGCCCGGCCTGGCGACGACGAGCGTCGGCTCTACCGGCGGCAGGCCACCGTCACTCGGGTTCGGTACGGCAATGCCACCTGTGCCGCGGACGCCACCGGAACCGGACCTGGTCGAGCCGGAGCTGGTCGAACCGGCGCCGGCGGCGGCGACCGAACCGCTCGCGACCGGATTGGTCGGCGGCGACGTGGGTGGCGGTCCGCTTGCCACCGAGCAGGCGGCTAGCGCGACTGCGGCGAGCCAGGCGACGAGGGTGGTTCGGAGAATCGTGCGCATGGCGCCCAAGACGTCCACGAGGGCCACCCGGTTCCCAACCGCAGCGGGGCCGGGGAAGCCTGCCGGCCACCACGTTTGCCGTCTCGGCCGGAGGGTCAGGGCGGCTGGGTCAGACCGGCCTCGCGTTCAGGCGCCGGTGCCGCTCCGGGTGTCGACCCGCGCCGGGTGGCTCGTCTCGTATGCCTCGATCTTCGGCTCCCGCGCCAGGAGCCAGCCCATCTCATCCGTGCCGGCCAGGAGCATCTCCCGAGCGAACGGATCGACCTCAAACGGGAGATCCTCGTCGCCGGGCAGGTGGACGACCTGCGCCTCGAGGTCGACGGTCAGCTCGACGTTCGGGTTGGCGGCCACCAGCTCGACCAGCTGCCGGTGCCGTCCAGCCTCGACCACGATGGGCAGCAGGCCGTTCTTGAGGCTGTTGCTGCGGAAGATGTCGGCAAAGCTGGTCGACAGGATGGCCCGAATTCCCCATGCGACGAGGGCCCACGGTGCGTGTTCCCGGGACGAGCCGGCGCCGAAGTTGTCGCCCACGAGCAGGATCTTGCGGTCGGCCATGGCCAGCTTGTCCAAGACGAACAGCGGCTCGTGCAGGCCGCCATCTGGATCGAAACGCCAGTCATGGAAGAGTGCGTCGCGCAGGCCAGCCCGGTCCGTCATCTTGAGGTAGCGGGCGGGCACGATCTGATCCGTGTCGATGTTCTCGCGTGGCAGGGGAATGACGGCGCTGCGGAACGGGGCGAACTTGTCGGCCATCTCAGCGACCGCCCAGGCCGGCGCTGGCCTCGATGCCCGGGAGCGTCCGCGGGTCCGTGACGACGCCCGTCAGGGCCGACGCTGCCGCCGTCAGCGGCGAAGCGAGGAACGACCGGCCACCCTTGCCCTGGCGCCCCTCGAAGTTCCGGTTGGAGGTCGAAATGGCGTATTGGCCGGGGCTCAGCTGGTCCCCGTTCATGGCGATGCACATGGAGCAGCCAGCCTCCCGCCACTCCGCGCCGGCGGCCCGGAAGACGTCCCCGAGGCCCTCGTTCTCGGCCTCCTTCTTCACTTCCTGGCTGCCGGGCACGACCATCACCCGAACGCCCGGTGCCACCTGCCGGCCGCGCATGACCGAGGCGGCCAGGCGCAGATCGCTGATCCGGCCGTTGGTGCACGAGCCGATGAAGACCACGTCGACCGGCCGGCCCAGGATCGGCTCGCCGGGCTGGAGGGCCATGTACTCGAGTGCCTGCTCGAGCGCGCGCCCGCGGGCCGGGTCGGCCTCGTCCGCAGGGGAGGGGATCCGGCCAGTGATCGGGATGCCCATGCCCGGGTTGGTGCCGTAGGTGATCATCGGCTCGAGGCTCGCTGCGTCGATCGTGATCGTCCGGTCGTAGCGCGCCCCTGGGTCGGACGGCAGGCGGCGCCAGCCCTGGACGGCGGCGTCCCAGGCGGCGCCGCGTGGAGCGTGGGCACGGCCGGCGACGTACTCGAAGGTGGTGTCGTCGGGAGCGATGAGGCCGGCCCGCGCGCCGCCCTCGATGCTCATGTTGCACACGGTCATCCGCTGCTCCATGGTCAGCGCCCGGATGGCCTCGCCGGTGTATTCGATGACGTGGCCGGTCCCGCCACCCACCCCGATCTGGGCGATGAGGGCGAGGATGATGTCCTTGGCGCCCACGCCAGGGGCGAGCCGTCCGTCGACCCGAACCTCGAAGGTCTTTGGCCGGCGCTGCAGCAGGCACTGCGTGGCGAGGACCATCTCCACCTCGCTCGTGCCGATCCCGAAGGCGAGCGCCCCGAAGGCGCCATGGGTCGCAGTGTGGCTGTCGCCGCAGACGATGGTCATGCCGGGCTGGGTGAGGCCCAGTTCCGGGCCGATGATATGGACGATGCCCTGGTTGGGCGAGCCCAGGCCGTGCAGCGGGATGCCGAACTCAGCGCAGTTGTCGGTCAGCATCTGGACCTGGGCCGCGGCCATCTGGTCCGCGATGGGCAGGCTCCGGTCGTGGGTCGGGATGGAATGGTCCGCGGTGGCCACGGTCTGGCCCGGCCGGCGGACGGTCAGCCCGCGCCCGCGCAGACCGGTGAAGGCCTGCGGGCTGGTCACCTCGTGGATGAGGTGCAGGTCAATTGCCAGGACGGCCGGCGCACCAACTTCCTCGGTCACGACGTGGTCATCCCAGATCTTGTCGACGAGGGTGCGCGGCATGCTGTTGGTCATCGGGCGGCGGCTCGCTCTGCCTGGCTGGCGGGTTGTCTGGTTGCCTGGTTGGTTCGTCCGCGCTCATTCGGCGGCGGGTCGACAGGGTACCAGCCCGTCGGCTGGTCCGCCGTGACACGGGTTCGCCGTGACAGCACATGCCCCCGCCGGCTCAAGGGTAGTCCGGTGCTGTTTGGGAGGTTGCGGAATCGTCGGAGGCTGGTAGACTGCCGGGACACCGCGCGCAGACGGGATGCGCGGCACGCTCCACGGAGACTGACTTGGGCCTGTTCACCGGCAAGGATCGCAGCCGCCTCGCCATCGTCTTGACGACGGATGGTCGGCGGGTGTACCTGCCCGTGAACGACACCGGGATCGTCAACGTATCGCTCCTCGCTCTTCTTCGCTCGCTCCTCCTTGGGCTGGACGGCCTTCTCGGCCTCATTACCGGCTCCCGGCGGGAGAACGGAGGATCGCGGAGGTAGCATCGAGCGCCACCGAGAACCGAAGGGACCCCGCCGGGTGGCGGGGTTTTTTGTTGTTTGACGACGATCCGACCGCCGACGCGGACCGAGCACTCCGGCAGCCATGGAAAGGCCGACGCGATGACGATGACCAAGGGGACGCCCGAACGAGCGCCCGCCAGCGCACCAGGCGGCCGGCCTTCCGACCGGCTTGGGCCGGACGAGGCAGCAGCGCCACCGCCGCGCGCCGAAGCGCGCGATCCCTCGCGGCGCAGCCACGTCCCCAATGACGGCACGACGACCGCCGCGGCCGTGGAACGCGCCCGTGGCCAGATGCTGCGCGAGGTCAAGCCCCGCAAGCGCACCCGGATCGGCGCCGACGTCGTGTGCGAAGCGCTCCTCCGCCAGGGTGTCGACGTCCTGTTCTCCTACCCAGGCGGCGTCATCCTGCCGTTCTACGACATCCTGGGCGACTACCCGGAGCTGCGCCACGTGCTGGTCCGCCACGAGCAGGGCGGCGCCCACGCCGCCGACGGCTACGCCCGGGTGACCGGCAAGGTCGGCGTGTGCATGGGCACCTCTGGCCCGGGCGCCACCAACCTCGTCACCGGGATCGGCACCGCAATGCTCGACTCCGTGCCGATGGTCGCGATCACCGGCAACGTCCCCTCCGCGCTCATCGGCAAGGATGCCTTCCAGGAGATCGACATCACCGGCATCACCCTGCCGATGACCAAGCACAACTACCTGGTGCGCGACGCGGATGAGCTGCCCCGGGTCATCGCCGAGGCGTTTCACATCGCGCGGACGGGCCGTCCGGGCCCGGTCCACGTCGACATCACCAAGGACGCCCTCCAGCAGGAAACGACGGCCGAGCACCCGACCGAGGCCCAGATCATCGCCGGCCTGCCCGGCTTTCGCCCCACCTTCGACGGTCACCCTCGCCAGCTCAAGCTGGCTGCCGCGGAGATCGCCAAGGCCCAGCGGCCGGTCATCCTGGCCGGACACGGGGTGCTGCAGGCCGAGGCCTGGGACGATCTGCTGGCCTTCGCCGAGCGAACGAGCATCCCGGTCGCCTGGACACTGCTGGGCATCGGGGCCATTGCCGAGGACCACCCGCTGGCCTACGGCTACATGGGCATGCACGGCTGGAAGCACGTCAACCGGGCGATCCAGTCGGCCGACCTGCTCATCGCGCTCGGCATGCGCTTCGACGACCGGGTGACCGGCAACGTCCGGACCTACGCCCCGTATGCTCGGATCATCCACGTCGACATCGATCCGGCGGAGATTGGCAAGAACGTGGCCGTCGAGGTGCCCATCGTGGGCGACGCCGGGCGCGTCCTGCACGCGCTCCTGCCGATGGTCGACGAGGTCACGCCGGCCGAACGAGCCGACTACCTGGCCCAACTGGCCGACTGGAAGCGCGAATCCGAAGGCAGCTCCTGGCACGGCTCGGGAGCCTGGCGGGATGGCCTGCTGTCGGCCGACTACGTGGTCGAGCGGATCGGCGAGCTGACCAACCACCGCGCCACGTACGTCGCCGATGTCGGCCAGAACCAGATGTGGCTGGCTCGCTACACGGGGTTCCGCGAGCCGAACAGCCACGTCAGCTCGGGTGGTCTCGGCACGATGGGCTTCAGCGTCCCGGCCGCCATGGGCGCGGCGCTGGGCCGACCGGACCGCGAGACCTGGGCGATCACCGGTGACGGCGGCTTCCAGATGACCTTTCAGGAACTGATGACCCTGGTCCAGGACCGGATCCCGGTCAAGATCGCCCTGCTCGACAACAAGAAGCTCGGGATGATCCGCCAGTGGCAGGAGATCATCTACGCCGGGAACTATCACTCGTCCACGCTCATGGGGCCGGACTTCGCCAAGCTCGCCGAAGCGTTCGGGATCCCGACCTTCCGGGCCAGCCAACCCGATCAGGTGGATGACGCCATCCGGGCCGCCCAGGCAGTCGACGGCCCGGTCCTGGTCTGGTTCGAAACGGCCGAGGAGCAGAACGTCTTCCCGATGATGCCGGCGGGCAAGGGCCTGTCCGACCTGATCGAAGACTGGAACGGGGCCGACGAATGAGTTCGAATTCGGCCGACAACGGGAGGGCACGGACCCCCACCCCGGCTGAGCGCCCCCCGGCGGCACACGGCCCGGCGGCACACGGCCCGGCGGCTGCCCACGCGTTGCCGCCGGCGCGCTCCCTGCCGGGCACCGGCGTCCAGCACCGCCACGTCCTGGTCGTCATCGTATTGGACAAGCCCGGCGTCCTGAACCGTGTGTCCAGCCTCATGCGGGCGCGCAACTTCAACATCGAGTCGCTGGCGGTCAGCCATACCGACCAGCCGGCCATCAGCCGGATGACGATCACCCTGCGCGGGGACGATGTCCTGGTCGAACAGGCGATCAAGCAGCTCTACCGGCTGATCGATGTGCTCAAGGTCCAGGACCTCAGTGCCGAACCGACCGTTGAGCGCGAGCTGGCCCTGGTCAAGGTCCGGGCGACAGACGCCAACCGGGCCGAGATCGTCAAGGTCGTCGAGCTGTCGCGCGGTCGGCTGGTCGACATCTCCGAGACGGCCGTCATCGTCGAGGCGACCGGCAGTGAGGCGGAGGTCGACGCCCTCGTCGCACTCCTGCGCAACTACGGGATCAAGGAACTCGTCCGCACCGGGACCGTGGTCATGGCTCGCGGCGCCCAATCCATCGAGGAGGCAATCAAGCGATGAGCGCGAAGATGTACTACGACAACGATGCCGATCCGGCCGCCCTGGCCGGCCAGACCGTGGCCATCATCGGCTATGGCAGTCAGGGCCACGCGCATGCCCTCAACCTGCACGAATCGGGCGTCAACGTCGTCGTCGGGCTGGCTCCGACGAGCCGCAGCCGGGCCCATGTCGAGCAGGCCGGACTGACCGTTCGGGACGTGCCGGATGCCGTGCGCGCGGCGGACGTCATCATGATCCTCGTTCCGGACACGGCCCAGCAGGCGGTCTACGACGCGGAGATCGGACCCAACCTGCGGCCTGGCCAGTTGCTCATGTTCGCCCACGGCTTCAACATCCACTTCAACCGGATTGCCCCGCCCGACGGGGTCGACGTGGGCATGGTTGCGCCCAAGAGCCCTGGGCATCTGGTTCGCTCCGTCTACCAGGCCGGTGGCGGCGTGCCCGCCCTGTTCGCCGTTCATCGGGATGCCAGCGGCACCGCCCGGGCCAGGGTCCTGGCCTACGCCCGAGCGCTCGGCAACACGCGCGCCGGGCTGCTCGAGACGACCTTCGCCGAGGAGACCGAGACGGACCTGTTCGGCGAGCAGTCCGTCCTGTGTGGCGGCACGGCGGCCCTGGTCAAGATGGCCTTCGAGACGCTCGTCGAGGCCGGCTACCAGCCCGAGCTGGCCTACTTCGAGACGATGCACGAGCTCAAGCTCATCGTCGACCTGATGTATCGCGGTGGCCTCAACTTCATGCGCTTCAGCGAGAGCGACACGGCCGAGTACGGCGACTATGTGAGCGGCCCGCGGATCATCGACAGCCACGTCCGCGAGACGATGCGCCAGGTCCTGGCCGAGATCCGCGACGGCTCGTTCGCGGCCCGCTGGATCGCCGAGAACGAGGCCGGCCGCCCGAACTTCGAGCGGCTCCGGACTGCCGATCACGACCACCAGATTGAGCAGGTCGGGGCTGCCCTGCGCAGCCAGATGGCATTCCTGGACCCGGTCGTGGTCAAGGCGGGCGAGACCCAGGCCGCCGCCAGCGAACCACGTCGCGTGCCGGCGCCGGTTCGATGAACGGCCCTGGCGTAGCTGCCGGTTCGGTCCGGATCTTCGACACCACCCTGCGCGACGGTGAGCAGGCACCCGGTGCCGGGCTGACCGCCGCCGAGAAGCTCGAGGTCGCGCGCCAGCTCGTCCGGCTCAAGGTGGATGTCATCGAGGCGGGCTTCCCGGCCTCCTCGCCGGGCGACTTCGAGGCGGTCCAGCGGATCGCCCGCGAGACCAGGGGTGGCATCGCGGTTGCCGCGCTGGCCCGCTGCCGCGATGGCGATCCGCAGCGTGCGGTGGAGGCGATCCGGGTGGCCGAGCGGCCGCACCTCCACCTGTTCATCGCCACCAGCGACATCCATCTCACCCACAAGCTCCGGATCGATCGTGCCGAGGCGCTTCGCCAGGCGGTTGAGTGGGTCCGCTACGGTCGCCAGGCGCTGGGCGCTGACGCCGAAATCGAGTTCAGCGCGGAGGACGCCAGCCGGACGGACGTCGATTTCCTGCTCGAGGTGTACGAGGCGGTGGTGGCCGCCGGGGCGAGCACGGTCAACATTCCGGACACAGTCGGCTACGCCATCCCGGCGGAGTTTGCGGCGCTGGTGGCGCGGGTGGTCGACCGAGTCGGACGAGACGCCACGATCTCGGTCCATTGCCACAACGATCTTGGCTTGGCCACCGCCAACACGCTGGCCGCAGTCCAGGCCGGCGCCCGCCAGGTCGAGGTGACCATCAACGGCCTGGGCGAGCGGGCCGGCAACGCCTCGCTCGAAGAGGTGGTCATGGCCCTCCGGACGCGACCGACCCAGTTCCCGGAACTGGGCAGCCGCGTGCAGACCGAGCAGCTCACGGCGGCCAGCCGGCTGGTCAGTTACCTGACCGGGTTCGCCGTCCAGCCCAACAAGGCGATCGTCGGGGGCAACGCGTTCGCCCACGAGTCCGGGGTCCACCAGGACGGCGTGATCAAGAACCCGCTGACCTACGAAATCATGACTCCCCAATCGGTCGGTCTGGCCGGTAGTCACCTCTCGATCGGCAAGCTGTCCGGCCGGCGGGGCCTCCAGGGCAAGCTGCGCGAGCTAGGTCACGAGCTCGAGGGGGAGGCGCTCGACGCGGTCTATCGCCAGGCGATCGCCCTGGCCGACCTGAAAAAGGAAGTCACTGACGGGGACCTCCTGGCGCTCGTCGAAGCGCGCAGCTCCGACGTTCCTGCCTCCATCCGGCTCGAGGGCTGGAGCGTCACCAGTTCGCACGGCGGCAACGCCACCGGCACGGTCACCCTGTCGATCGGCGGCGAGGTCCGCGGCGCCGAGTCCACCGGCAACGGGCCGGTCAACGCCCTGTTCAGCGCGGTCGACAAGACGATCCAGCCGGTGCTCGGCTGGCGGCCGGTCCTGACCGAATACGAGCTCAAGGCGGTCTCGGCCGGTGAGGATGCCCAGGGCCAGGTCCTGGCCCGCTGCCGGCGCTCGTCCGACGAGGGCCCCGGCGCGCTCGTGGTGAGCGGCCACGGGCTCTCGACGAACATCATCGAGGCGTCGCTGGAGGCGTATCTGGTCGCCACCAACAAGCTCCACGGGGCCGAGATCAACGGGGTCGCTGCCGCCTTCGTGACCAGGGGCTCCAACGAGGACCGACTGCCGTGACCGAAGCCCACGCCGAGCCGGCGGCACTATCGGCGCCATCGGCACCATTCGCGCCGTCCGAGGCCGCCGCGCCACGTCAATCGACCTACCGCGTTGCCGCGATCCCCGGCGATGGCGTGGGGCCGGAGGTGCTGACCGCCGGACGGCGCGTCCTCGACGCGGTGGGGGTCGCGGCAGGGTTCGCGTTCGACTGGACGGAGCTGACCGTCGGCGGGGCCGGGATCGATGCCTGGGGCGTGGCCATCCGACCCGAGGACCTGGCGCGCTGCGCGGCGTCCGACGCGGTCTACCTCGGTGCGGTCGGCGGTCCCAAGTGGGACGACCCGACCTCGCCGGTCCGCCCGGAGCAGGCCCTGTTCGCGTTGCGCGGCGGGCTCGAGCTGTTCGCCAACCTCCGGCCGGTCACCATCCACCCGGCCCTGGCGGCCGCCTCGCCGCTCCGGCCGGAACTGCTCGTCGGCGTTGACCTGCTGTTCGTCCGCGAGCTCACCGGCGGCCTCTATTTCGGCCCGCGGACGGAGGCCACCGGGCAGCCCGGCTCGCGCACGGCGAGCGACACGCTGCCGTACGCCGAGCACGAGATCGTCCGTGTGGTGCGGCTGGCCTTCGAACTGGCCCGGGGTCGTCGCCGACGGCTGACGAGTGTCGACAAGGCCAACGTGCTGGCCACCTCGCGGCTCTGGCGGCGCGTCGCCGACGAGCTGCGGCCGGCCTTCCCGGACGTGGTGCTCGATCATCGATTGGTCGACGCCTGCGCGATGCAGCTGGTCCGCCGCCCGGCCGACTTCGACGTCGTCGTGACCGAGAATCTGTTCGGCGACATCCTGTCGGACGAGGCTTCCGTGCTGGCCGGTTCGCTCGGTATGCTCCCCTCGGCATCGGTCGGCGAGCGACGGACGGCCCACGGCCTGCTGGGCCTGTATGAGCCGATCCACGGCTCTGCCCCGGACATCGCCGGGCAGGACCTGGCCAACCCGATTGGCACGATCCTGTCGGGGGCGATGCTGTTGCGCTGGTCGCTGGGACGGGTGGAGGCGGCCGACGCCGTCGAGGCAGCCGTCTCGCGCGCCCTCGACGACGGCTTCCGGACGGCGGACCTGTGGCCGGTCGACGAGCGCGCCGCAGAGGGGCTCCGGCGGGTGGGTACGCGCGCCATGGCTGCCGCCATTGAGGACCGCCTGTGGGTCGGGACGACAGGGTCAGCCGAGCGGGCCGGGGCAGAAGCCGTGGCAGCGATCCCGACAGCCGGGGCCGAAGCCGAAGCCGTGGCCGTCCGATGAGCGACCGCCCGGTCATCCTGTACGACACCACCCTGCGCGACGGCACGCAGGGCGAGAACATCGTGCTCTCCCTCGCGGACAA
>JANMQO010000233.1:0-7754 GCA_031370565.1 Chloroflexota bacterium
ACGTTCATCACCCTCGACGAGCTGCTGGCGGAGATCGGGGTGGACGCGGCGCGCTGGTTCTTCGCGTCGCGGGCGCCCAGTTCGGCGATCGACTTCGACATCGAGTTGGCCAAGAAGCAGTCGAGCGAGAACCCGGTTTACTACGTCCAATACGCCCATGCCCGGATCGCCTCGATCCTGCGCAAGGGTGCCGAGATGGGTTTGCTGCCGGCGGGTTCTGTGGCGGGGGCGCTGGGTGGCGCGCCGGGCGAGGCGGCTGGTGGCGACGCGGCGGGCGAGGCGGCTGGTGCCGTGCCGGGTGGCGTGCCGGGTGGTGGCGTGCCGGGTGGCGCGCCGAGTGGCGCTGTGGCGGGGGCGCTTGCCGGAGCGCTGGGCGGCGCGCCCGAGGCGACCCTGGTTCGTCAGATCGTCCGCCTGCCGGAGGTCGTCGAGGACGCCGCTGCGGTCGAGGAGGCGCAGGGCGTCACGGCCTATGCGACCGAGTTGGCGACGACATTCCACGCCTTCTACCGGGACGCAAAGGTCGTCGATCCGGCCGACCCCGCGCGGTCCGCCGCCCGCCTGGCGCTGGTCGCCGCGACGAAGGTAACGCTGGCCAATGCACTCGGCCTGCTGGGGATCTCCGCGCCGGAGCAGATGTAGGACCGGACTCGGCGGCGGGAGCCCCCACGCGCCGCGCCCAACGCACTAGCTCCGATCCGTGCTGCGCCATCGGGCCGCCGGAACCCGATGTTCTTCCCAGAAGGACAAAACGGACCCCTGGCCGAGCAGCGGGATCCGACGGCGCTCCTGGGTGTCTGTCGTTGTGCCCCAGGCGACAGAAAAGGGGCCAGACGCGGGGCCGGACGCGGGGCCGGCGACCCCCTGGCACGGCTTCTTCCCTGATCCGTTGCCCAGGACGCAACGATTGGACCGACGGGCTCGGGTCGGTCGACCGAGCAGCCGGATTCGGGCCGTTTGTTGCCCTGGGAAGAACGACCGGGGGTGCCGGGTCGGGTCGGGTCGGGGGTGCCCGGTCGGCGCGGGGCGCGGGGGTGCCCGGTCGGCGCGGGGCGCGGGGGTGCCCGGTCGGCGCGGGGCGGGGGTGC
Organism: Chloroflexota bacterium; assembly: GCA_031370565.1. Lineage (GTDB taxonomy): Bacteria > Chloroflexota > Limnocylindria > Limnocylindrales > CSP1-4 > Chersky-267. Next base: position 1,089 of record JANMQO010000233.1, read on the forward strand.
CGGGCCGGGCCGGGTCGGGGGTGCCGGGCCGGGTCGGCCGCAGGGGCGGACCTATCCGGTCAGGGCGTCAGGCGGAGGGCGGTCACGAGCAATCGGACGGTGGCGTCGTCCGTGGCCAGCAGGATCGTGACTCGGTTCGTTCCGGCGGGCGCGACGATGGCGCTTCGGGCAGCCAGGCTGCCGAGCGTGGTCCGGGCGGCCTGAGCGAACTCGGCGGCGTCCCGGAGGGTGTCCCAGCGAGTGTCGATGGCCGCGCCGATCTGGCTGGCGCGCCGGACGACGGCCACCCGATCGCCGCCCCAACCAGCTGCGGCACCGGTCGCGACATCGGCCGTCAGCCGGCCGGCCGACTCGAGCCACACTCGAAGCGTGAACTCGCCCAGCGTGTCCCGCAGATCAACCGACCAGCCGGCGCCGAGCCGGGCCGCCAGATCGGCCGGCAGTGAGACCGCGATCGGCGCCTCACCCGTGGCGTACTTCTCGGGATGGAGGATCTGTTCGGTGGAGACGGGCGGTCGAGCAAACAGCCGGTTGACGGCAGTCCAGCCACCGGCGGCCTTCTGGGCGAGCACAAACTGGAGGCCGCTGGTGTACGGGAACAGCAGAGACTGCCTGAGCACGTCGGGCATGTCCGCCAGGATCTTCGCCTGGGTCGGGTCGTTGGAGTCGGCGAAGAGCTGGGCGAGCTGGGCCGGCCCGAGCTGCGCCTGGACCCACAGCGTCATGACCAGGGTGGCGTCGCCCTCGGCCAGCGCGGAGTGCGCCGTAGTCGTGTCGCTCTGGCCGATGGCCCCGAGGTGCAGGTTCTTCAGCCCGAAACGCTGGTCCTGCAGGGCATGGGTGAATTCGTGGGCGAAGGTGACCTGCTCGGTGGGGCCGATCGCACCCGACTTCGACACGACGTACAGCTGCCGGGTGTCCGGATCGTAGTAGCCGGCGACCTGGCTGCCGAGCAGCTTGAGGTAGAGGTCGGTCAGGGAGCTGCCCGGCGGGAGCAGGCCCATGAGCTCGAGCAGGCGCTGGTTGGCGGCCACGATCGCCGCCGGATTGTCCTTGGCGAAGCTGGCCGCGATGTTCTTCTGGAGAGCCGCCTCGTCGAGCAGGATCGGCTGCACCGGGGCGGTGGCCTGGAGGTCGCGGAGTTGCTCCACCTGCGATTCAATGGCGGCGTAGATGGCGGCCGCGTCAGGGGTCGGGCTGGGCGCGGCAGCGGTCGAGCTGGCGGTCGCAGCAGCGGTCGAGCTGGCGGTCGGACCGGCGCTCGCGGGCGGCAGCGAGGTCGCGCCGCTGGGCGAGGTCGGGGCGCTGGATCCGGTGGCTGGGATCGACGTGGCGCAGGCCGCCACGATAGCGGCGACGGCCAGGGCGACGGACACGCTGCGGAGCAGTCGGCGTGGCGAGGCGCCGATGAACTGAGGCGGCATCGGGCGATTGTCGCATGGGTCCGGAGTGTGCCTGCGATCAGGCCTTCAATCATCCTGAGTCGGACGCCGGACGCCGGACGCCCGGTCGGGCTTCCGGGCCCAGGCTCGGCGCAGGCTCGGCGCAAGCTCCGGCGCTGGGACCGTCGAATGTTCGTTTCTTAATCCCTTGGCCTCTCGCGCCTGAATCTGTCCGCCGTAGTCTTCTCCTCGGAACCCGCGAAGAGTTCCACTCCCTCCCTCCGGACCGGAGGCGCCGATTGGGCAGGCGTCTCCGGTCTTTCCTTGTGCGCCACTACCCCACCGGATCGGCCGGACCAGGCTGCATCGGCCCGGACTCAGGTACGCCCAGCGTCGAGTTCCTGCGCGGCGGCGGCGGCGAGCGCGTGGCGGTCGATGCGCATGACCCGCAGGGCTCGCGCGGCGGTTCCGTGTTCCATCCGGGCGACGGCGGCCACCACGTGCGCTCCAACGAGGCGCGAGGGCCGCTCCGTCTTGGCCAGATCGACGGCCGCGCGAAAGACGGTCTGCGCCGACGCCGTCGAGCGGAAGACGCCCTTGCCGGAGGTCACACCGGCCCCGGCCGCCGCGTTGAGCGCGTCGTCGCTCACAGGTTCGATCCCGATCGCGCGCAGAGCGTCGGCGTACTGGCTGGCTATCGCGGATCGCAGCTCGTCAGGATCAGCGCCGAGTCGCTCGAACGCTCGTCGTGCCGAGCCGTCGGGAAGTGCGAGCGCCGACAGCAGCAGGTGCTCCGCGCCCGGCATGATCTCGCCCGCCTTGTTGGCCTCGGCTTCGGCGCCGGTCAGCAACCTGTTGATGGTCCGGATCTCTCGGACCGGATTGGGCAGTCTCACGGTGTCTCCTTTCGTGGGTGGTCAGTCGTGCGCTGGGCGTGATGCTTGTGGGCCGCCTGGCGGGTGACGCCCAGCGCCTCGGCGACCTGCTGCCAGGTCCACCCGTCCCGGATGGCTTGCGCGACGGCCGCGCGTTCCAGCCGATCGGCGAGGCGGCGCAGTGCGATCACGGCGGCCAACGCCTCGGCCGGGTCGTCTGGTGGCGGGATCTCGTTGAGATTGACCATGTGTCAACCGTAGTTGACGCGGCGCCAGTTGTCAACTACGGTTGACGGGACGGACCGGGAACGCAGCGTTCGCTGCCTCCGGACGCCGACCCACGAGGTGCTGACGAGTGCAACCGACAACTCCCCGATCCCGCCCCCTGACGGGGCATGCTGTCCAGCCATCGACGACGGCGCCGGGCCTGGTGCTCATCCTGGTCCTGACGGTCGGGCTCATCGCGACCGCGTGTGGAGGCGGCAGCCGAACGGCGGGCAGCCCCAGGACCGGGCCGGTCGATCCGGCGAGCGGCCTGGATCCCGCCCAACCGACACCCGACGCGGTCGATGCGTCCGTGCGGTCCTTTGCTGCCCGGGCCAGCTACGGGATCTACGACGTCTCCGACGGCAGCTGCCGCGAACTTCGTGGTCTCAACAGCGGTACGGTCATTCCACTGGCTTCAGCATTCAAGCTCTGGATCCTCGACACGCTCGCGCGTGAGGTCGCCGCCGGTCGAGCGCGCTGGGATGAAACCTTCGCCGTCGAAGACAAGCTGCGCAGCGATCCCAGCGGGGACGTGTACGCCCTTCCGGCAGGAACACCACTCAGCCTGCGCCGGTACGCGGAGCTGATGATCTCCATTTCGGACAACACCGCGGCCGATCACTTGCTCGCGCGGCTCGGCCGCGAGACGGTGGAAGCAACCCTGTCCGCGATCGGCGTGTCGACCGCAGCCCGCAATACCCCGCTGCCGTCCACGGCCGACATGTCCCGCCTCAAGTTCGTCGCTCCCAAGATCGGTGAGCAGTACCTCGCACTATCGTCCGTCGCGGAACGTCGGAGCTTCCTCGCGCGGACAGTCGCGGCCGTGCCCTTCCCCTGGCAGCCGGGAGGTGGTCCGATCACGGGTGTCGATCTCAGTTCACCCCGACACATCGACGAACTCGAGTGGTTTGCCACCCCTGTCGACATGTGCCGGACCATGGTCGATCTTGCGGTGCTCGCCAAGCAACCGGGTCTGGGCCCCGTCGCCGAGATCCTTGCGCTCAACCCGGGAGTGCCCCCCGACCTCTACGATCAATGGGCGGCGATCCGCTTCAAGGGTGGGTCCGAACCCGGCATCCTCACCTTCGTCTACTGGCTGGCCAGGCCCGACGGTCAACGACGCGTCGTGGTGCTCTCATGGAGCGACCCCAAGCGGCTGCTCGACCAGAGCGCCGCTGGCGAATCGGCCTGGAGGGGCGTTCTCAACCTCGCGCGTGCCCTCAAGTAGACAACTGCGCGGCTGGTAAGGCGTGGGTGAGCCGGCTGTGTCAGAATCCCGGGCACATGGAACTCACGTGGTACGGGCGGACATGCATCCGCCTCAAGGGCAGGGATGCGGTTGTCGTGGCGGACCCGTACCCATCGGTCGTGGGACCGACGGGTCGCGGCATCAGCGGCGAGATCGTGACCTTCAGCCATCCTGACGACAGTCCGCTCGCGAGGGCGAAGGGCCGTGCCGCAGGTGAGGGCGGGACCATCCTGCCGACCAGCCTGGAAGAGGCATTCGTGCTCGACGGACCGGGCGAATACGAGGTTCGCCAGGTCCTCCTCACGGGCGTCCGCACGTACCGCGATGACCAGCGCGGCGCCGTGCGCGGTCGCCAGACGGCATTCGTTGTCGAGCTGGATGTGATGCACACGATCCATCTGGGGGACATCGGGCACCTGCTGACCGAGGAGAAGCTCGCGGATATCGGCCCGATCGATATTGCCTGCGTCCCGATCGGGGGCGCGCTGTCGGCCACTCGGGCCGCCGAGCTGATCGCCCAGCTGGGGCCGCGGATCGTCGTGCCGATGCCCATTTGCGAAGTCGAGGCTGACTGCGCCGAGGCGCTGGCTCGCTTCCTGCACGAGATGGGCAGCACGCCCGCCGCCCCTCAGCCAAAGCTGACAATCACGATCTCCGGGTTGCCCGACGAGACGACCACGGTGCTGTTGGAGGCCCGCGGCAAGGTCTGATCAAGCGGCACGGCCGGGTGCGTATGCCGGGCGGGCACGCCGGGCGCGTGTGCCACGGCAGGCGGCGAGGGGCATGTGCCGAGCCGCTTGTGCCACGGAAGGCGGCGGTCTGGCGGTCAGCCTCGCTGCAGGACGGAGCGACCGTGCTTGATGACGGTTCGGACGAGGTCGGCGGCTGGCCAATAGGGGATCTGGTCCGCCGAGGGAACCCGCCAGATGACGAGGTCGGCCTGCTTGTCTGGTTCGAGCGAACCGACCAGGTCGCCCAGCCCGAGCGCGTGCGCCGCGTTGATCGTCGCCCCGACAAGCGCCTCGGCCGGGGTCAGCCGCAACGACAGGCAGGCTACGGTCATGGCCAGCGGCAGGCTGGCGGTCGGCGAGGTGCCCGGATTGAAGTCCGTCCCGATGGCCACGGGGATCCCCCGCTCGATGAACGTTCGGGCCGGCGCACCGCTTTCCTTCATGAGGAACCAGGTCGTGGCCGGCAGGACCACGGCGACCACCGGCCGGTCCGTCCCCGCGGCCGCCGCCAGCGCCTCGATCCCTGCTGGGGACGGCGCCCCGAGATGGTCCGCCGACAAGGCGCCCAGCTCCGCTGCCAGTTCTGCACCGCCGGACGGGGCGAGCTCATCAGCGTGGAGCCGCGGTCGCATCCCGAACGCTTCCGCCGCGAGGAGGATCCGTCGGCTCTGCTCCGGCGTGAACACGCCCCTCTCGCAGAACACGTCGGCGAACCGGGCGCGGCCTTGCGCGGCGACGCCCGGCAGCTGCTCGTCAAGGAGCTGCCGGACATAGGCCTCGGCGGGATCGCGTCGGCCGCGCAGCTCGGGCGGGATGGCGTGCGCACCGAGCCAGGTCGGCAGGATCTCGATCGGCCCCTCCGCGCCAAGCTGGTGGACGACCTCCAGCAAGCGCAACTCGGTCCGCAGGTCCAGGCCGTAGCCGGACTTTGCCTCAATCGTGGTGACCCCGTGGCTGAGCATCTCGTCCAGCCACAGCCGGCCATGGGCGAGGAGCTCGTCCGGCGAGGCGGCCCGGGTGGCAGCAACGGTCGCCAGGATGCCGCCGCCGGCGGCCAGGATCTCCAGGTAGCCGACGCCTCGCTGGCGGAGCTGGAGCTCGCCCTCGCGCGTACCGGCGAAGAGCAGGTGCGTGTGCGGATCGACCAGACCCGGCGTCACGACCCCACCTTCGGCGTCGATCCGGGCGAACCGGCTGAGGGGCAGGCCCTGGATCTCGAGCGTACGCTCGACCTCGTCACGCGGGCCGACAGCGACGATCCGGGTCCCCCAGATCGCGACGACCGGCGCGCCTGGTGCTCCCGGGCCACCGACCGGCCCCGCGTCGAGGGTCGCCGTGTCAGCCTGTCCGGCACCGCGTCGGAGGCCGCCGGCCATCGTCACAACCGCGCTCGCGCCGACCACGAGCAGACCGCCGGGTGAACCCTCGGACAGGCCGCCGGAGATGAGCCGAAGGCTCACGACGCGACGCCGCCAGCCGAGCCACGAGTCGAGCTGATGGCCGAGCCGATGGCCGCCGAACCGGGGACCGCCGAGTCAGGCTGAGCCGAGCCGGAGGCCGTCGAGCCGGCGGCCGCCGAGCCGGGCTGAGCCGAGCCGGGCTGAGCCGAGCCGGTGGCCGCGGCCAGGCGAAGCTCCAGCGCCTGGAGCGGCGAGAAGTCGCGCAGTCGGAGAAACGCGGCGGCGGCGGCCAGCCGTTCCTCGACCGGGGCTCCCGGCGACGCACCGGCGTGGTCGGCCACGTCCAGCAACGCCGCGAGCGGGGCAAGGCCGATGAGCTCCGACTCGGCCAGCTCGACACCGGCGGCGCGCGTCTCGGCCTCGACCGCCTCCCAGACCCGCCAGAGCGGCGTCAGCCCGGTGTCGAGCAGGTTCATCGAGACCTGGGCGCAGTCCGGCTGCTCAAGGCGGAAGCCGTTGGCCTGGACCCTCGGCAACCCACCGCCCGCCTCGCGAATGGTCCGCGCGATCCGCCTGGCCAGATCGAGGTCGGTCGAGGCGAGGTTGACGTTCCAGGCGATGAGGAACGGCCGTGCGCCGACCGCCACTGCGCCGGCCCGAGGGTGGAGCCGGGGCGGCCCGAAGTCCGGCTCGCGGCCGACCACGTGGATCGTCTCCCGGAGGCCCTCGTAGCCACCGCGGCGAACGTCGGCGAGCCGGACC
>JANMQO010000245.1:0-1702 GCA_031370565.1 Chloroflexota bacterium
CGATCGGTCTGGTGCGAGGCCCGTACCATGGGCGGATATGGCCACCGGTGACCGACTCCTGCGAACCGTTCGTGTCGGGATGTTGTGCCTGGTGGTCACCGGCTGCGGCACTGGCGGCCCGGCGATGAGCTCGCCCACGGAGCCCGCGGCCTCACCGTTCGTCGCCGCAGTGCCGCCACCGTCGGCCGGCTTGGGGTCGGGTGTCCTGCGCTACGTGGCCATGGGCGACTCGTACACCATCGGGACCTCTGTCGGCCAGGCCGATCGCTGGCCCGATCGGCTGGTCGCCGCACTCGGATCGGCCGCCCCCAGGCTCGAGCTGGTGGCCAACCTGGGGGTCAACGGCTGGACCTCCGACGACGTCATCCGAGGCGAACTGCCCGCGTTGGCCCGACTCCAGCCTGACTTCATCACCCTGCTGATCGGCGTCAATGACGTCGTCCAGGGCGTTCCGGCGGAGCGCTACCGGGCCAACCTCGGGTCGATTTTTGATGCGCTGCTGGAGCGACTGCCGTCGAACCGCATCCTCGTCGTGACGACCCCCGACTACACCGTGACGCCGGCGGGCGCGGACTACGGCGACCCTTCCCGCCAGCGCAGCGCAATCGCCTCGTTCAACGGTGTGCTGCGCGAGGTCGCCAGCGCTCGTGGGATCACGGTCGTCGACATCTTTGACCTGTCCGAGCGGGCCGCCACGGACCACTCGCTGGTGGCAGCCGACGGACTGCATCCCTCCGGAGTCCAGTACGCTCTGTGGGTAGAGCGAATCGAGCCTGTCGTGGCGCGGTTGCTCAAGGGAGGTGCGCCGTGAAGGTTGAGGATGGGCCGCCCGGCCAGATCGTCGACTCCGCCAGCCCGAACGATCTCATCGTCGGAACGATCCATCCGCCGACATTGTTCGGTCGGATCCCGGCGGGGGCCTGGCTGTTCGTCGGGTTCGCCGCCGTCGACGTGGCATTCCGGACCTGGGAAGGGATCCGCTCTGGAGCGAGCGTTCGGCCGGCGACGGACGTTGCCACCCTGATCCTGGCCGCCGTCATCGGCGCCGGGACCGTCCTGCTGCCGGCCGCGATGCTCCTCGGACGTCGGGGCAGCGGGCGCGCCGAATCGTGGGTGCTCCAGGGTGGGATCGCGCTCGCGGCTGCGGAGCTGGTCGGGCTCGTTGGCCCAAGGGTCGTCGAGGCGCTCGCGGGGCTGTCTGTGCCTGACGGAGAGACGTTGGGTCTCGTGATTCGATCGTCGGCGGTCCAGGGCCCGCTGGTGCTCCTCCGCGTTCTCGGGCTGGTGCAGATCGGGCGCGGCCTGGGGCTGCTGGCGCCGCCGCCGCGTCGGCTCGGACGGGTCGTCCTCGGCGTCCTCGTCGTGACGGTCGCGTTCATGGTCGCAGATGACCTCCTGACGATTCAGGCGTTCCAGGCCGTGTCCGTGCCCGACACGCTTCTACTGGCCTACGACGTTGTGGTTCTCGCTTCAGGAATAGTCGTCGTCGGCCTGTGGGCGTGGGTCGCCTCGATCGCCGCCCGCCACGCGGACCGGACGTGGCGGTTGATCACGGCCGGTGCGCTCGCGGTCGTGCTCGGGTCCGGGATCCGGGCAGCCGTCAATCTCCTCGGCGTCTCGCAGGCGCTCACGGCGACCACGCTGCCGATCCTGACCTGGTCCAGTCTCGCCGCACTGGCCGTCGGGGCGTGTGGTGTCTCGC
>JANMQO010000022.1:0-28519 GCA_031370565.1 Chloroflexota bacterium
GTCGTCTCGTCCGCTGTCCGTGGGCTACACTCGCGCCCGATGGCCACCCCCGCCCGCCGCACCCGGACGGCCGCCGATCTGCTCGTCGAGTGCCTCGAGGCGGAGGGCTGCGACTACGTCTTCTCCGTGCCGGGCGAGGAGACGATGGACATCCTCGACGCGCTCTCGCGCTCGGAGCGGATTCGCCACGTGACCACCCGCCATGAGCAAGGCGCCGCGTTCATGGCCGATGTCCACGGTCGGCTGACCGGGCGCGCCGCAGTGGCCATGGCCACCCTGGGGCCAGGCGCCACCAACCTCATCACAGGCGTCGCTGACGCCTTCCTGGACCGAGCGCCGATGGTCGCGATCACCGGGCAGGTCGGCTCCGACAAGCTCCACCGGGAAGCCCACCAGCTCGTCGACATCGTCCGGATGCTCGACCCGGTCACCAAGTGGAACACCCGCGTCGAGCGGGTCGACGCCATCCCGGAGATCGTGCGCAAGGCATTCCGGGTGGCCCAGCTGGAGAAGCCCGGGCCGACCCATATCGAGCTGCCCGAAAACCTGGCCGCCTCGGCGCCCGAGTCGGGCGACGCGGCGCGGCCGCTGCCACCCACCCAGGCCTATTTCCCGGAGCCGACCGACGAGGCGATCGCCCACGCCGCCCGACTCATCGCGGCGTCGGAGCGGCCGATCGTGCTGGCCGGCAACGGCGTGCTGCGGCGGCGTGCCTCGGACGAGCTGCGCGCGTTCGCGCGGGGGCTGCATGTGCCGGTCGCGGTCACCTTCATGGGCAAGGGCGCCGTCGACGATCGGTCGCACCTGTCGCTCATGGCCGTCGGTCTGCAGGCCCGCGATCACGTCCTCACCGGATTTGACCGGGCGGACATCGTCGTCTCGGTCGGCTACGACCTGGTCGAGTACGCGCCGGCGCACTGGAATCCGGGCGGCACCAAGCCGATCATCCACATCGACACGCAGCCGGCCGAGGTGGACGCCGGGTACCGGCCATCGGTCGAGCTCATCGGCGACATCGGCGGGACGCTGCGCCGCCTGCTCACCGCGCTGCTGCCGCTCGGGATCGGCGGACGAAATGCCACCCAGCGGCACGCCGCCAAGGAGATCCTGGTCAACGCCGACCTGCGCACGGCGCTGCTGGCCGACCTGGAGGCGTTCGACGCGGACGACGCCTTCCCGATCCGGCCCCAGAAGGCGATTGCGGAACTTCGCCGGGCCCTGGGACCGCAGGACATCGTGGTCAGCGATGTGGGCGCCCACAAGGTCTGGGTCGCCCGGCTGTACCAGGCTTACGAGCCGAACACCGTGCTCATCTCAAACGGCTTCGCGGCGATGGGCATCGCGCTGCCGGGCGCGATCGCGGCAAAGCTCGTCCATCCCGAACGCAAGGTCGTGGCGCTGTGCGGGGACGGCGGCTTCCTGATGAACAGCCAGGAGCTCGAGACCGCCAAGCGGATTGGCGCCAACATCACGGTCGTCATCTGGCGTGACGACGGCTACGGCCTCATCGACTGGAAGCAGCGCACCGAGTTCGGCCGGCCGTTCGGGGTGTCGTTCGACAACCCGGACTTCGTGGCCTACGCGCACAGCTTCGGAATCGCCGGGTTCCGGGTCGGCTCTGCCGCGGACCTCTACCCCACGCTCATGCGGGCACTCGACGTGCCGGGACCGTCGCTCGTCGAGATCCCGATCGACTACCGCGAGAACCTGCGCCTGACCGAACGGCTCGGCGCCCTGTCGACGGGGGCGTCCTAGCCCAGCGTCTCGCCCGGGCGCAGGGCGGATACCGTCACGTCGGCCAGGCCGCGAGCCGCCAGCTCGGCGCGGAGTTCGTCCGGCGTCCCGGCCAGGATCGGAAAGGTCCCGTAGTGGATCGGCAGGACGTGCTTGACGCCCAGCAGCTCGACCGCCAGCGCCGCCTCGCGCGGGCCCATCGTGTAGTGGCCGCCGATCGGGAGCAGCGCCAGGTCCGGCCGATACAGCTCGCCGATGAGCCGCATGTCGCCGAAGACCGCGGTGTCCCCGGCGTGATAGATCCGGAAGCCGTTCTCCAGCTCGACCACGAACCCGGCCGGTTCGCCCAGGTGGAGCGGCACGCCGCCGTCTGCGTTCCAGTCACCCGCCGAGTGGTCGGCGTGGGTCATCGTCACGGTGATCCCGGCCGCCCGGACCGTGCCACCCTTGTTCATGCCAATGACCGCGTCGTTGCCGCCGGGCAGCCGCCGGCCCAGCCACAGGCTCATCTCGTGGATGCACGGCCAGGCCGGCCGCAACCTGCTGGCCAGCGCCACGGCGTCGCCCATGTGATCCGCGTGGCCGTGGGTGACGAGCAGAAGGTCGCACGCGCTGACAGCCTCCGCGCGCTTCGGGCTGCTCGGATTGCCGAACCAGGGGTCGAACAGGATCGTCTTGCCGCCCGGCGTCAGGACCTCGACGCAGGCGTGACCAAACCAGCTGATGCGGGTGTCGCGAGCGAGTGTCATCGGGTCACCTCCAGCCGCATCGTAGCGCCCGAGACGAATACGGGAAGGCCGTCGCAGGTGGTCGAGCCGGAACCGGCCACGACGGCCCGTCGGGTGCCCTCGCCGGCCGAGCGCCTGCGTCGGACACCGAGCTGTTGTCGGCGCGGGCAGATGCACCCGGCTACACTCGGGGCGTGCCTGCCCAGCGGATCGCCGAGAACCTAGCGTTCATCAATTGGACCGTCCTGGCAGGGCTCGGCGTCGGTGCGTTCGCGGCGGTCGTGCTGGCCCGGTTGCGGACGGACGCGACGCGCGGCTACCTCGCCTTCACCGCCTGCTGCGCCGCGTTGTTCGGACTACTCGCGTATCTCTCGGACGGCGCGCTGCCGACCGGCGCTGGCGGCACCGCTGCGGTTCCCATCGATCCGGCCTTCGACGGCGCCCGGCGCGCCTGTCTGGGTGCCTTCACGGTGGCCGCCTTCGTCTACACGGTGGTGCTCGCCCGTCGCGGCCGGGCTCCCGTGCTGGCCGTCGGTGGCGTTGCGGCCGGGGTGGGCGCGTTCGTCTTCGGGGCGCTGGGCTGGGGTGGTGGGTTCCCTTCGCTCGTCGCGCTGCTCGTCCAATCGCTGCTGCTTGCGGCAGCCACCGGCGGCGTCTTCGCGGCGATGATCCTGGGCCACTGGTACCTGGTCACGCCCAAACTGCCTGAGGGGCCGCTGGTGCTCATCGCTCGGCTCCTGCTCTGGATCGTCGCCGTCCAGCTCGCCTTCTTTGCCGGCTCGATGGCCCTCGGCGGGGGCGCCGGCGGGGCGCCGTTCACGCCGCTCACCGGACCCTGGGCCCTGTTCGTCTGGCTGCGGCTGCTGGTCGGGCTGATCTTCCCGCTGATCGTCTCATGGGCGGCCATCCAGACAGCCCGGTCCCGCTCCATGGAGTCCGCCACGGGACTGCTCTATATCAACGTCGGCACGATCGCAGCGGCGACGATCCTGTCGGCGGGGCTCTATTTCGGCGCCGGATTGCTGGTCTGACGGAGGGATTCAACCGATGAGCACGCAGGCGGGCTACGTTCCGGGAATCGCAGATCGACGCTACATCGAGGCGAGCGCGCTGCCGGTCCACCCGGTCCTGGAGGCCATCGAGGCGGCAGCCGAGCTCGCGGACGTGCCGATTCTGGACCGGGAGTCCGGGCGGGTCCTGGGCGTCCTTGCCGTCGGACGGCGGCGGATCGTCGAGGTGGGCACGGCCTACGGCTATTCGACGCTCTGGATGGCGCTGGCCCAGCCGCCCGACGGAGTCATCGCGACGATCGACCCCGACCGAGCCCGGACCGACCTCGCCCGCAGATGGTGGCGCCAGGCCGAGCTCGCCGACCAGCGGATCGCGGTGGTCAATCGGCCGGCTCTCGAGGCGTTTGCCGCGGGACCGGACGAACCCGACCTCGAGAGTCCGTTCGACCTTGCGTTCATCGACGCGCTCAAGCATGAGTACGCGGCCTACCTCGCCGTCATCGCGCCGCGGCTGGCACCCGGCGCCCTGGTCGTGGCGGACAACGTCCTGTGGGCCGGACGCGTGTCCGGCGATCGCCCGGCCCAGACCGGCGATGGGACGGAGGCGCTGCGCTCGTTCAACGCGGCCGTGCTGCACGACCCGCGCTTCAGTGCCACGATCCTGCCGGTCGGCGACGGCCTCCTCGTGGCGACGTTTCGTGGCTGAACCGAGAGTACCCGCGATGGCCGACGCGCACGAGCAGGATGAGCGGGACGCGCAGGGCCAGGGCCGCCTGCGGATCCGGCTGCGCTTGTTCGCCGTGCAGCGCGAGCTGGCCGGGACCCGCGAGGTGCTCCTGGACCTGCCCGCCGGCGCCACCATCGAAGACGGCTGGGCGGCGCTGGTGGCCCAGTTCCCGATCCTCGCGCCGGGGCGTGCCTCGGTCCGATTCGCCCGGAACGGCGAGTACGCCGGGCCCACGGAGGCACTGGCCGACGGCGACGAGCTCGCCTGTATCCCGCCGGTCAGCGGCGGTGCGGACTCGGCGCACGACGCAGCGAACGCGGCTGATGCCGGCCGGCCCCTCCGAATCCTGGAGCTGCGGGCCGAACCCTTCCCGCCCGCCCTTGCCGACGACTTGTCCGAACGGCTGGCGACCGCCGCCGACGGCGCGATCGTCATATTCATCGGGCGCACCCGCGAGTCGCCCGGCACGCCCGCGCCAGGCCAGGAGATCGAGGCCGCCCGGCACGCCGGCCGAACGGTCGACGCACTCGAATACGAGGCGCACGAACCGATGGCCCTGGCCATCCTCGACCAGATCGCCGCTGAGATCGCCGAGCGGTTCGCCGTGGTCCGCCTGGCCATCGTGCACCGGACAGGCGTGGTGCCGCTCAGCGAGGCAAGCGTCCTCGTGATTGCCGCGTCACCCCACCGGGATGCCGCGTTCGCCGCGGCCCGCTATGCCATCGACGAAACCAAGGCTCGAACGCCCATCTGGAAGGCTGAGCGGTTCGTGGATGGGCACGTCTGGATCGGCACGCCAGCCCGGACTGCGTCGTCTCCGCAGCCCGCCGTCCGCGAGGAGTACAGGTGAAGGTCTACCTCAGCGTCGACATGGAGGGAATCGCCGGGATCAGCCACTCGGATCCAACGGGCCGCGGCGATCAGGGCTACCCGGCGGCCGTGCAGCTCATGGTCGGCGAGGCCAACGCGGCGATCGACGGGGCGTTCGCCGCCGGCGCGACCGAGGTCCTCGTCAACGACAGCCACGGCTCCATGTTCAACCTGACGCCGATCGATGTCGATCCGCGGGCGGTCCTTTTGCAGGGCCAGAAGCCCTGGTCCATGGTCGAGGGTGCGGGTCCTGGCCGAGGTTTCGACGTCGCCTTGTTCGTGGGCTACCACACGCGAGCTGGTCACCCGACGGGCACGATCGCCCACACGTACTCCAGCGCGCCCGTCCTGGCGCGCCTGAACGGTCGACCGGTGGGTGAAAGTGGGATCAACGCCGCCGTGCTCGGTGCCTGGGGCGTGCCCGTTGGCCTGGTCAGCGGGGACGACATGCTGGCCGATGAGATCGCCGCATGGCTGCCGTGGGCCGAACGCGTCATCGTGAAGGGGGTGGCCAGCCGACGAGCCGCCGCCTCGGTCCATCCCAGCGTCGCCCGGGCGCGGGTTCGAAATGGCGCGGAGCGGGCCGTTCATCAAGCTGCCGCTGGTGCCCTGCGGGCGCTCGATGTCGGCTCACCCGTTGTCATCGAGGTTGACTACCGGAACGCCGGTGAGGCCGACTACGCGGCGATCGTGCCCGGCGCCGAGCGATACGGCGACACTGGCGTCCGGTTCGCGGCGGGTGACGCAGTCCAGGCCTATCGCGGGTTCCTGGCCGGCCTCCGTCTCGCTTCGCTGGTGGGCTAGGGTGCCGGCCGCGCGCCCGCCGCTGGATCTTGGCCCGATCGACCGGCTGTTGGAGCTGGCCGACACGCTCGCCGGCGCGTGGGGTGCGCGCGCCCTGACCTGCACGACCCGCGGCCAGGAACGAGCGATGCTGCGGATGTTCGGGGTGGCCGGCATCGATCGGACCGGCCGGCCGCTTGCCGCGGAGGTCGTCGAGCGCTTCATCGGCGACCGGCTGGACCGGCTGGCGGGAGGGGTGTCTCTGCCGTTCGCAGCCGCGTTGGTCGAATACGACCTGACCGCACAGGAGCTCGCGCTCGACATCGCATCCGGAGCGGTCGACCTGGCGCTCGAGGCCGAGGTCCTGCGCGATCCGGGCCGGCGCGCGGCTGCCGAGGAGGCCGCCCGGCGGCTGACCGCCGCCGGGCTCGAGCGAATCGACGCCAATCGGACGGCTCGGCTCGAGCTGCTCGACCTGATCGGCGACGCGGAGCGACCCTGGTTGGGCACGGCGCTCCGTGCTCCGGGCGCGCTGACCGCGATCGGGGAAGTCGCTGCCCTGGTGGAGGGTGGCGTCGACGTCGTCCAGGTCAGCGTGCCCGCCGTCCGGGAACTGGCGGAATGGCTCCACGACGAGGGCACGGATGTGCCCTACTGGCGTCCTCGTCCCGGACCTGGTTCGCCGGTCCCCACCGATCCTGAAGAGCAGGCGCCGTCGGGCAGCCAGCGCGGCCTGGCGGCGATCCGCCAGGCGCTCGACGGTGCCGCTGCGGAGCGCCGTTCCTACGCGCGCCTGGCGACCGTGTGCCTGCCGCTGGCCGCGCCGGAACAAGCCCTGGTCGCGGCCTTCGAACGGGTCGACCTGGTGGTCGCCGATGCCATGGCCGAAATCTTCGATGGCAATGTGGACCCGGATCGCGCCCTGGCTGACCAGGCACATGCCCACCGGTTGCTGGCTCGGTCGGGTGCCAGCGTGCTGATCGGGGCCGGGCCATTGGTCGTCGCTCCGGACCTGGCCCGCGGCGTACCGTCGAGCGGGGCGACCCGGGCCGGCCGGGCACTCGCGCTGCAGGTCGTCGGCGCCGCGCTCGCCCGGCGTGACGGGATTCCGGCCGAGCGGCTCCTGCTTGGCGCGTTGCCCGCCTGGCTCATCGACGAACGCGACCCGACCGCCGCCGCGATCGCCCAGGTGGCCGTCCGTGCCGCGATCTTCGACGGACATTCGCTGTCGTTCGCGGAACCCCAGCCCGCCGGTCGGTCCGCGGAACGCTGGCCGCCGATCCTGGCCGCGCTGCTGCCGCTGGCGCCCTCGACGGGGTTGATCGTCCGGACGGCGCGGGCAGGCTCGGGCTCGGGCACGGACGCAGGCGCGGGGGGCCCGGGCGCAACGGGCGCGGGCGAAATCGACGGTCTGGCCCGGTCCACAAGGGCGGTCGTGGCCGTGGCCCGCGAGGTTGCCGCGTCCATCGGACCACTGGCGCCTCTCGGCGCCGCGCTTGCCTTCGCCCAGGACACGGTCGCCGCTGCGCTGGTCACCCTGGAGCGACTGGCCAGCGAAGGCTGGCCCTCGCTGGTGGGCGAGTGGCCCGGCGGTGCCGCCCGCGATCGCCTGGGATCGGACGGCGTAGTCGAGCGGACGGACACGTTCGACCCGTTCGTGCCGGCCGCCGACGCGGGTTCCAGTAGTCGGGCTTCAGGCCCGCGATGACGGTCGACCCGCTCGGCTACGGCGCAACGAGCTTCTGGCTTGAGACCTCCGATGACGACCTCACCCCGAGACCGCCGCTCGATGGCTCGGCCGAGACCGACGTGGCCATCCTGGGTGCCGGCTACACGGGCCTGTGGACGGCTTACGAACTGCTCCGCCGCCAACCCTCGCTGCGGGTCACGATCCTGGAGCGGGAGATCGCCGGGTTCGGGGCGTCCGGGCGGAACGGCGGTTGGGCGTCACCGGACCTGAACGCCAGCCCTGCCAACCTCGAGCGCAGGTTCGGCCGGCCCGGCCGGGTCGCCATCGAGCGGGCCGTCTCCAGCGGCGTCGACGAGATCGGCCGGGTGTGCGCCTCGGAAGGGATCGCCGCGGACTACGTGCTGGGCGGCTCGCTCACCATCGCCCGCGGCCCGAGCCAGCTTCCAGCCCTCGACGCGGATTGGGCCGCCATTGAGGCGGCCGGCCAGACCGACGAGTACGAGCGACTCGACGCCGCCCAGCTGACCGCCCGAATCCGGGTGGCGGGCGCGCTCGGGGCGATCGCCGGCCGACACTACGCTCACCTGCACCCCGGCAAACTCGTGCGCGGGCTGGCCCGGGCCGTGGAGCGTCGCGGTGGCGTCATCCACGAACGCACGGCCGTCACCGACGTGGTACCGGCTGCCGTGGGCGGTCGGGGGCGACCAGCTCTGCGGACAGCCCGCGGCGAGCTGCTGGCCACGACCGTCGTGCTGGCTGGTGAGGCGTACCTCAGCCAGCTGCCGCGGCTCCATCGCCAGCTCCTGCCGATGTACTCGCTCATCGTGCTGACCGAGCCGCTGACCGACGCGCAGTGGGCGGAGATCGGCTGGCGGAATCGCGAATGCATCGCCTCGTACCGGATCTCGATCGACTATCTGGGCCGGACGCCCGACGGCCGTATCCTGTTCGGCGGGCGTGGTGCGCCGTACCGCTTCGGATCGCAGATCCGAGCCGAGTACGACCGCGACGGCCGCACGCACACGATGCTCCAGCGCTTCGTGACTGCCTGGTTCCCGACCCTGAGCGGCATCCGCTTCAGCCACGCCTGGGGCGGGCCACTCGGATTCCCGCGCGACTGGCTGCCGACCTTTTCGTACGACCCGCGGACCGGGATCGCCTCCGGGCGTGGCTACACCGGCCACGGCGTCGCCACGGCGAACCTGGCCGGTCGGATCCTGGCCGACCTCATCACCGGCGCCCGCACAGAGCTCACCGAGCTGCCCCTGGTCAACCACCGCTCGCCGGATTGGGAGCCGGAACCGTTTCGCTGGCTCGGTGTCCGCTTCGTCCAGGAATCGCTCCTGCGCCTGGATGCCAGGTCGGAGCGGACGGGCCGGCCGCCGACGGGCAACAGCCTCGCCGAGTGGCTGGCCCGGCGCTGATCGTCGAGGCCACGTCGTGACTCGCGCCTGCCGCGACGAGTTGGCCGTGTCGGGGGTATGGTGGCGCCGTGGAACTTGACGGGCGGGGCGTCGTACAGCCACCGACGGCACGCGGTCGCGTGGGCACCATCGGGCAGATCCTGGTTGCGGTCTGCGTCGCGGCCGTGGTCGCCGGCTGCACGGCCGGCATCAACGCCCAGCCGACGAGCGCGACGGAATCGACCAGCCCGACCTCGAGCGGAGGGCCCGCCACGACTTCAGGCTCCAGCGGACCCGCCAGCCCCGGATCGAGCCCGACGGACCTGCCCAGCGCCAGCCCCAAGGTCAGCGCTGGCGTGACCCCCACGGGCGCCCTCGGACCGACCCCCGCGCCTGCCGCGACGCCGACCCGAACGCCGACCCCGCCCGCCGTCCCGCTCTCCCTGGCGGCTCTCCGCTATCGGCTCGTCAACCAGCTCGGCCGCCCGCTGTTCTGTGATCCGGACGAATATCCTGTCGCGCGGGCCGACGAGGGAGCGCTCGCCCAGCAGCACTATCCGGCGATCCGAGCCGACACGCCGACCTACCTCGCGATCACCGCGCAGCTCGGGATCAATCCGTCCGCCACGCCGAGCGCGGACCAGGTTTTGGCCATCTACCGCGAATGGAAGATGCTCAATGCGCTCGTCCTGCAGGTGCTCAGTGGCGGCGACCGATTCGACTACGTGGCCACCTCCGCCGTCGCCACCACGCCGGGCTGGCGGGTCAGTGGCACGATCAGCCTGAGCGGTCGGATCGCGCTGACCCAGCGAACCGCCTCGGCGCCGCCGCCCTGCCCCATCTGTCTTGCCCGGGGCACCCGCATCGACACGCCGGACGGACCGGTGGCGGTGGAGCTCCTGCGCGTCGGGATGGCCGTCTGGACCGCCGACGCAAGCGGCCAGCGCGTGCTCGGCCGCGTAGAGCTGGTCGGCTCGACACCCGTGCCGGCGAGCCATCTCGTTGTCCACCTCGTGCTGGCCGATGGGCGCAGCGTGGATGTCTCACCGGGGCATCCACTGCCGGATGGGCGGCCCGTCGGTGACCTGCGGCCCGGCGACCCGCTCGACGGCTCCGTCGTCGTCGGCGCGGACCTGCTGCCGTACGCCGGGGGCGCGACCTTCGACCTGCTCCCATCCGGCCCGACCGGCCAGTACTGGGCAAACGGGATCCTGCTGGCCAGCACGCTCGCCCCGGGTCGCTAGCGGTCATTCCCCGGGAGGCCGGTGACCGCGACCTCCCTTGGGGTGATGCCGCCGGGCCTGCGCGGCGCGCGGGTCGCGCCGTTTGCGTGTGACGCTTGAGCGTGACCAGATCGACCCTCAACTGGTCGAATTCTTTCGCCACACGCAAGAACGGTGACGAACCTCGCCTGACACGCAAACTTTGTGCACGTAGAGGCCCCAGTGCGTTGCGCTCATGCGTGTGGCGCGAATTGGAGCCCGGAGGAGCGGGCCGGGCGCGGGAGTGCCAGGGTCGGCTGCGGGACGGCCCGCGGTGGACCCGCCCGGGCCGGCCGCGGGCCGACGAGCGGCGAGACAGCGCGCCCATTGCGTGCTCTGACGTGCGACCCGGCGGTCAGCGCGCGGCGAGCTCGCGACCGACAGTCAGCACCTCGTCGACGAGGGCGTCGGCATCGGCGAGCGTGGTCCGGGGGTTGATGAAGCACGGTCGGATCGCAAATGTGCCACGAACCCGCGTGCTCGACGTGGTGCACCGGCCGCGGACGCGGACGGCGTGCAGGATCTCGTCGTTGAGCGCATCGAGGCGCGCTTCGTTCGTCCAGGTCGGGGGCCGATAACGGAAGCAGCAGATGGACAGGACCGGCTCGGCCAGCAACTCGAGCTCGTCCGAGGCCCGGGCGCGCTCGGCCACGCGCCGGGCGCAATCCAGGTGGCGGGACACCCGCGCACGCATTCCGGCGGCGCCGATCTCGCGCAGGATCGCCCACACGGCAATGCCCCGGGCTGGCGTGGAGAAATCGAGGCCGAAGTCGAGAGAGCCCTGGCCCAGTTCGTCGAACGGCGAGCCCAGGTCAGTGCTGCCCGGCTCCAGGCTGGCGGCCGCCGCTCGGACGGCGTCGTAGTCGCCCGTCTCGACCGTGAACGCTCGCCCCAGGAGGTCCTCATCACGGACGATGATCGCGCCCGTCCCGACCGGCGCCGCCAGCCACTTGTGGGGGTCGACGGCAAACGAGTCGTACTCGGCGACATCGCCGTAGAGTGCCCGGACCCGCTCGTCGAGCAGGCCGAACCCGCCATACGCGCCATCGACATGGAACCAGACGCCGCGCTCGTGGGCAATCCGGGCCAGCTCCGGGAGCGGATCGACGACGCCCGTGTTGACGTCGCCCGCCGTGCCCACGACTGCGACCGGGGTGCGCCCGGCGACCATGTCCGCATCGATCGTGGCTCGGAGCAGCTCGACGTTCATCCGGCCGCTGTCGTCGATCGGGATCGCCGACAGGTTGCGTCGGCCCATGCCCAGGACACCCAGCGCCCGTCCGATGACGTGATGCGCCTCGCTGCTGGCGTAGACGCGCGGTTCGGGCAGGCCATCGAGACCGTCGAGCGAGGGACGCAGGCCCAGACGCTCCCCGGCGTGCTGGCGCGCGGCACCGATGCCGATGAGGTTGGCGGTCGAGCCGCCCGTGGCGAATGCCCCACCGAAGGAGGCCGGGAACCCCAACAGGTCGATCAGCCAGCGCATGGCCAGCGTGTCCATCCGGTTGCCGGGGTAGGCCCACCAGCGCTGAGCACCGGCCACCGTCTGGGCGAGGTCGGCGACCGTTCCGATTGTCGTCGGCATGGTGGTCACCCAGCCGCTGAAGCCCGGATGGCCGATCCGCAGCCCGTTGGCGATGAGCACGTCGCGCAGCGCGCCCAACACCGCCTCACGGCCCTCGCCCTGCTCAGGCAGCGTCTCGTCCAGCTGCGCGTGCCAGGCGGATCGGCGGGCGGCCGGATCCGGCCCCTCGAACCGGAGGAACCCCTCGAGCGCCGGCAGCAGCGCCTCAAGGGACTCCGTCAGCCCGTCCGTCGAGGCAGCGTCATCGCCGCCGGATCTCGTGATGTGCTCGGTCGTTGCCATCGGTCCATCCTTGCTCGCGCAGTCACAATCTGGCTGCTGCCCGCCCGATGGTAGGCCTCCAGCGGACGATCGGTCGGGCGGGTAGAGTCGCTGACGACGGCCGGAGCTTTGGCTCGCCCATCGGCCCAGGACGCAGCATGCGAGGATGGCAGACAGGATCGTGTCGTACGTTCGGCCGGACGCCCAGGAGTTCATCGCCCGGCTGCGCCGCTCGCCGTGTTGCGCGGCGACAACCTCCGACGCCAAGCTCGACGCCGCCCTGGCCAGCCGCGCGCAGATCATCTTCATCCTGCGCGGGAACGGGCTGAATCTGTCTCCGGTCGTGCGCCGGATCCATGACGCCGGCAAGCTCGTGGCCGTGCACCTCGATCTCGTCGAGGGTATCCGTGCGGACCGTGCGGGCATTGCCTGGCTGGGCCAGTCCGGCGTCGACGCGATCATCAGCTCGCACGGTCCCCTCATGCCGGCCATCCGGCACGAGGGGATGACGGCCATCCAGCGGATGCTCCTCGTCCGCCAGAGCCTGCTGAGCAGTGCGTTCGCCGCCGTGGTGCGCTCCGCGCCAGACATTCTCGAGGTACTGCCGGGCGTCATCTTGCCCAACGTGCTCCACCTCATGCCTGCCTTCAATATCCCGCTACTGGGCGGCGGCTTCGTCCGGACCGAGGAGGAGGCCAGGGCGATCCTGGCCGCCGGGGCCGTCGGAGTGACCACGAGCTGGGAGCCGCTCTGGGGTCTGAACGGTGGATAGGCCCGGACCGATCCTGCTGCCGCCGGTGCTGGTGGCAGTCGATGGCCGACACGACTGGGAACCATTGCCCGGTCTCGACGCCGGTCTGCTTCTGCGCGACACGGAGCTCATGGTGTTGATCCATCGGTCGACGGGACCACAGCCCCTTCTCGCCGTCGATCTCGACAGCGTGGCCGGCCTGGACGGTGACGAGGCAGCCGTCGACTTTCTGGTGCAGCGCCTGGGGATCCGGGTGGTCTTGACTCGGCGACCCCTGCTCGCCCTGCGTGTTGCCGAGCTCGGCGGTCTGGGCCTCGTCCACGTCTTGGCGTTCGACTCGACCGGGCTGAATCGATCGCTCGAGGCGCACCCGGGCGTGCCGGGGGTTGGTACCGTCATCTCGCCCGGGCTGGTCCTCAGTCACCTGCGTCCGGCGGAACTCGAGCGGTTGCCCCGGCCGGTTCTGGCCTATGGACTGATCGATGGACCCGATGCCGCCGACGTGGTCCTCCACCACGCCGATAGCCTCGTCGTCCGGCCGGAGGCGGCCGCCCGGATCGCGGCGGCCGGTGGGATCACGCGTGGCTCGGAGGGTTCGGGGTCCGGCCCATGGGAAAGCGCCGACGCGCTGCAAAATCACGGTTGACAGCCGTCGCGGGCGTGCTATAAAGGGCCTCAGGCTCAACCCGGGACCATGACTTGACAAGTCCCGCTTCGACAGTGGTGTCGAGGCGCGGACTTTTCTTTTTGTTGTCCTTGAACGGGTGTCGGGCGTGGCTGCACACGTGCGGTTGTGCGGTTTGCTGAGGAGGAGAGCGACCCATGTTGGAAAAGTTCCTCGCCGAAGTTCTTGGAACGGGGGCCCTGGTCCTGCTCGGTGACGGTGTCGTCGCCGGCGTCCTGCTGGCCCGTTCCAAGGCCCAGAACTCCGGCTGGATCGTCATCACGCTGGCGTGGGGCCTCGCGGTGTTCGCTGGCGTCGTCATCGCCGGTCCGATCAGCGGCGCCCACCTCAACCCGGCCGTCACGCTTGCCGTGGCGATCAAGGGCGGCATCCCCTGGAGCGAGGTCCCGGTCTACTGGGCGGGTGAGATGCTCGGCGCCTTCCTCGGCGCGGTGCTCGTCTACCTGCACTACTACCCGCACTGGGCGGAGACGGAGAACGCAGACTTGAAGCTGGCCGTGTTCAGCACAGGCCCGGCGATTCGCAACACGATGTGGAACTTCGTCAGCGAAGTCATTGGCACGTTCGTCCTCGTCTTCGTGATCTTTGCCTTCGCCAATAGCGACAAGGCGAGCGGTCTCGCCGCGCTGGGTGCCCTGCCTGTGGCCCTGCTCGTCGTCGTCATCGGCCTGTCCCTCGGCGGCACGACCGGATATGCCATCAATCCCGCCCGTGACCTTGGTCCGCGCATCGCCCACTTCCTGCTGCCGATCCCGGGCAAGCGGGACTCTGACTGGAGCTACAGCTGGATCCCGGTCGTCGGTCCGCTCGTCGGCGGCGCGCTGGCGGCCATCGTCTACCAGGTGGCCTTCACCAACTACCTGATCCCCTTCATGGCCACCCTCAAATGACCTCGACCCGCCTCGGACTTCGATAGACCGACAGGAGGATCCATGAAGAAGCTCATCAACCATCCGGACAGGGTCGTCGACGAGGCGCTCGCCGGGATGCTGGCCGCCCATCCGGATCTGCTTCGGATCGTGTCGCCCAACGTGGTCGTCCGCCGAGACGCACCACGCCCGGGCAAGGTCGGCATCATCTCCGGCGGCGGGTCCGGCCACGAACCCATGCACGGCGGCTTCGTCGGGCTGGGGATGCTTGACGCGGCCTGTGCCGGCGCCGTCTTTACCTCGCCCGTGCCGGACCAGATGCTGGCGGCCACCAAGGCCGTCAACGGTGGTGCCGGGGTGCTCCACATCGTCAAGAACTACACCGGCGACATCATGAACTTCGAGATTGCGGCCGAGCTGGCCGCAGCCGAGGGGATTGAGGTCAGCGCGGTGGTCATGGCCGACGACGTGGCAGTCCAGGACTCGCTCTACACGGCCGGCCGCCGGGGGGTCGGCGGCACCGTGCTGGCCGAGAAGATCGTCGGGGCGGCGGCGGAAGCCGGCGCCAACCTGGCGACCGTGACGGCCCTCTGCCACAAGGTCCAGGACAACGTGCGCTCGATGGGCATGGCGCTCACCAGTTGCACGGTGCCCGCCGCGGGCAAACCGACCTTCGACCTGCCCGACGACGAGATGGAGATCGGTGTCGGCATCCATGGTGAACCGGGCCGCCGGCGCGTCAAGCTTGCCAGCGCGGACGAGATCACCGAGATGCTCGCTACGCCGATCCTCGACGACCTGCCATTCCAGCGCGGGGACAGTGTCCTCGCCTTCGTCAACGGGATGGGCGGCACACCGCTCATCGAGCTCTACGTCGTGTTCAACAAGCTCGCCTCGATCCTGGCCGGTCGCGGGATCACCATCGGACGGAGCCTCGTCGGTAGCTACATCACCTCGCTGGAGATGGCCGGCTGCTCGATCACCCTGCTCCGTCTCGACGACGAACTGACGCGCCTGTGGGACGCGCCGGTGCACACCCCGGCTCTGCACTGGGGAGGCTGACCGGCATGACCGTGACGCTCGGGCAACTCGTCCGATTCGTCGAGCTCTTTGCCGCCCGGCTGGCTGCCGAGAAGGAGTACCTGACCACGCTCGATTCGGCCATTGGCGATGCCGACCACGGGATCAACATGGACCGAGGCTTCCAGGCCGTCACGGCCAAGCTTCCGGAGCTCGCCTCCGGAACGCCGGGCGGCCTGCTCAAGGGCGTGGGCATGACCCTCATCTCGACCGTCGGCGGGGCCAGTGGCCCACTCTACGGAACCTTCTTCCTGAGAGCTGGCACGGCACTGGGCGAGACGACCGAGGTGAGTCCCGAGCAGCTGGTCGGCGCCCTGCGAGCCGGTCTCGAGGGCGTCGTGCAGCGAGGCAAGGCCAACCTCGAGGACAAGACGATGGTCGACGCCATGTCGCCCGCCGTCGCTGTCCTCGAGGACGCTCCGGAGGGGCGCTGGCCTGCCGTGCTCGCCGACGCGGCGATCGCGGCGGCCGCCGGTCGCGACCATGTCACCCCGCTGGTGGCTCGCAAGGGTCGAGCCAGCTACCTGGGCGAACGCGCCGCGGGTCACCAGGACCCGGGGGCCACCAGCACCACCTTCCTGTTCGAGGCACTGCGGGACGCACTGCAATCAGGCGCCTGATGTTCCGCGCAGCGGCACGCGCAGACCAACCGGTTCGTCGCGATCGTTCCGGCGAACCACAGCTGAAATGGAGTCGAACACAGTGACCAAGTACGCCGGCGCCCTCGACCAGGGCACCACCAGCACCCGGTTCATGATCTTCGACCACAGCGGCCAGGTGGTCGCCTTCGATCAGAAGGAGCACGAGCAGATCTTTCCCAAGCCAGGCTGGGTCGAGCACGACCCGCTCGAGATCTGGACGCGCAGCACGGAAGTCATCCGCGGTGCCCTGGCCAAGGCCGGCATCACGGCCAAGGACCTGGCCGCCGTGGGCGTCACCAATCAGCGCGAAACCACCGTGGTCTGGGACCGCAAGACCGGCAAGCCCGTCCACAACGCGATCGTCTGGCAGGACACCCGGACGGACCAGATCTGTAACGAGCTGGCCAAGGATGGCGGTCAGGATCGGCTGCGGCCCAAGACCGGCCTGCCCCTGGCCACCTACTTCTCGGGCCCCAAGGTCAAGTGGATCCTCGACAACGTGTCGGGTGCCCGAGCCAGGGCGGAGGCCGGCGATCTGCTCTTCGGCAACATCGACTCATGGTGCATCTGGAACCTGACCGGTGGGGTCAGCGGCGGTGTGCACGTCACGGACGTGAGCAATGCCAGTCGGACCATGCTGATGGACCTCGCGACCCTCGACTGGGACAACGACATCCTGCGCCTGATGGGTATCCCGAGGGCCATGCTGCCGAACATCCGGGCGTCGAGCGAGGTCTACGGCACGGCCGTGGGTGACCTGGCCGGTGTCCCGGTCGCCGGCGACCTGGGCGACCAGCAGGCGGCCCTCTTCGGCCAGACGTGCTTCTCAGCCGGCGAGGCGAAGAACACCTACGGCACGGGCTGCTTCATGCTCCTCAACACGGGCACCAAGGTGGTTCCCTCGAAGAGCGGCCTGCTCACGACTCTCGCCTACAAGATCGGCGACCAGCCCGCCCAGTACGCACTGGAGGGTTCGATCGCCATCACCGGTGCGCTCGTGCAGTGGCTCCGGGACAACCTGGGCATGATCAACAGCTCGGGCGATATCGAAGCGCTGGCCGCCAGCGTCGAGAACAACGGTGGGGTCTATTTCGTGCCTGCCTTCTCCGGGCTGTTCGCGCCGTACTGGCGGAGCGACGCCCGGGGCGTCATCGCCGGCCTGACCCGTTACGTCAACAAGGGCCACATCGCCCGGGCCGTGCTCGAGGCGACCGCCTGGCAGACCCGCGAGGTCCTCGACGCGATGAACGCCGACTCCGGCGTCCCGCTGACGGCCCTCAAGGTGGACGGCGGCATGGTCCACAACGAGCTGCTCATGCAGTTCCAGGCGGACGTGCTGGGCGTGCCGGTCATCCGTCCGGTCGTCGCTGAAACCACCTCGCTGGGAGCGGCCTACGCGGCCGGTCTGGCCGTGGGCTTCTGGACGGCGGTCGAGGATCTGCGGGCCAACTGGGCGAAGGACAAGGAGTGGCAGCCCAAGATGGACGCGGCCGAGCGCGACAAGGAGCTCCGGCTCTGGAAGAAGGCCGTCACCCGGACGTTCGACTGGGTCGACGCCGACAGCGCGGCCCGCTGACCGCCTGAGCTTCGTCTTCTGCGCAGCAGGCGTGGGGCCCTGCCTTGCGCCTGCTGACCGCAGTCGACGATGGACGTGGATGGATCACCCAGCCCGATGAACCCGGCTGAAGCCGGGCTCGTCGGGCTGGTCGTCGTTTCGCATTCGCGCCGGCTGGCCGAGGGCGTTATCGAGCTGGCCGGCCAGATGGCCGGTCCCGAGGTGCGCCTCATCGCGGTGGGCGGGACGGCCGACGGCATGCTGGGCACGGACGCCGGCGCGATTGCGGCCGCCATCGTCGCTGCGGACGGCGGCGCGGGCGTGGTCGTGCTGTGCGACCTGGGCAGCGCGATCCTCGCCACGGAGACGGCCCTCGAACTACTCGGAGAGGAGGTCGCCGGCCGGGTCCGGTTGAGCGGTGGCCCCATCGTCGAGGGGGCGATCGTGGCGGCGGTCCAGGCGAGCATCGGCCAAAACCTCAATGATGTCCTCGGCGCCGCCGAAGCAGCGGCCCAACTGGACAAGGGAGTGTCGCGGTGAGGGAGCTCACGATCGAGGTTCGCAATACCTCCGGGTTGCACGCTCGCCCGGCCGCCTTGTTCGTCCGGACGGCCGGCGCGCACCGCTCGTCCATCCGCGTGCGCAACGTCGACCGGGGCGGCGCGGCGGTGGATGCCAAGAGCATCCTGGGCGTGATGTCGATCGGAGTTGGCCGGGGCCACACGATCGAGCTGGTGGCCGATGGCCCGGACGAGGACGTGGCCATCGAGGTGCTCCGCGAGTTCATCGCGTCCGGGGCGGGCGAGCCGCTCCCGCCGACCACGCCGACCGCCGACATCGCCGAACGCGGTGCGGCCGCGCCGGCGGCCCCGATCGTCCCCGTCGGGGCAACCTCGTCCAGAAAACCCGAAGGATCGGAGCCGGGTGCAGCCGGTGGCTGAGCCCACCTCGGTCGACGTGCTCATCGTCGGCGGCGGGGCCACCGGGGCGGGGTTGCTGCGCGACTTCGCCCGGCGCGGCCTGCGCTGCCTGCTGGTCGAGAAGGGCGACATGGGCAGCGGCACGAGCGGTCGCTACCACGGACTGCTCCATTCGGGCGGGCGGTACGTTGCCAAGGACCCACTGGCCGCCCGTGAGTGCATCGACGAGAACCACGTCCTGCGCCGGATCGCGCCGTCGTGCATCGAGGACACCGGCGGCTACTTCGTGGCCACCCCGGACGACCCCGACGAGTACGTGACCGCATTCCCGGGCGCTTGCGCGGCCAGCGGCGTGCCGTGCGAGGAGGTGCCCGTGGTCGACCTCCTGCGCCGCGAACCGGCTCTCAACCCGGCGATCCGGCGCGCCTTCCGCGTGCCCGACGCGTCGCTTGAGCCATGGCAGTTGATCGACGCCAACCTGGCGGACGCCCGCAGTCGAGGCAGCGAGGCCCGGTCCTACCACCGGCTCGTCGGACTCGAGCGATCCGGCCAACGGTTGATCGCGGCCCAGGTCGCGGACGTCCGAAGCGGGACGGTCAGCAGGGTGGCGTTCCGCGCTGTTGTCTCCGCAGCGGGTGCCTGGGCCGGGCAGGTTGCGGGCCTGGCCGGGGTCGAGCTGGCGATGTCGCCGGGCAAGGGCACGATGCTCGTCTTCAACCAGCGCATGACCGACGCGGTCATCAACCGCTGCCATCGACCAGGCGACGGCGACATCATGATCCCGGTCCACACCGTCGCGATCCTGGGCACCACTGAGGTGCATGTCGAGGACCCGGATCACTATGAGGTCAGCCGAGCCGAGGTGGCTGCGCTCATCGTGGAGGGGGCGCGGCTCTTCCCCCAGTTGCCCCGGATGCGCCTGCTGCGGGCGTACGCCGGCGTCCGGCCGCTCTACCAGGATGAGCGCGCCCCCGATCCCGAGGGTGGACCAGACGGCCGAGCCATCTCGCGCGCCCATGCGGTCATCGACCATGGCGCCCGGGACGGGGTTGATAACTTCGTGTCGATCGTTGGCGGCAAGTTGACCACCTATCGCCTGATGGCCGAGCAGACGGCCGATCTCGTCTGCGCCAAGCTCGGGCTGCACGAGCAATGCACAACGGCCGACGAGATCCTGCCCGGCCAGGAGGCAGGTCGGTCGTACTGGCTGGGCCATCGACTCGACGAGCACGAGGCCGCCGGCGGTGGGGACGCCGAGCTGATCTGCGAGTGCGAGCTCGTCACCCGCCCGATGCTCGAGCGATTCCTGGACGCTCGCTCGCCGTGCAGCCTGGACGACGTGCGCCGCGGGACGCGGCTGGGGATGGGCCCGTGCCAGGGC
Source organism: Chloroflexota bacterium (assembly GCA_031370565.1). Classification (GTDB taxonomy): domain Bacteria; phylum Chloroflexota; class Limnocylindria; order Limnocylindrales; family CSP1-4; genus Chersky-267. The sequence continues at coordinate 19,936 of JANMQO010000022.1, forward strand.
GGCTTCTGCACGTTTCGGGCTGCGGGGATCGTCGCCGAGCGGACGCTCCGGGATTTAGGCGCGACCAATGCCGACGCCGCCCATGACGCCGCCCATGACGCCGCCGCCTCAGACGACGCCGCCGCGGTCGCCCGTGACGCCGGAGCGCTCGCCGACGAGGTGCTCGGCGCCTTCCTCCGAGAGCGCTTCAAGGGCACCCGCCCGATCGCCTGGGGTCGCCAGCTCCAGGAGCTGTGGATGGTGGCGGGGATCTACAGCGGCGTGCTCGGGATCGAGTCGCTTCCGTCGGTCGCGGCGGTGGCGGCGGTGGCGGCGGTGGCGGAGGATGACGGCCATGCCCAGCGCTGACGTGGTGGTCGTCGGCGCCGGCCTGGCTGGTCTGAGTGCGGCCATTGCCCTGGCCGAAGCGGGCGCCACCGTGCAGGTCCTGGCGGCCGGACACGCCGCCACGCACTGGGCGTCGGGCGGGCTCGACGTGGCGGCACTGCCCGGTTCACCCACCGCGCGCGCGGGCGTGCTCCAGTTGGCTGCTATCGGCACGCACCCCTACGCGCTCGTCGGCGACGCCCTCGAGGAAAGCCTCGCGTGGCTCCGGGCGACCCTGGAGCGTGAGGGGCTGCGCTACGACGGCGAGCTGGATGCGCCACTGCGCACCGTGCCATCGGCGATCGGCGGAACTCGCCGGGTGGCCATCCTGCCGGCCGGGCAGGCGGCGGCTCTGGCACCCTGGACGGCCGGCCAGGCACTGGTGGTGTGCGGGCCGGCTGGATTCAAGGACTTCTGGCCCGACGCGATCGCCGCCAGCCTGCGCCGCCCGGCAGTCTGGGGCGACGCGACGCCACCCTCGATGGTCCGGGCCATCACGGTCGAGTTGCCCGGACTGGCGGGCCTGCGCAACCTGGATGCGCTCGAGCTGGCCCGCCGATTCGACGAGCCTGGTTGGCGTGCCCAGGCACTCGACGCCATCGCCCGGGCGCTCGACACCGACGGCGCCGGACGCGGGCTCGGAGCGGCCGCCGGACGGGTCGCCCTGCCGGCCGTGCTGGGCCTGGACGACCACGTCGCGGTGCTCGAGGCCGCCCGCGCCCGGCTGCCCCTCGAGGCCTTCGAAGTGCCGCTCGTGCCGCCGAGCATCCCCGGGATGCGCCTGTACCGGGTCCTCCGGGCCGCGCTGCGTCGCCACGGTGGGCGGATCCAGGTCGGCGAGCCCGTGCTCCGAGTGGAGCTGCAGGGCGGCCGAGTCAGCGCGGTGGTCAGCTCGGCGGCAGTCCGGGAGCTGCGCATCCGGACCGACGCCCTCGTACTTGCGACTGGCGGCATCGCCGGCGGCGGACTCCTGGCCACAGCCGACGGTCGCCTCGAGGAACCATTGCTCGGCCTGCCCGTGGAGGCGCCCGCGGTGAGCGAGTGGCTGGCGGCCGACCCGTTCGATCCGGCCGGACATCCCCTCGAAGCCGCGGGTATCCGGGTCGACCGCGAGCTGCGTCCGGTCGCCTCGCCTGGCGGCCCTCCAATCCTCGACAATGTTCGGATCGTGGGCAGCCTGCTGGCCGGCCAGCGCTACCTGCGCGAACGGTGCGGCGACGGCGTCGCGCTGAGCAGCGGTTGGCTGGCCGCCCGATCGCTCCGGGGCATGGTGGCGCCGCCGCCGGCCGGAACCGGCGAGGACATGTCATGACGATTGCCGAGCTGGTCGGGCAGGCCACCGTGGGTGAGGTCGGCTTCTCGGCGGACCAGTGTCTGAAGTGCAACGTGTGCAACACCGCTTGCCCGGTCGCCCGGGTGACCGACTTGTTCCCCGGCCCGAAGTACGTCGGGCCGCAGGCGCAGCGCTTCCGGTCGGCGACCGCGCTGGCTCCCCAGGGGTTGGGCCTGCCGACGATCGCGACGCCGGATCGGACCGTCGACTATTGCTCCAGCTGCGGGATCTGCACGAGCGCCTGCCCGGCCGGGGTCAAGATCGCCGAGATGAACAGTCGCGCCCGCGCCGTACGACGCGAGACCGTCCGGGCCCCGTTCCGCGATTGGCTGCTGGGTCAGACGGACCTGACCGGTCGGCTCGGGGTGGCGTTCGCGCCGTTGGCCAACTGGACCCTGCGCAACGGGTTGATCCGCGCGCTCATCGAGCGGGTGATCGGGATCCACCGACGGGCGCCGCTGCCGGTCTTCGCCCGTCGGACGTTTCAGGCTCGCTGGGCCGCCCGGCCGCGGACGCGTGCGTCATCCCCGGAGCTCGGGCCGGAGCGGGCCGTCGTGTACTTCCACGGCTGTGCCGCGAACTACTACGAGCCGGCGGTCGCGGACGCGGCCATCGCGGTACTGCGCCGCAACGGGTTCGAGACGATCGTCCCGCCGCAGGTCTGCTGCGGTCTGCCGCTCATCAGCAACGGGCTGTATGCCGACGCCCGCCGTCGTGCCCGCCAGAACCTGGACGTGCTGGCCGACTACGCCCGGCGCGGCTACCGGATCGTGGGCACGTCGACCTCCTGTACGCACACGCTCAAGGCTGAGTATCGCGAGATGCTCGATCTCGACGATGAGGCCGCCCGGGTGGTGGCCGAGGCGACCTGGGACATCTCGGAGTTCCTGCGTGAGCTGGCCGATACAGGCCGCCTGGACACGGGCTTCGGGCGCCTCGACGAGGAGCTGCCGTACCACGCGCCGTGCCAGCTCAAGAGCCATGGGATCGGCCTGCCCGCGCTCGATCTCTTTGCACTGGTGCCCGGCCTGCGGGCGATCGACCTGGACCACGACTGCTGCGGTGTGGCCGGCACGTACGGTTTCAAGCGTGAGAAGTACGACATCGCGATGGCCGTCGGCGCGCCGCTGTTCGAGCGCGTGCGGGCGAGTGGGGCCGCCCGGGCGGCCTGCGATTCGGAGACGTGCCGCTGGCAGATTGAGCGGGCGAGTGGGACCCCCATGCGCCACCCCGTCGAGATCCTGGCCGCTGCCTACGCGGCCGGAGACGCGGCGGGCATGAGATCCGGGGCCGCCGCAGGACCGGCCACAACACGCGGAGACGTGGTCGCTGAATGACGTTCCTCGTGGTGGGCGGCGGTGCCGTCGGGTCGCTGCTTGCCTGGGCGCTCACAGTTGCCGGCCGGGACGTGGCCGTGGTGCGTCGCGGGCACACCGGCGGTCCTGCCCATGACACCCTGACCGTCGTCGACCTCGAAGGGATCCGTCGGCCCGTCAGCCTGACCGTCGTCGGACGACCGGACGACCTGTCCGATGCGCCCGTGGCGATCATCTTCGCGGTCAAGATGTACGACCTGGCGGCGGCGGTTGCCTCTTGTGCGGCGTTTCCCGAGGCGACCGCGCTGACGGTTCAGAACGGGATCGGGGCGGAGATGCTGGTCGCCGGCGCCCGACCGGCGGCGGGCTTGATCGCCGCTTCGCTGACGGCCGCGGTTGAGCCGATCGCGCCGGGCGAGTTGCGTCGGCTGACCCGCGGCGGCCTGAGCCTTGCGCCCGGACATGGTGAGGTCGAGCCGCACCTGGCCGATCTGGCGTCCGCCTTCCGGGCAGCCGGCATGCAGGTGCGGCGCTGCCCTGACCCCGCGGCCATGAAGTGGTCCAAGCTGCTGGGCAACCTGCTGGGCAACGCCACGGGCGCGCTGCTCGACCTGGATGTCGGCACGATCTACCGGGATCCGGCCCTGTTCAACCTGGAACGAGGCCAGATCCTGGAGGCGCTCGCGGTCATGGAGCGGCTCGGCATCCGTCCTGTGGCGTTGGCTGGCGCCGACATCCGGTGGCTCGCGGCGGCTATGCGCTTGCCGGCTGCCATCGGTCGGCCCGTGCTCGCGCGGGTGGTCGGCGGGGCGCGCGGCGGCAAGGACCCCTCGCTGCGCGTCCAGGTCCGGTCCGGCCACGGCCCGAGCGAGGTTGAATGGCTCAATGGGGCCGTCGTCCGGGCCGACGATACGGTCGGCCTGGCGACCCCGATCAACCGCGCCCTGACCGAACTCGTCGTCGAGGCGCTCGAAGACCCCGCCCGAGGTGCCTGGTTGCGGGCTCGCCCCGATCGTCTGCTGTCGGCCGTTGCGGAGCGCGGCGCCACCGTCCCTCGGTAGCTGGCCACGGCCGCCCCTCGACGGACGCCGTGGCCGACGGGGCGCCTGTTGCCGACCGGCCCTCGTTGTCTCGATGGCCGGTAGTTCCCCGCCCACGCTGCTCGTATACTCTGGCCCCATGGAACCCCGGACGGTGTTCACGGCGCTGGTGTCGGTCGTGGCGGCCTACTTCATCGGCGGGATCCCCTGGGGTGTCGTCGTGGCTCGCTTGATCGGCGGACCAGACCCGCGGACGATCGGCAGCGGTCGGACCGGCGGCGCCAATACGCTTCGGGCCCTCGGTCCCCGCGGCGCCCTCGTGGCCGGGCTGCTCGATGTGGCCAAGGGCGCGGTTGCGGTGCTCGTCTCGATTGTGCTCGGCGGCGGCATCGTCATCCAGACCCTGGCCGCGCTCGGCGCGATCGTCGGACACAGCCGTTCGCCGTATATCGGCTTTGGTGGTGGTCGGGGTGTTGCGCCGGGCTTCGGCAGCCTGCTGGTCATCCAGCCGCTGGCTGGCCTGGTCATCCTGCCCGTGTTCCTGGTCGTCCTTGTGGTCACTCGGTATTCGTCCCTTGCCTCGCTGGCTGCGTCGGCCGCCGGCGGCATGGCCGTCGTCGTGATCGCGCTCGCGACCCCCTTGCCGCTCGGCTACCTGTTCTATGCCGTGGCGACGCCTGCCCTGATCTGGCTGTTCCACCACGACAACATCGGGCGTCTGCTGTCCGGCCGGGAACGCAAGATCGAATTCCGGCACTGATCGAGGGACGGGTAGGCCCATGCGGATCCTCCATGGCAACGCGGCTTCGGCCGGGGTGGCTCGCGGCCCCTGGGTCGTCATCCAGCCGTCGGCGCCCACGGCGACCGGGGGGACGATCGATCCTGCCACGACCGAGGACGAGATCCGGCGGCTGACCGACGCGATGACGGCCGCCGCCGCCGAACTGGAGAAGCTGGCCGAGCGCGTCGCCGCGGGTGGTCACCCGGACGAGGCCGCGATCTTCCTGGCCCAGGCGGAGATGGCCCGGGATCCGATGCTCGCCTCGATGGCCGTGGAGCGCATTCGCGAGCAACACGAGGACGGCGTGGCGGCCGTGCTCGGGGCCGGGGCTGCGGTGGGGGAGCTGCTCCTGGCCATCGGCGACGAGCTGCTCGGAGCGCGTGCCGCCGACGTGGCCGACGTGGCGGCACGGATTGTGCGGCGCCTGACCGGGGAGGCCGACGAGCCCGTCCCGTTGCTGCGGGCGCGGTCGATCGTGGTCGCGCGGGACCTCGCGCCCTCACTCGCCGCGACACTGCCGCGCGAGCGGCTGCTGGGCATTGCCCTGGAGGCCGGTTCGGCCACGGCCCACGCGGCGATCCTGGCCCGCGCCTACGGCATCCCGGCGGTTGTCGGCGTGGCGGGGCTGCTGGACGCGCTGGCGACGGCTGACCCTGGCGAGCTGGCCATCGACGGCGACAGCGGGGAGGTGGTCATCGGCCCCGACGCGGCCGTCCATGCCCGCTACGACGAACGCCACGCGGCCGTCGGCCTGGCCGCCGAACGGGACGTCCGCGAGGCGACCCTGCCGGTTGTCACCCGGGATGGCGTGGAGGTCACGCTGCTGGCCAACATCGGGACGCCGGCCGAGGCGGATCGCTGCGTGCAGCTCGGCGCTCGCGGGGTCGGCTTGTACCGGACTGAGTTCCTGTTCATGGAGCGCGCCAGCGCGCCAACCGAGGCGGAACAGCTGGCCGCCTACCGGTCGGTCGTGGAGGCGTTCGCACCGCATCCGGTCACCATCCGGCTGCTCGACGTCGGTGGCGACAAGCCGATCCCGTACCTGCCGATCGCCCCGGAGGCCAACCCGTTCCTGGGCGTACGGGCGTTGCGCCTGGCTGGAGAGCGACCAGAGGTGTTCGTGACGCAGCTGCGCGCCGCCCTGCGCGCCGCGGCCATCGGCCCGGTCAAGGTGATGGCCCCGATGGTCGCCGACGCGACGGACGCCGCGACCCTGCTCCGGCTCCTGGCGACGGCGCGGGCGGAGCTCGATCAGGCCGGCATCCCGCGTGGCGAGGTCACCCCGGGCGTCATGCTCGAGCTGCCCTCGGCCGTGCTGGTCGCAGGCACGTATCTGGCAGACCTCGGCTTCGCCAGCCTGGGCACGAACGATCTGCTCCAGTACACGCTCGGGGTGGACCGTGGCAACCCGGCCCTGGAGCGCTATCGGGATCCGCTCCACCCGGCACTGCTGCGCCTGGTGCGCATGGCGGTCGAGGCGGCGAGCGCCGCGGGGATCGAGCTGTCCGTGTGCGGCGAGATGGCCGGCGATCCGTCGGCGGCGCTGGCCCTGGTCGGCCTGGGCGTTCGCCAGCTGAGCATGGTGGCAGGCAGCCTGGGCAACGTCCGGCGGGCGATTCGTGGCGCGCAGCTGGGGAGTCTCCAGGCGGCGTCAGCGGCGGCCCTCGGCGACCCGGACGCGTCCACCGTGCGGCGCCGTTTCGAGGCGTCTCACTGAGCGGGGCGGCCCGCCTCGGGACGTTCGGTCTGCCACCGGGTTCGTTTGGGCTTGGTCTGGCTGCCGTTGGCCGGCCCGGCTATATCACCGTCGGGCGCTCGGCCGACCTTGGCCCGGACCGGAGCGTCGAGCGGCTCGAGCGGCGCTGCCACGAGCTCCTCGACGCGGCCTGGGCCGCCGGCGTTCGCTACATCGACGTGGCCCGCTCGTACGGCCTCGCCGAACAGTTCCTGGCGTCCTGGCTCGACCGGTGCGGCCTGCCGGACGGCACGCTCCTGGTGGGCTCGAAGTGGGGTTACACGTACACCGCCGACTGGCAGATCGGCGTGGCCGTGCATGAGGTCAAGGACCACTCGCTGGCCACGCTGCGCCGCCAGCTGGTCGAGACCCGCCGGCTGCTGGGCGACCGGCTCAGCCTCTACCAGGTCCACTCCGCGACGCTCGAGAGCGGCGTGCTCGACGACCGGGCAGTCCTGGCCGAGCTTGTGACCATGGGCGAAGGTGGCCTCCGGATCGGCCTCACCGTCAGCGGACCGCGCCAGGCGGAGGTCCTGCGCCGGGCGCTGGCGATGGAGATCGACGGACGGCAGCCGTTCACGACCGTCCAGGCGACCTGGAACGTCCTCGAGCCGTCTGTCGGTGCTGCCCTGGCAGAGGCGCACGCTGCCGGCTGGGGCGTCATCGTCAAGGAGGCGCTCGCCAACGGACGACTGGCTCAGCCCGGACCCGGGCACGCCCGGGCTGTTCTCCGGGCCATCGCGCGCCGTCACACCACCACGGTCGATGCCGTGGCGCTGGCGGCGACACGCGCCCAGCCATGGGCAGACATCGTCCTGTCCGGCGCCGCGACGACCGCGCAGCTCGCCAGCAACCTCAGCGCCGCCTCGGTCGAGCTTGAGCCGGACGATCTGGCCGATCTGGCCGGGCTGGCCGAGACCTCTGAGCGCTACTGGGCGGAGCGCGGCGCCCTGCCCTGGAACTGACCGGTCCTCCCGGCGGCGTGGATCGTGCGCTGATCGCCTGGGTCAGCTGGCGTGCGGAGTCCGGGCCATGTCGCCGCCCCGGTCTCCGGCGATCAGCATGCTGATCGTCTGGGCGAACACTTGTGGCCGTTCGGCCATCATGAGGTGTCCCGTGCTCGGGATGACGGTGACGCGGCCCGCGGCCTGCACTGCCCACGCCGGCACGTCCCAGCCGTCGCGGGAACGGTCGCCGGCGACGAGATGCACGATCGTCCGATCGAACACACCGCGCAGCAGCGGCTCCCAGGTGCTTCGGCCGGTCGTGTCGACGACCGCGCGAGCCATGGCCCGCACCGTGGACGGGGGCTGGTAGGCCAGCCATCGACGAGCCAGGCCGAGCGTTCGTTCGTCCGGGTCGACGCCGGACCCACGCAGCCAGCCTGCCGGGTCGGCCCGGTATTCCCCAATCATCTCGTCCGCCTCGCCCGTCGTCATGCGCGCGACCCGGGCCGACCAGAAGGCGTCTCGGAGCGTGAAGTTGCCCTCGACGCTGGTGAACGACGCGACCCGCTCGGGATGCCTGTCGGCGAACAGCGCCGCGACGACGCTGCCGACGGAGTGACCGACGAGATGAACCCGCTCGGCGTCCATCGCCTCGATCTCGCGCGCGAGCTGATCGGCTTGCGCGTCCATCTGGATCCGTTCGGGAGGCACGCTCGCCCGCTGGCCGTAGCCGAGCAGATCCGGGCTGAGCACTCGGCGCAGACCCAGCTGCCCGACCAGGTCTCGATCGTCGAGCGCACCGATCAGGCCATGAACCAGTACGGCCGGGATCAGCGCTGCGTCGGGCATCGGGGCGGACCTCTCGGTGGCGCTACTTCGGGATGTTGCCCACGATCAGGATGACGATGAGTCCGATGAGGATGATCGCGAGGACGGCCGGCCCGACGACGTCGCGCGGTCGAAGATGCATGGACGGCGGCTCCTGAGCGATGGTCCTGGTCCGGGCGAGCTGCTGGTCAGTGGAACGGGCACGCGGCGGCGAACAGGATCGTCGCGATCACCTGGT
>JANMQO010000043.1:0-54317 GCA_031370565.1 Chloroflexota bacterium
ATGTACGGAACGATCGCCAGGATCCGACCCAGGGGCGGCGACACGGCGGCACTGCGAACCCTGCTCGACGAGTGGAACCAGCAACGACGACCCGAGGTACCGGGTGCGCACGAGGGCTACCTGTTCGTCCCGGATGCAGCCGGGCCGATCGCTTTTCTCATCGCCATCTTCGACGACGCCGCCACGTACCGAGCGAACGCCGAGACCCCGGCTCAGCACGCCTGGTACCTCCGTCTGCGCGAGCAACTCGACGCGGATCCGGACTGGATGGACGGGACGTTCACGCCCGCCTGACGCCTGGCCGCCGACCGACCGCAAGAAGTCGCCCGGTTCAGGCCAGCCGGCTGCCGATCAACGGGTGCGGTCGCGCCGGGACATCCGGCAGCGCGTGGCGCACGGCGTCGCGCGGAACGGCTAGGATCGGCTCGATGACCGCCCGGAGTCGCCGCTCGGCCGTGGCCCGGCGGTAGCCGTCGCCCTCCTCGATGCGCATGAGCAGGATCCCGTCGAACAGGGCGGAGATGCCGAAGGCCAGCCCCTCGACGTCCATCCAGGTGGGCAGCGCACCGGCGGTCACGCCCTCCTGGATGAGGATCTGGCCGACCGTGGCGATCTGCTCGCGACGGCGGATGAGCATCTCCCGGACCACCGGCGCGTTGTCCGCGCCCGCCCAGGCCTGGACCAGGAAGCGGGCGATGCCCGGCGATTCGCCCACGTCATCGACGCCGTCGAGAAAATAGCCGACCGAGATGGCGATCCGATCGACCAGGGTCCGGCCAGCCACCAGGCGCGTCCCCAGCTCCCCGATCCCCTGCCCTGTGGACAGGTCGCAGCCGGCCAGGAACAGCTCGTCCTTGCTCTTGAAGTACGTGTAGATGGCACCGACCGACAGTCCGCTCTCACGCACGATGTCCTGCATCGTGGCCCGGTAAAAACCCTTGTCGGCAAAGACGCCGAGTGCCGCCTGGACGATCCGATCCTTGATCTCCAACTCGTGGGCGGCGGAAACACGCGGCATAGCGGCGGTACAGACCTCACTAAAACGAACGCTCGCTCACCGATCATAGACCCGCACTCACGCGAGCGCAACTCCTGAGTTGCACCAATAGGTCCACGCACCGCTTGACAAAACGAATGTTCCTTCTCTACTGTCCGTGGCACCGCCGCCGCCGAGACGGTTCGTCCCGGCCCTTCGTCCGTACAGGAGACCCGCCCGATGTTCAGCCGCTGGGGAGCGTTCGTGTACCGCTTCCGCCGCCCCGTCGCCCTCCTGTCCATCGCGGTCGCGGTGGCCCTGTCGGTCTTTGCCGCGCAGGTATCGAGCTATCTCAGTTCGGGCGGCTGGCTGGACACGTCGTCCGAGTCGGCCCACGTGTCGGACGTGCTGGCCAGCAAGTTCGGCGCAGGGCGGAGCAGCCTGCTCGTCCTGTTCACGTCGACCGTGGCGAACGACGCGACCTCCCCCGACTACCAGTCGGCGATCGCGGCCAGCCTGGCCAAGCTCCGGCTGGATGCCAGGGTGACCGGCATCGTCGGCTTCGCCGAGACCGGCGACCGACGCTTCATCAGCTCTGCCGGCACCAAGGCTTACGTCGTCGTCCAGCTGGCGGCCACGGATGAGGGCTCGGTCGACCTGGTCGAGCCGCTCCGGGCGGAGATCGTGCCCGTGCCGGGCTACGCCGTCCAGCTGACCGGCTACGGGCCCCTGACCAAGGGATCGGCGGACCTGTCCGAGAAGGACCTGGCCCGAGCCGAGACGGTGTCCCTGCCGATTGTCGCGCTCGTCCTGCTGCTCGTGTTCGCCTCCGTGGTGGCAGCAGGCATCCCGTTGCTCATCGCGGGTCTGGCCATCCCGACCACCCTCGGGCTCATCTACTTCGTCAGCCAGGTCGTGCAGATGAGCATCTACGTCGAGAACATCGCGACGATGCTCGGACTGGCCCTGTCGATCGACTACTCGCTCTTCGTCGTGAGTCGCTTCCGCGAAGAACTGGCCCGCGGCCGAACCGTCGGCCAGGCGGTCGAGAAGGCGGTCGCCACGAGCGGCAAGGCGGTCGCCTTCTCCGGGTTCGCGGTAGCCATCGGCCTGTCCGGATTGCTCCTGTTCAAGGCGACCGCGATCAGCTCGATCGGTGTCGCCGGAATCCTCGTCGTATCGAGCACCCTGTTCTTCGCCCTGACCTTCCTGCCCGCCATGCTGGGCATGCTCGGACACCGGGTGAACGCGCTGAGCGTCGGCGGCCTGCTCGGGCGCGTCGGCCTGCGGCGGGCACCGTCCAGCGGCGGCGGTGTCTGGGCACGGGTAGCCCAGGCGGTCATGCGCCGCCCGCTGTTCGTCCTTGGGCCGGTACTGCTGCTCCTGTTCATCGTGGGCTCGCCGTTCTTCCGGCTCGTCCAGGGTGTGCCGGACGCCTCGATCTACCCAGCCGGCCTGGAGAGTCGCGACGCCTACGTCACCATCCAGCGCGAGTTCCCAGCCGGCGAGACCAACCCCATCGTCGTGCTCGCCACGGTGAGCGGCGATCCGACCAGCCCGGCCAACGCACTGGCCCTGGCCCGATATGCCGACTCGCTTGCGGCGGTCCGGGGCATCGACCATGTCGAGAGCGCCTACTCCCTGACCGATACCACGACAGGCGCCCGGCTGACGCCGGAGCAGGTCGCCGCGTTGTATGCGCTGCCGGCCGCCCAGCGCCCAACCCAGATGGCGGCCGGGATCGCCGCGCTGCAGCAGGCCTACGTCCGGGGCGAGATCGTCCGCTTCGACGCCGTGAGCCCGCTCGATCCAGCCCGACCAGAGGCAACCAGCGTCACCCCGGTCATCCGGGGCCTGTCCGCCGGCTCCGGGATCACGACCATGGTCGGTGGCATCTCCGCAACCGGCTGGGACTTTCTGCAGTCCCAGGCGGACCGGATGCCGTACGCGATCGGGCTCACCCTCGTCGCCAGCGCGCTCGTGCTGTTCCTCCTGTTCGGCTCGATCGCCATCCCGATCAAGGCCGTGATCATGACCCTGCTGTCGATCAGCGCCAGCTTCGGAGCGTTGGTCTGGATCTTCCAGGACGGCAACTTGAGTGGCATCCTGCACTTCACCCCCGTGGGCTACACCATCGCAGGCAACCCGATCATCATGTTCAGCGTGATCTTCGGGCTGTCGATGGACTATGAGGTGCTGCTCCTGTCCCGGATCCAGGAGGCGTACCGGCGAACGGGCGACAACACCAAGGCGGTCGCCGAGGGACTCGCCCGCACGGCCGGCGTCATCACCGGGGCGGCCCTGATCATGGTCAGCGTGTTCGCCGCGTTCGCCCTGGCCGACATCATCACGATCAAGAGCATCGGGGTGGGCATGGCCATCGCCGTGCTGCTCGACGCGACGATCATCCGGGTGCTGCTTGTCCCGGCCACGATGCGTCTGCTCGGCCGCTGGAACTGGTGGGCGCCCGGGCCCCTCCGGCGCCTGGCCGACCGTCTCGGCTTCGACCACGTCGAGGATGCCGATGGGGAGGACGGGCAGCGAGCCGACGACAGACCGGGCTTCGAGCCGAGCGCGAGCTGAGGAAACCGCTCAGGCGCTGAGCAGGGCGCTCGCCTGTTCAAGCCGTGGCGGCGACGATGTCGGAGGCGGGCTGGAGAGCATGGGCACGAGCGTCGACCGCGCGCCGTGCAGTCCGGCGGCACTGCCGACTCCAACCAGCGCGTGGCGGACGGCGGCCGGGAAGATCTCGACGATGGTCGGATCGAACTGGCTGCCGGCATTCCGAGTGAGCTCGGCCCAGGCCTCGTCGTCGGGCAGGGCGCGGCGATAGACGCGGTCCGTGGTCATCGCACTGAAGGCGTCGGCCACCGCGATGATCCGGGCGCCGATCGGGATCTCTCGTCCGGCCAGGCCGCTCGGATAGCCCCGTCCGTCCCAGCGCTCGTGGTGCAGTCGGACAATCGCGGCGATGGCGGCCATCTCTTCGTGGGCCGACAGGATCCCCGCCCCGATCTCCGCGTGGCGCTTCATCTCCGCAAACTCTTCGACCGAGAGCGGTCCAGGCTTGAGCAGGATGGCGTCGGCAATCCCGATTTTGCCCACATCGTGGAGGTAGCCGCCGATCCGGATCGTCGTTCGAGTGGGTTCGTCGAGGCCAAGCAGCTCGGCGGTCGCCTCGCCGAGACGACCAAGTTGCCGGCAGTGCGAACCCGTTTCGAGATGTCGCGCCTCGATCGCAGCGCTGAGGGCCAGCGTGACTCCATCGAGGATCGGGGTGACGAAGCGATACTGGAGCGCGTCTGAGCGGATTCGGGCCGCCTCCAGGACGGACCGCACTTCAGCTACGAACTCCTGGCCCGTGAACGGCTTGACGATCATCCCTGAACCACCCTCGCGCAGGGCGCGGATCGCCGTGTCAAGGCTGCCCTGTCCCGTGACGACAACGACCGGCACGTGCAAATCGCGCATCCGGATCTCGCGCAGCAACGCCAGGCCATCCATGTCGGGCATGCGCACGTCGGTCAGGACCAGGTCGATCCGGCCTTCGTCAAAGCGTTCCAGTCCAGCCCGCGCCGTGGTGACCGGGACCACGTCAAGGCCGATCCCCTCGAGTAGTCGGATCATGAGCCGAAGCGTCGTCGGCTCGTCGTCGACGCACAGCACGCGGGGGCGCACGACAGAGGCCATGGGCCGGTGCCGGAGCGGCTCACCCGCTGGCCTGCCATGCGCCGCGTCAAGATGGATCATGGCGCGCAGCGTACCCGAGACCTTCAGCGCTCCGCATCACCCATTTGGGGGGATCGCGATGCGGCAGGCTTCGTAGATTGTTCGTCCATCAGCTGGTCGCGGCGAGGCCGGCCGGCAGCGCCGGCAGCGTCGCGAGGGCCGTGTCGAGCGCCGTCCGGAGACCAGTGGCGATCTGGCCAAGCTCGGCATCGGTCACGACGAACGGCGGGCCGAGCAGCACGATCTCGCCGTTGGCACCATCTGCACAACCCGTGCCCGAATAGATCAGCAGCCCGTTGGCGCGAGCGGCCTGCACGACCCCCTCGACAAGGCGCGCGCTGCGTGGAAACGGCACACGGCTGGCATGATCCGCCACCAGCTCGAGACCAACCAGCAGACCGAGCCCGCGGATCTCACCGACGTGCGGGTGATCGCCGAGTGTCCGCCGGAGCAGATCCTGGAGTCGCTGGCCCTTGGTCTGGCTGGCCGCCACCAGATCTTCCACCTGGAGGAGCCGCAGGACCTCTCGGGCGACCGCCGCGCCAACGGCATGGTGGCTGTAGGTGAAGCCGTGCACGAAGCCACCGGATGGGCCGGTCACGGTCCGGTAGACCTCGTCCGAGGCGGCCACCAACCCGAACGGCCAGTAGCCGGAGGTCACCCCCTTGGCTGCCACCAGCAGGTCCGGCCGAACGCCCCAGTGATCCAGCCCGAACCAACGGCCGGTCCGGCCGAAGCCGGTCATCACCTCGTCGGCGATGAGCAGCACACCGTGCCGGCGGCAGACGTCGGCGATGGCCGGCCAGTACCCGTCGGGCGGTACCACCGCACCAAGGGTCGCTCCGACGACCGGTTCCGCGACAAAGGCGGCCACCGTGCCCGGACCGGCGGACTCGATCGCCCGATCGAGCTCCGAGGCGAGTTCGTCGGCTGTCGCGAGCGCGTTCGCACCGGGCTCGCCGGCCCGATAGGGGTACGCCGCCGAGACGTGGCGGAACCGACCCAACCAGCCCTCGTAGGGCCGGCGCAGCGGCCGACGACCGGACAGGTCGAGTGCGCCGAGCGTGTTGCCGTGATAGCTCCCCCAGCGACTGAAGACCAGCCAGCGCTCGCTCTCGCCGCGTGCCAGGTGATACGCCCGGGCGAGCTTGAGCGCCGTCTCAATCGCCTCCGACCCGCCCGATACCGGGTAGATGGCCGGATCGTCCAGCGGCAGGTACGGCCCCAGTTCAGCCGCGTAGGCCTCGAGTGCCTCGCTGCTGAACGCGCTGCCGTGGGCGTACGCCACCCGGGCCGCCTGCTCGGCCATCGCCCGAGCCACCGTCTCTCGGCCGTGGCCGACGTTGACGACGATTGCGCCCCCGGCGGCATCCAGGTAAGGACGTCCGGTGGCGTCCCAGATGGTCGACCCCTCGGCCCGCACGGCGAGCGGCGGGGCGGGATCGAGCGATCGGCGGAAGACACGTCCGGGCACGAGCGGATTGTAGGCCGACAGACCGGCGCTGGGTCGGTCGCGGCCGGTCGCGAGCCGGCTGGAGCCCGTCCCGGACACGACCCGGGCACGGCCTCCCACGGTCGAACCCGACCCGACCCTCGACGGCCGCCCTAGATGCGACCCTTCGGGACCGTGTGCCAGTAGGTCTTGTTGAACACGATCTTGCCCAAGTGCCACATCCTGTTCGGCTTGGGCGGCTTGGGCGGATGGTCGTAGTCGAACTGGAGCAACGTCCCCTTGCCATCGCCGATCTCGAAGAAGCAGACCACCTTGCCTGTATAGTCGACATGCTTGCCGGCGGGGGCGCGGCCCTTGATCGCGGCGACAATACGCTCGGCCACCACAGGCGCCTCGAAATGCGCGGTCGAGCCGGCCTTCGACAGCGGCAGGTCGGTGGCGTCGCCGAGCGCGTACACATTCGGGCGTCCACCCACCTGGAGGGTATGGCGGTCGGTCGGCAGCCAGCCACCCGGCGCTGGAGCAAGCCCCGAGTCGATGAGGAACTGCTGGCCCTTGTGGGGCGGGACGAGGATGAGCAGGTCGTAGCCGAGCTCTTCGCCCTCGAGGCTCAGGATCGTCTTCGCGACCGGGTCGATCGACTCGACGTTGAAGAACGTGTGCAGCTCGATCCCCTTGTCCGCCAGGATTGGGGTGGCCATCTCGCTGACTGACTCAATCGTGAACGCCCGCCCGATGGGTGAGCAGAAGTGGAGCTCGGCCTTCTCGCGCAGCCCGCGCTCGCGGAGCTCGGCCTCGATGAGGAAGGCGACCTCGAGCGGCGCCGGCGGGCACTTGTAGGGCATCCCGGCGATGCCGATGACGATCCTGCCCCCGCGGAACGCGTCGAGCGCGCTGCGGAGTCTGGCTGCCGCCGCGGCCGTGTAGAAGTGGTTGGCCTCCGTGTCGAAGTGCGCGATCGCCTCAGGCACGATCCGCGCGCCCGTGGCCAGGACCAGCTCGTCGTACGGCAGCTCCACCCCGTCCTTGAGGGCGACGACCCGCCGCTCTTCGTCGACGCGGGCGACCTCGCCGACGACGAGGTGGACCCGCTGGTCGAGCAGCGAGCGCTCGGGGC
The DNA here is from genome assembly GCA_031370565.1 of Chloroflexota bacterium. GTDB lineage: Bacteria > Chloroflexota > Limnocylindria > Limnocylindrales > CSP1-4 > Chersky-267. The sequence continues at coordinate 7,276 of JANMQO010000043.1, forward strand.
GCTCGAGGTTGGCGGCTCGCTCACCGCCCCTCGCGATGTACATGAACCCGGGCTGGTAGACGTGCGTCCCGGTCTGGTCGACGACGGTGACTTCGACCTTGCCGTCGTCGATCCGCTGCTTGAGCTGCCTGGAAACCAGGTTCGCCGTGAGGGTTCCGCCGACGCCGCCGCCGAGAATGAGGATCCGCTTCATCCAGCTACCGGACCTTTTCGACGATGATCTCGTCGAAGCCGTCGCGAGTCTCGAGCGAGATGAGCCGATGGCCCGCCTTCTCGATCCACTTCGGGATGTCCGTCCGGCTGCCCTTGTCCGACGAGTAGACACTCAGGATGTCGCCGACCTGCGTCTCGCGGATGGCACGGATAAGCTCCATGAGCGGGCCGGGGCAGAAACTGCCGCGGGCGTCGATCGTGCGGGTGATCGTCGGACTGTTGGTGGTCCCGGTCATCGTGGGTTCCTGCCTCTGCTGTGAATGGATGGATCAGATGAAGAGCGGGGTTGAGCCCTCGCTCATGAGTCCGATGACAGTAGCCGCCCCGGCCGGCTCGCCCATGCCCTCGATCATGTCCTCGGGCTTGAGGCCGAACATGTCCATCGTCATCTGGCACGGGATGAACTCGACGCCCATGAGCAAGGCGGCCTCGAGCAGTTCCTTCGGGCTCGCGACGTTGTACTGCCCGGCGAGCCTGCGCATCATCCAGGGGCCCATGCCCAGGAAGTTCATCGTCGACAGCTTGCGATGGCTCACGCCCGGCCGCTGCATCGCCGACATCAGCTTCTGCATCCAGTTCCGGCCGGTGATCCGCTTGTCGTCCTTGACGAAGCCCTGCAGGCCCCAGAACGTGACGAAGACCCGGGTCTTGACGCCCATCGCGGCGCTCGCCGAGGCGAGGATCATCGTCGCCCAGACCTTCTCGAGCTCACCGCTGTAGTTGATGATGAGGATGTCCTTCAGCTTGACTTCGGCCGCGGGCTCGAGGCCGGGCACAATGGCGGGCGCCTCCATCGGTGGCGCCTGGGTGGCGGTCATCATGGCTGGTCTCACTTTCGACGGATGACGAAGCGGTAGACGGCGCCGCTGGATGACTGGTCCACGAGCTCGTTGCCGGTGGACCGGCACCATGCCGCGAAGTCCTTGACGGAGCCGCCGTCGGTGGCCAGGACCTCCAGGATGGCGCCCGGCGACAGTGCCTTGATGGCCTGGGCCGTCTTCACGATCGGCATCGGGCACGACAGGCCCTTGGCGTCCACGGTCTGGGTGATCTCGACCACTGCCATGACTGGCTCCTTCACGTATCTGCGCTGGCTTAGATGAAGACGACCTGGCCTTCGCCGGCGTTCAGGTAGAACGCGGTCACGCCCTCGACGCCATCGACGAGCGGGTCGAGGTCGGTCGGCTCGAGGCCGAGCAGGTCCATGGACAGGGAGCAGGCCTGGATCTCAACGCCGCCAAGCTCCTTGGCCATGCGCAGGGTGTCCGCCCAGCTGGCCTGACCGGCTGCCCGGAGCGCATCGACGTGGGCCCGGCCTTCGGTGCCCGCTTCAGCCGCCAGTCCATGGTCCTGGTCGATCCGGTCGGCGCGGAAGGCATCGAGCGCCCAGTACTGCAGGAAGACGTTGACCGGCTTGCCCAGCGCCGCGGCGCCGGCGGTCAGGATCGAGGCCGCCTGCAACCGGTCGTCGGTCCCGGAGAAGAGCACGAGGTTGAGCGATTCGTCCATGGTTGATACCTCAGTGGTGGGCGATGAGCAAACGTGTAGGGTCCGTCGCGACAGGCGCCGGCGGCGGAGCGGCGGCGGCGGCGCGGGCCGCAGTCGTGGGCGCATCCGAGACGTCCGGTGACGCATCGGCTTCGGACAGGTCGGCAAGCCGGCGCAGCCGGCGCAGCAGCACGCCGCGCATGATCGAGCAGGCGAGCAGGACCTCGTCGTCGGCCAGACGGTAGTGCACCTCCCGGCCAACCCGTTCCGAGTTCACCACGCCGGCCGCTCGGAGCACGGCCAGATGCTGGCTCACGTTCGGCTGGCTGCAGCCGAGTTCGCGGGCCAGACGACCGACGTCCCACGCCTCAGCGGCAAGCCGGTGCACGATCTCCAGGCGGCGCGGACTGGCGAGCGCCTTGAGCGTCTCCGCCTGCAGTCGATCGATCTCGTCCATGGCATGAGCATCGACCCATGCGCACAATCCGATCAGTGCCAGGCGGCCCGCCGGTGGGGGCCGCCAGTCACCGATCCGCGGGCCGATTGGTCCCGGCGGCGGCTCAGGGCAGCGTCGTGACCCCCGGTGCCCAGCCTACGCCGGCCGGACCCCGCGGGGCAGCAAGCGAATCGGCAGCGCAATTCGGTTGACGCTCGTGTGCAGGTAGGTCGTGAACGGAGTCAGCACGGCATTCACCCGGTGCACCCGAACACCTTCGATGAGCGCCGAGATGGCGAGACCGTGCCCGATGTAGATCCCGATGTGGCTGCCATACCCCCACACGACCAAGTCGCCGACCTGCGGGTTGGTGCGCGACGCCAGGCCCCGCCGCAGATAGTCGCGGTAGATCCAGATGGCGCTCTGCGATCTGACGTCACGACCCAGGCGCGCCTGCCGGAACACGCGCCAGACGAGCCCACTGCAGTCGAAGGCGAAGGGACCTGTGCTGCCCCAGCGATAGCGGGCTCCCAGGTGCGTTTTCGCCAGGGCCACGATGACGATCGAAGCGGCCACCGTCCGGGGGCGTGCGGGCCGGGCGGGCGGCGCGGGCAGGACGCCAGCGGAACCGACCGTCTGGGTCGACGGGGAGACCGCGGCGACGATGCTGGCTTCTGGCTGGCTGATCGTCACGGTCGGCTCGGTTGCCAAGGGCGATGCGATCGGGGCCGGCTCCGTCGCGAGTGTGGCGGTGGCCGGAACGACGATCAGCACGGACGTGGCGGCGGCCATCACGATGAGCGCCCTGAGGCGCGTGGCATTCAGGCTCAATGTGCTCCTCTCTACCAGGACATCGCGCTGGGGCACGATGGCGAAGGGAATGGGCCGCCCACGGCAGAGAGAATGTTCGGGAGTCCGAGCCGCGCGGGGCGGCGAGTCAGAATCCGATCAGGCCAGGCTGACCGGCGGGACGACGACACGATGTCGGCCGTTGGCGGCGTTCTTCGGTTGTCGATCCCGTCTGCTGGGGCAGCCCCCGGACGGGGAGAGGATAGCCCACGCCCGCGGATCCTGCGTCCGTGGCCTCCACACGCACGCCGGCGCGCGATTCAGTCGGGTGAGGACCCTCGTCGCTTCGCCACAAAGGCCGCCGCCTGCGCCCGGCGCTCCAGGTTGAGCTTGGACAGGATCGAGCTGACGTAGTTCTTCACGGTCTTGTCCGAGAGGAATACGTCGCTCGCGATTTCCTTGTTGGTCTTGCCCTCGGCCACAAGCAGCAGAATTTTCTGCTCCTGCTGGGTGAGCTGAGCCAGCTCATCGCTGAACGTGCCGGTCGCGATCCGGCGCACCCGCTCCAGGACTTTCTCGGTGACGGCTGGGTCCAGCAGCGACTCGCCGCGCCCGATCGCCTCCAGTGCGGCGACCAGGTCCCGGGCCCGAATCTGCTTGAGCAGGTAGCCACTCGCACCGGCGACGATCGCCGACAGGACGGCCTCCTCGTCCGGGTAGCTGGTCAGCATGACGACGCGCGTGGCCGGTCGTTCCGCCCGGATCTCGCGGCAGGCTTCGATCCCGGAGCCGTCCGGCAGGCGCACGTCCATGACCACGATGTCCGGCTCGAACCGGTGAGCCATTGCGACGGCCTCGGCTACCGTTCCGGCCTCGGCCACGATCTGGAAGGCTTCGCGGCGGGCGAGCAACGCAACCAGGCCCTGGCGGACGACCTCATGGTCGTCCACGATGAGCAGCCGGAGGACGGGAGCGGCAGCCCCCTCGCGGGCGCTGGGGTCGACCACGATCGGTGATCCTCGCTGCGGCGGGTCAGTCGCCCAGGGGGCGTGGAACCCGGACGATGATACGCGTGCCGACGTGGGGCTCGCTGCCGACCTCCAGCGAACCGCCCAGCGCGAGCGCCCGGGCACGCATGTTGGCCAGTCCCTGGTGGCCCGGTCCGCGGTCCGTGAGCCCGTCGAAGCCGCGACCGTTGTCGCCGACCTCGAGCACGACGGTTCCGGATTCCTCCGAGCGCACGACCAGCCCGACGCGACTCGCCCCGGAATGCCTGGCCACATTGGACAGCGCCTCGCGGACGATGTACAGGATCTGCTGGGTCGGCTCGGCAGCAAACGCCAGGTCTGCCTCCTCGCCCACGACCAGCTCGGTGTCGATCATCGTGTTCAGCCGGAATTCGTCCAGCAGACCAGCCAGGCCGCCAACCAACCCGACCTCGCCCAACGCGTCGGGCTGCAAGCCGAAGATGAACGTGCGAACGTCGCGGATGGTCTGGTTCAGGCCCTCAATCGCACGTTCAATGCGGGCATTGGCCTCGACCGTGTCGTCGACCATGAGCTCCGGCATGTCCTCAAGGGACAGGGCAACCGCATAGATTCGCTGGATGATCCCGTCGTGCAGATCCTGCCCGATCCGCTCGCGTTCCGTGACGACGGCCAGGCGCTGCACCTGCTCGTGCAAGCGGGCATTCTCGATGGCGATCCCGGCATGCAGGGCGAACATCTCGACCAGCTCCTGATCGGCCCGGCTGAACTCGACGGCGCCACGCTTGTTGGTCAGGTAGAGATCGCCGAGCGGTCGGCCCTTGACCGTGATCGGCACGCCCAGAAACGAGTGCATCTCGGGATGGTTGGGCGGGAACCCGTAGCGCCGGGGGTCGCTGGCCAGGTCTGGGATGCGGAACGAGCGGCCCTCGCGAATGATCAGCCCGAGCAGGCCGTGCCCGCGCGGTAGCGGCCCGATCCGGTCACGCTTCGCTCGACTCAGGCCGCTCGTCACGAAGCGCTCGAGCAGTCCCTCCGAATCGGCGATACCGAGCGCGGCGTACTCCGCCCCGACCAGCTCCCGGACGCGATCGCAGATCAGTTGCAGGACCCGCTCGTGGGCCAGGACACCGGCGATCGCCCGGGTCGCTGCGTCGAGCGCCTCGAGCCGCTCAACCGTCTGGTGGGCAGTCTCGCGCGACCAGGCGGCATCCAGGGCCAGTCCGATCACGCGGCCCGGGTCGAGCGGCCCATCGGTCGATCCCTCGACGTCGGCATCCAGCCACAGTCGGCCGGCAGGCTGACGGCCGTCGTCGAGGCGCAGCTCGATCGCACGCACCCCGCCGGTCGCCAGCCGAGCCTGGGACGGCCGGCGCTGCAGCGTACCCATGCCTACCCGCACGGGCGGCAACGGCGCAGCGTCCAGATCCAGGTAGGCACCGGACGCGCCACTCGCCCCGAGGACCTCGGCGAGGGTGTCTCTGATGCGCTTGCGACCGGCCCTGCTGCGAGTGGACCGCCAGGCCTCCAGGGCGTCCAGCAGGAGCACGACGGGCACGGCCGAGCCGAGCCCAGCCTCCGGATCAGGGCGCTCGGCCGCGCTGACCGTCGGCGAGTGAACGGGAACGGCCGAGCGGTGCGTCGTCATATCGCGGCTCCTGTGTCGAACCACAGTGGTCGGACCCGCCGGTCGAGCGGCCCGTGCGGCTCTATCGTGGCGCATCCGGCGAGCAAGGTCATTGCCGATCAGGGCAGCGGGCACGAGTCACCTCGGTCCGACTAGTCATCCGCGCCGGGACGATGCCGCGACGATCCCGGCCGACCGGCCCCCGAAGACAGGCCAGAAGTCCCTGTCGGCGAGTCGCGCCAGCCGGCAGGATGCCGCTATGTATCCTTCCGAACCGTCGCCGCTCGCCGACGAGATGACGAGCCACTCCTCGGTCGTCGGGTCGGTCCAGGCGGCCGTCCCCACTGCTGCGCTGCCCGGCCCCAGCGGAGAGCTGCCGCCCGACCCACTCTCTCGGCGCGGGTTTCTGCGCGGCGCGGCACTGACCGGCGGTGGACTCGTCGTCGCCACGGTCGCCGCCTGAACGCCGGGCGGTGCCGCGCGCTGGACCTACGGACCGCTGGTCACTCCGCCGGCGGCCGGCGCCGCGTCCTCGTCGCCCGGTACCGGCCCGAGTCCGAGTCCGAGCGCGGTCATCGGCATGGATCACGGATCGTCCAGCCCTGTGCCGAGCGCCTCGCCTGGGTCCGCACTAGGCCCGATACCGGCCGGCTGGGCAGTCCACGACGTGGAGGCCAAGGCCAAAGTGGACCGGTTCCTCGCCGGCGAGTACGCCAAGGTTCCGGGCGCAGGCAACCAGCCCCTCCTGCCGGTTCTCAACGGCGACGTCCGAACGTTCGCCTTGACCATCGACGCAATGGAGCACGCCCTGGACGCCCAGTCCGCGCCGGTCAAGGCGCTGGGCTACAACCGGATGTGGCCGGGTCCCCGGCTGACGGTGGTCGAGGGCGACCGGGTCCGGGCGACCTTCACCAACAATCTTACCGAGACGACCGGCGTCCACTTCCACGGCCAGGCTCTGCCCAACGCGATGGATGGGGTGCCGTTCATCACCCAGGAGCCGATCGTGCCGGGCGGCTCGTTCACCTACGAATTCGTGGCGAAACCGGCCGGCTCGCATATGTACCACTCGCATCACAACGCGACGGACCAGGTGGGCCGCGGCCTGCTCGGTGCGTTCATCGTCGAGCCCAGAGATCCCGCCCAGCGCTACGACCGCAAGTACGGCACGACCCAGGACATCGTCTGGATCAGCAATGACCAGCTGGGTGGCTTCACCATCAACGGGCGCGGCTTCCCGGCCACCGCTCCGATCGTCGCCTCGCTCGGCGAGCGGATCGTCATCCGATTCATGAACGAGGGCGCGATGATGCACCCGTGGCACCTCCACGGGCTGCACTTCCGGGTCGTGGCCCGGGACGGCTGGCCGCTCGGCAGTGCGGAGTTCCGTTGCGACACGCTCGGGGTCAACCCGGGGGAGCGCTACGACGTGGTCATCGATTGTGACAATCCCGGGGCGTGGGCCTTCCACTGCCACATCCTCCCGCACGCTGAAGCGATGGCCGGGATGTTCGGGATGGTCACCGCCCTGATCGTCAAGGCGTAGGCAGATGGTCAGCGTGGCACTCGGGCTCCATCGACCCGCCGGGCAGCACCTCGAGACGATCCTGCTGGCGACCGACCTGACATCCGCCTCTAGCGCGGCGACCAACCAGGCGATCGACCTGGCGGTGCGGCTCGAGGCACGCCTGCTCGTGGTCACGGTCATGGAATCGGCCAAGGTCGGGGTGGGCCGGCGGGGCGCCCGCCCGGAAACTCGCGCTGCCCGTGCCCGTGATGCCCAGCGCGTCGTGCACGAGGCCCGGGCAGCCGGCGCCGAGGCGCGTTTTCTGGTCTGGGAGGGCGACGCCGGACCAGGCATCATCGCTGCCGCGGAATCGGAAGGTGCGGACCTCATCGTGGTCGGCACGCACGGACGCAGCTCCGTCGGCCGGTTCCTGCTGGGCAGTGTCTCGGACCACGTCGTCCATCGGGCCGACTGTGCGGTCCTGGTCGTGCGCCCGGCCGACGAGGACGTCTCGACGGACTGAACGCCGACGTGGAGCAGGAACTCTCGGTGAGCGTCCCAGCTATTTCGTGTATGCGCCGCCCGGATCCAGCTCGACCCGGATGAGGCGGAGCTCCTCGTCGGTCGGGGGAGGCGTCGTGATCAGCGTCGGCGAGACCCTTACTTCCCAGCCGATGGTGGCCCGGACAGCCTCCAAGGTGACACCCGGGTGGAGCGAATCAAGCCGCATCTCGCCGCCGTCGTCGAAGTGGTAGACGCCAAGATCAGTCACCACGAGGCTCGGGCCGCGCCCCAGCCAGCCCTGCTCGCGGCGGATCCGCTGGCTCTGCTCGGCCCCGCCCAGGTTGCCCGGCGAAGTCTGAAAGTCGATCCGCTCGACGAAGGAGCGCGTCGACTGGCGCAGGATCACGAACACCTGGCGGGCGTTGATGGCGATCTCGCAGGCACCGCCGGAGCCGGGCAGGCGGGTCGTGGGATGAGCGTAGTCCGGGCCGATGACGGTCGTGTTGATGTTGCCGAACCGGTCGATCTGGGCGGCACCAAGGAAGCCCACGTCGATCAGGCCACCCTGCAGGTAGAAGCTGAACAGCTCGAACATCGAGGTGACCGCGATGGCCCCGCTGACGATCGTCGGGTCGCCGATCGAGAGCGGCAGGCGGGCCGGCTCGGCGCCGAACACGCCGGCCTCGTAGACCAACTCCAGATCCGGCGCCACGGTGCGCTTGGCGAGGTTCACCGCGATGTTCGGGAGGCCGACGCCGACGAAGCAGACGCGCTGACCAGCCAGCTCGCGGGCGGCAGCCACGATCATCATCTCGGACTTCGAGAAGGCTGGTCGGGCGCCCAATGGCCCGTTCGTCGGCCCGTTCGTCGACCCGCTCATCGGTACTGGCCGTAGTCAACCGAGCCGGACGGCGCCAACCCGCTCGGCCGGAGCGAGGCGACCCGCTCGGCGCCGAGCTTGTCGATGTAGGCCGCCCGCCCGTCGAGGTCGTAGACCCACTCGCCCAGCCAGGCCTGGACCGAGCCCTCGTCGCGGCTGATCGGGTCCCAGTCGAGATAGAACCGGTTGTCCCGGTCGTAGCTGCCCTGGACATACGACGGGTGAGCGCCCCACGGCTCGACGACGACCGCGTCGACGATGATTCCGGGGATGATCGTCCGGTTCGGATCCGCCCGGACAATCGCCTCGTCGACCAGCTCCTCGACGACGACGATGACCCGCTCCGCGGCGAAGGCCGCCTCCTTCTGGCAGCCGAGCAGGCCCCAGACCTGGGTGTTGCCATGGGCGTCGGCGCGCTGTGCGTGGATGATCGTGACATCCGGCTTCAGTGGCGGAACGGCGTAGACCTGCCCGTTGCCATAGGGCGACTCGATCGCCCGGATGAGCGGGTTCGCCTTGGGCAGGTCCGTCTCGAAGTAGCTCCGGAGCGGATAGAACGGCAAGTTGGACGCGCCGGCCAGGTAGCGGCCGACCATCCCGAAGTGGCTGTACTCCTCGAGCTCGAGCGGGGCGGGATCGGCGTCCTCAATCCGCCGGCGGATGGCGTGCAGGCCGCCCACACCCGGGTTCCCCAGCCACGAGAAGATGAGCTTGCGGGCCACCCCGGCGGCGACCATCTGGTCATAGATCACATCCGGCGTGAGGCGAGCCAGGGTCAGTTCGCGCTTGCGCTGGCGGATGATCTCGTGTCCGGCCGCGAACGAGATGAGGTGAGTGAACCCCTCGATCGCGACGGTGTCGCCGTCGCGCACCAACGCCGCCACGGCATCCTGCATCGACGCGACCTTGGACGCTCCGCTCACCCGCCGGCAACCTCGACGACGGCCTCGCCGAACAGGCGCAGCGCGGTATCCATCTCCGCCTCGCTGACGGTCAGGGCCGGGGACATCCGGACACTCGACGCGCCGGACTCGAGCACAAGCAGCCCACGCTGGAAGCAGGCCCACTGGACGGCCGCCGCATGTGCCGCGGTGTCGAACTCGATACCGACCATGAGGCCCCGACCGCGTACATCCCGGACCAGCTCCGGGTAGCGGGCGAGGAACGGCCGCAGGCCGGCGAACGCCTGCTCGCCGCGGCTGCCCGCGTTGCTCACGAGACCGGCCTCCAGCAGGTCGATCGTGGCCAGGGCCGCCGCGCAGGACACCGGGTTGCCGCCGTAGGTCGAGCCGTGCGCGCCCGGACCCCAGGCCTCGAGCAGGCTCGCCCGGGCGATCATCGCGCCGAGTGGCATGCCGCTGGCGATCCCCTTCGCGCTGAGCAGGATGTCCGGCTTGACGCCCCACTGCTCGACCGCCCACATCGTGCCCGTGCGGCCGGCGCCCGACTGGATCTCATCGGCGATGAGGATGATCCCGTGACGGTCGCAGATCTCGCGCAGGCCCTGCAGGAAGCCGTCCTCCGGGACGATGTAGCCGCCCTCGCCCTGGATCGGCTCGACGATGATCGCCGCGACTTCGCTGGCTGGGGCGAGCTTGTCGAACAGGACCTCGTCGAACCAGCGCAGGTCCGCGACCTTGCCGTACGGCGCGTGGTAGACGCCCGGCAGCAGCGGCCCGAAGCCGGCGTGGTACTTCGCCTTGGACGCGGTCAGGCTGACCGAGCCGTAGGTCCGGCCATGAAACGCGCCGAGAAAGGCCACCACGTACGGGCGATGGGTGGCGTAGCGGGCCAGCTTGATGGCCGCCTCGACGACCTCGGTGCCGGAGTTGCCGAGGTAGACCCGGACAGGTCCGTCGATCGGGGCGAGTCCGGCCAGCCGCTCGCACAGTTGCGGGTAGATCGGCAGGTAGAAGTCGGACGCGCTGAAATGGATGAGCTCGGCCGCCTGCTCCTTGATCGCGGCCACGACCTGGGGATGGCTGTGCCCGGTGGAGTTGACCGCGATCCCCGCCGCAAAGTCGAGGAACAGGTTCCCGTCGATATCCTCGACGGTGAGGCCCTCGCCTCGGACCGGCACGATCGGGTAGGCCCGGGGCAGGCTGGGCGAGGTCCACGTCTCGTCATACGCAACGTGCGCGCGCGCCTTCGGGCCCGGGATCTCCGTGACCAGGTGCGGGACCGGGCGCGTGCCGGCGAGACGAGGCTGGGCCTGGATCACGGAGCACCTCTCGGAGCGTGGACCAGGCCGCGTGCGAGCGCCGGACCACCGAATAGGATCTATGCACACTGGATGCCGTCGAGTATAGCTGGGTCTCCCTGCCGAGCCTCTCTGCCGGGCGCCATTCCGGGTCTCCCTGCCGAGCCTCTCTGCCGGGCGCCATTCCGGGTCTCCCTGCCGGGTCTCCGTGGCGGTTCTCCCTGCCGGGCGCGTCATTCCGGGTCTCCCTGCCGGGCGCGTCATTCCCCGGTATCACAGGAAGCTTTGAATGGCGATGACCGGGCGGCTCGGGACGCAACACAGTGCTCCCGATGATCGAACGAAGCCTGGGTCGGCCGCCTTGCCGTTGCGAGGGCCGTTGCGAGGGCCGTTGCGAAGGGCGATCCGCTTCTGATCTGGTTCGACAAAGGTTCCTGTGATTCGGAACGGGACACGGGACCAGGGACACGGGACCAGGGACACGGGACACGGGACACGGCGCGCAGCACCGCGTCGGTGTCGCAGCGCAGGGCCGGCGTCGTCGCCCGTCGATGGTTCTCGATCAGTCGACGACGGTGTGGCTCTGCTCGCGCATGAACTGGGCCACGTAGTACATCGACAGGCCGGCCTTGCCGGTCGAGCCGGAGCCCTTCCAGCCGCCGAACGCCTGGACGCCCGGCCAGGCGCCGGTGGTGGCACCGGCGCGCCGGTTGACGTACAGCACGCCCGCCTCGACCGTGTCGAGGAACGTCTGGACCTCCGCCGCGTCCTCGCTGAAGATGCCGGCGGTCAAGCCGTAGATGCTCTCGTTGGACAGCCGGATCGCCTCTTCCAGGGAATCGACGGCGGCAACGGCGGTCAGCGGCGCGAACAGCTCGTCGCGGAACAGCCGGTGATCCACTGGCAGGTTACCGACCACGGTCGGCTCGACGTAGAAGCCACGCTCCAGGCCGCGGTCGGTCAGGCGCTCGCCGCCGGTGAACACGGTGCCGGCCAGTCGGGCGTCGGCGACGGCGGCCTGATGGCGATCCACGGCACGCTCATCGATGACCGGGCCAAGCCAGTGCTCGCGCAGGAGTGGGTCGCCGATGGTCAGCTTGGCGCTCTTCTCGACGAGCAATCGGACCAGCTCGTCGTGGACGGGCCGCTCGACGTAGACCCGGCTGTTGGCCGAGCATTTCTGGCCGCCGAAGCCGAAGGCCGATCGGATGATCCCCTCGGCGGCCTCCTCGAGGTCCGCCTTGGCGGTCACGATGGCCGGGTTCTTGCCGCCCATCTCGACGATGCACGGCCGCGGGTAGCGGGTGGAGAACCGCTTGAACAGGTCGAAGCCAACCTCGTACGAACCGGTGAAGACGATCCCGTCGATGGCCTGATTCTCCTGGAGCTCCATGCCGACGGCGTCGCCGGGGCCCATGACCAGGTTGATCACGCCGTCGGGCACGCCCGCGTCACGGTACGCCTCGACCAGCTTCACGCCGCACAGCGGGGCGGTCGAGCTGGGCTTGAAGACGACCGTGTTGCCGGCCAGCAGCGCCGCGCTCGACGGTCCGGCGGACAGCGCCATCGGGAAGTTAAACGGGCTGATCACCGCAAACACGCCGAACGGACGCAGGATCGTCCGGGTGTGCACGGTGGCGTCACCCAGGTTGTCGAGCGGGTGGTCGTAGCCCTCGTTGCGCTCCATCGTGTCCGCGTAGTAGCGCAGCAGGTCGGCCGATTCCTCGACCTCGCCCAGCGCCTCGAGTCGGTTCTTGCCGACCTCGATGGCCATGATTGCCGCGTAGTCCATCTGGCGCTCGCTGATGAGCGCGGCCGCGCGGCGGACGATGGCCAGGCGCTCGCGCCAGGGCGTGGCGGCCCAGGCCGGCTGGGCGCTACGCGCGGCCGCGATGGCGTCGACGACGTCCCGGCGTGTGCCCCGGGCAAAGGTCCCCACCACGATGTCCGTGTCAATCGGCGAGCGCACGGTGATGACGCCCTCGCCATCACGCGGCTGGCCGCCGACCAGGTTCGGGTGGTAGCCACCGAGCGCAGCCCGAGCCCGCACGAGACCGGCCTCGAAGGCGGCGTGAAGCTGTTCGTTGTCGTTGCTGAGCGTCGCGTACGTGATCTTCAGACGCGGCGTGGCCTCGGTGGTCATCGTGCGGCTCCCTGTGTCGCGGGTGCTGGTCGGGATCGTGGGACGTCCATTGGATCTATAGGTCGGATTGCCACGGCCGGATTGCCGGTCCATGGGGTCTGCCCCCGCGGCCCGCCCTGAACACGGCGAGGCTGTGGTCCGCAGTGTACCGCCGCTCCCTGCGTGGTTGGTCGGCCGTTGGTGGCCGTGGATCGGTTGTGGGTCGGCGACGGGTCGGGGCGGGTCGGTTGGGTCGGGGCGGGCGGCGGGGCAGATCGTGGGGCGTCTGTCGTTCAAGTCAGAGCGGCGACCACCTCGGCGAGCGAGACGGCGATCGCGTCGGGTCGCCCACCGGCCCGGCCTCGGGGCGCCAGGCCGACGTCCTCAAGCGAATGCTTCCCGGTGAGCACGAGCACCCCGCGCAGCCCCACGCGCTGGGCCGCCAAAACGTCGGTTCGAATGTCATCGCCGACCATCGCGATCTCACGCCGCAGCAGACGCCGACCGCCGCCCGCGCCAACCCGCCCACGCACCTCGGCGGCCAGCGCCGCAACAGCCTCCCGGAAGAAGACCGGCGAAGGCTTGCCGAGGATCCGCGCCGAGCGTTCCGTCGCGAACTCCAGGCCGGCCACGATCGCCCCCGAATCGATCGTCGGGCCGTGCGGCGTCAGCCACCATGGGTTGCGATGCATGCCGACCAGCTCGGCGCCGGCGCGCACCAGGCGAAATGCCCGATTGAGGTTGTCGAAGGTCACCGCCTCGGGGGCATCGCCGATGACCACGGCGCTGGCGGTCGCGTCCGGGGCATCGGCCTCCTCGGCAGTCAGCAGGGACTGGCCCTCGAACTCGGTCAGGGCATCGGTTGAGGCCAGGACGAACAGGCGTCCGTCGGGCCAGCGGCGGCGCGTGTAGGCGGCACTCGTCGAGAGCGCACTGGCGATCCGCTCGGGCGGCACGGGGCTGCCCATTCGCTGACTCCAGCGCGCCAGGCTGGCCCGGCTGACGAGCGACGTGTTGGTCACGATCCGGTAGGGCACACCCCGAGCCTGCAGCTCGGCCAGCGCCTCCCCTGCCCCGGGGATGAGCCCTTCCTTGAGCACGATCACGCCGTCCAGGTCGAGCAACAGCGCACGGACGCCAGTCAGCGCCGCGCGGAGTTCGGACGGGCGGTCTGGGGCCGGCATGCCCGGCATGGTACCCGTCTGCTAGGCTCCGCGGATGGGACTGCTCGACGGACGAACCGCGCTCATCTTTGGCGTCGCCAACGACCATTCGATCGCCTGGGGCATCGCCCAGGCGCTCCATGACGCGGGCGCCACCGTCGGCTTCAGCTCGATCGAAAGCCTGATCGACAAGCGCGTTCGACCGCTCGCCGAATCGATCGGGTCGACCTTCGTGGAGCCCTGCGACGTCCAGTCGGACGAGCAGATCCGGACGGTCTTCGAACGCTGGGGCGCTGGCCACGACCGGCTCGACATCTTGGTCCACGCCCTGGCGTTCGCCCGCAGAGAGGACCTGGAGGGCTCGTTTGTGGACACCTCCCGGACAGGGTTCAGCCTGGCCCTCGACGTCAGCGCCTATTCACTTGTGGCGCTCGTCCGGGAAGCGCGTCCGTACCTGCACGCCGGATCGAGCGTGCTCACCCTGTCCTACTACGGGGCGGAGAAGGTGGTCGGCCACTACAACGTGATGGGCGTGGCGAAGGCAGCCCTGGAGGCGTCCGTCCGCTACTTGGCTGCCGATCTGGGGCCGGACGGCGTGCGAGTGAACGCGATCAGCGCCGGGCCGGTCCGAACGCTGGCGGCAGCCGGCATCTCAGGCTTCAAGAAAATGTACGGCGGGTTCGCCGAGCTGGCTCCGCTGCGGTCGAACATCACGCCCGAGGATGTCGGAAAGACAGCCGTCTATCTCGCCTCGGACCTGTCCAGCGCGGTCACCGGCGAGGTGATCTACGTCGACGGTGGTTTCCACATCATGGGCGTGCCCAGCTCCGACTGAAGGCCGCCTGGCGTGGCACCTTCCCCGCCAGTCGGCGTCGGGTCGGCCCCGCGTTCCGCATGGCGTCAGCCCCGGCAGTCGGCGCAGCGGCCGACGATCGTCACGTGGGACAGGTCCACCTCGAACCCGCGGCTGGCCAGCAGCGCATCGACCAGCGCCGCGGCCTCCGCCGAGCCGAGCTCTGCCGTCTGGCCGCACCCGCCACAGTGCAGATGGCCGTGCTCAGCCGCCGGCAGGACGTGGAATTCCTCGCGACCGTCGGCACCATGGCCGTGTCGCACGAAGCCGAGATCCTCCAGCACGTCCAGTGTGCGGTAGACGGTCGACGGGATCGTCGTCGGGTCGAGTTGCCGGCAGCGTTCGATCAGCTCAGTGCCGGTGACGTGCCCGGTCGTCTGTGCCAGGACCGCGACCAACGTGCGACGCTGCGGCGTCCAGCGCAGGCCCATCGACCGAAGCCGAGACCGGACGGTGCCCCAATCCGCGGCAGGGCGCTCGCCGGGCGATCCCGAGGTGGCCCGTGCGCTCACGTCGGGAGCGACCCGACCAGGTGCCCCAGGCTGGGCAGGACCCCCTGGAGCTGGAACAGGAACAGAAACCCGATGACCAGACTGAAGGTACCCGCAGCAACCCCGAAGACCACATAGATCCGCTGGCGAAGCTGGCTGGCGACGAACCCGGTCGAGGTGAGCAGCACGATCAGCGAGTTGGACAGCAGCAGGCCCCCGATGAAGGCGACCAGCATCGGCACGCCGAGACCTGCGCCGGCCGCGCCACCGACAGCGGCAATGATGAGCACCTGGGTCCCGGTTTCCGCGCCGATCCCGTGGATCATCCCGACGCCGAACGCCGTGCGCCGACCGTACGAGCTCATCTCCAGTGGCTCGACATGCTCATGCCCATGCAACCTGGCCTGCAAGCGACGGGACGCCAGACGGACCGAGTCGAACACGAGCATCCAGCGACTGCGCAGCCGAAACGCCGTCCCGTAGCGCAGGTACTGATAGAGCGACACAAACACCCAGACGCCGAGAACGACCAGGGTGAACCCGACCACGCGAGCCATGATCGGGTCGACCCAGGCGGGCAGGACCGCTCCGAAGGCCAGGGCCGCCAGACCGAGCGCGGCCACGACCAGGGCGTGGCCCAGAGCGTACAGCGTGCCCAGGGCGATGGCATGGCGCTGTTCGGCCATGAGCCTGGCCCGAGGTGGCGCCGGGAGCGCGGCCGGCAGGAGCGTCGCCCCGGCCATCGTCGCGGGCGCGACTCCCAGGTCGTGGGCGTGGATCTCGCTGGGGCCGCCGTGTTCGTGCTCGTGGTGACTGACGGCCTCATCAAGGACCCGGTGCTGCTCGCCGTGCACGGCGGACCCGGCATCGGCGGTGGCGGTCGTCGAGGTGATGTCCGTGATCGCCGCGATGTGATCCCAGTCGATACCATGGCGAACCCCAAGCAGGACGGCCGTCACGAGCAACCCGACGCCCTGTGGCGATGGGGCGCCAGCGAGTGCACTGACAGCGGAAGCAAGGAGTGACGCAGACACGGAGGCGACCTCTTCGAGTTGGGGCTGGGCGGGTTGATCGGTTTCCGGTGGGGCTGCCGTTTCGACCGGATCGTTGTTGGGTCGGCGGGGCCTGGTCGGGCGTTTGGATCGTTATTGCAACTTGTATCAATAGCATGGAGTGGCGGCCCCCTCTCGTCAATCCCCGTATGGGTACGCGCCAAGACCGGATCCGGATGCAGGCCACACCTGGGGCAGGCCGTTGCGCTCCAATCTGGTCCCGCCGCGTAGGACCGACTCGAACGCCTGGCCGGGGGTCAGGTATGGTCGTCCGACGCACAGCGCTCGACGCGGCCGCTGCAGCTCGTTCCGCCATGGAGCACGGAGAATCGGATGAACGGCGACGCGCCCACGCTTGGTGCCCAGGCCAGAACCTGGCTCCGGATTGAAGGGCTGACTGCCTTCGCGGCGGGCGTCCTCGCCTACGGACGGCTGGGCGGCGAGTCGATCTGGCTCGTACCTGCATTCCTGGCTGTTGACCTGTCGATGGTCGGCTATCTCCGTGGGCCACGCCTCGGGGCGCTGACGTACAACATGGCCCACAACTGGGCGGTCGGGTTGGCCGTGCTCGGCGCGGGGCTCGTCACCGGCGTGGCGGTGGTCGCGCTGGTGGGCGCGGTCCTCATTGCACATACCGGTGCGGACCGTGCGCTCGGCTACGGACTCAAGCTGCCGACCGGGTTCCGCGACACCCACCTGGGACGAATCGGACGGTAGCTGGGCTCGGTGGCCGTCCGTCAGACGCAGCCGACCGGCCTGTGGCCCCGCATCGATCCGTGCAGCGGTGCACCGGATCGACGTGGGCGATCCGCCATACCGGGTACCCTGTCCGAGACTCGTCGGAGAACGGCGCCAACCCGGCCGCCTCTCGCTTGTCCCCCCGCGGAGAACTCCGATGACCGTCGAGTACGACGAGCGAGCGCTGCTCCTCGAGCTGGAGCCGGAAGCAGGCCGCCTCGTCGACCGCCACCTCAAGGTGGCCCAGGAATGGTTCCCCCACGAGTTCATTCCCTATCGCCTTGGCCGCGACTTCGACAAGGAGCCTTGGACGCCCGACCAGCCGCGCCTGACCGGGGTGGCCCAGACGGCCTTCGAGATCGGCCTGCTGACCGAGGACAACCTGCCCAGCTACCACCGCCTGATCCACGGCATGTTCGGCGAGGGCGAGGGAGCCTGGATGACCTGGGTCGGCCGCTGGACGGCTGAGGAGGGTCGCCACGCCATCGTCCTGCGCGACTACCTGACGGTCACCCGCAACATCGATCCGGTCCTGCTCGAGCGCGGCCGCATGACCCAACTCCAGACCGGCTACGACAAGCCCCAGGCGGACACGCTGCATGGGCTGGCCTACGTCGCATTCCAGGAGCTGGCCACCCGGATCGCCCATCGCAACACCGGGCGCTATTCGGACGACCCGGTGGCGGACAAGATCATGGTCCGGATCGCGGCGGACGAGAACCTGCACATGGTGTTCTATCGGGACATCCTGGGCGAGGCGCTCAAGCTCGTGCCGTCGGCCACGGTCCGGGCGATTGTCGACGAGGTGCTCGCCTTCCAGATGCCGGGCGCCGGGATCCCGGGCTTCATCCGCAAGGCCGCCCAGATCGCCAAGGCCGGGATCTACGACATTCGGGTCCACCGTGACGAAGTGCTCATGCCGGTCATCAAGTACTGGCGGATCTTCGAGCTGACCGGGCTGGATGCCGCCGCCGAGGAGGCTCGCCACCGCCTGGCGGCGCACCTCGAGACGCTCGAGCAGGCCGCCCGGCGATTCGAGGAGAAGATGGCCGGTTCGCCGTTCCCGAGGATGACCCCCGCGGGTTGACCGGTGCAACCCGGCGGGAACCGGTGATTCCGGGCACCGCGCGCGCCGAGCACGCGCTCCGTCGTCGGGTGCGTTTCACTAGCCCACTTGGGTGACGGGCCACCCCCGAATGGGCCATAGGGTCCCGGTACTTTCGCGATGACGGTGCGGGTATCTCACCCCGCACGGAGCCATCGCCATGACTGTCTGGTCCCGACGGCAGCACCCAGGGCAGGCCCAGGATGCCGCACCCCTAGCCGATTCGGCCATGCTCGCACGCCACTTTCTGGGCGGCTGGACGGAGGATTTCTTCGTCAGCGGCTACGCCCAGGGCGACGGTCGTCTGTCCGACCTGCTGAACGCCCGCCGACCGGTCCACGTGACCGAACCCAAGGTACGCGGCACGCGCGCCGGAGGCTGGCCGGCCAGGCCGAACGCCGAAATCACGATCGACCCCTTCGACTTTGAGCTGGTACTGGGCCACGCGCTCAACAGCGCGTGGCAGCCCGTGGCACAAGCTCGTCGGATCCACAAGGTCCGCTATCCGGTCCGCGTCCGGGGCGATGGGTTCGACCTGACCGGCACGATCCACCTGTTCGCCGGCAACTCCCCCGAACACGCGTTTCATCGAACGGGCCAGCTCTTCCTGCCCATCACCGGGGCGGTCGTCCGACGAGACGGACGACTCGTCAGCGACCGCTTCACGGATGTGGTCCTGGTCAACCGCTACGCCATCCGAACCATCCAGCAGCTGGACAGCCCGGTCGTTCACTGAGCGGTCCCGTCGCCAACCGGTACCTCCGGCGGCGCGGCCCGGGACCTATGACCCTCCCCGATCCGGCGACCGGACCCGGTGGTACCGGGACTGTTGGTCGAGCCACGACGCTGCAGTCCGCACTCGAATTCCGGGGGTATTTCCCCATCCAGCCAAGACGCACCACAACCGACTGAGAGGGAACGCTCGATGACCCTGGCAACCGACCCGACCACCCCGACCACCACCCGGCGCGCCTTTGCCGGCGTGTCGCCGCTCCGCCCTGGGCGAAGCCCCATGCACGCCATCGTGATCCACCATGCGGACGTCGTCCGGGCTGGCATCTCGGCCGTCCTGACCGGCAGCGGCATGGGCGATGTGTCCGGTGCCGGATCCGTATTCGACGCACTGCGCATCGCTGGCGTGCACCTGCCCCAAGTCATCCTGTTCGACTATGCCAGTGGTACCGGTCCGGAGATCTGTCGCCTGCTGGGTGGCCTGTGGCCACGACCACGGCTCATCGCCATGGTCGGGCCGAACCAACCCGCCACCGGGCGCGAATGCCTGACCGCCGGCGCCGATGCCGCCGTCGCGATCGAGGGTGTCAGCCGCGACTCGTTCGTGGAATGCATCCAGCTCGTCCTCGCCGGCAATGGTCCGATCATGGCCGGGTTCCCGGTCGAGCAGGCCGCGGCCGGCGACACCGTGCTCGACGACGCGCCCACGGCCCTGCTCACCCGGCGCGAGCGCGAGATGCTCTTCCTCATTGGCGAGGGCCTGTCCAACCGCGAGATCGCCAGTGCGCTTGTCCTGTCGGTCAAGACGATCGAGGCGCACCGCTCGAACTTGAGCCGCAAGCTGAACATCCGCTCACGGGCCGGGCTCATGCGTCTGGCCATGGGTGGCGGGGCGGCCTGACCGCAGATCGCACGAGTCAGGTTCCGACCATGATCGCGGTCACCCGCCCGGACGGCTCGAGCCTGCTCCTCAATCCCGACCGGATCGAGAGCATCGAGCAGACCCCAGACACCGTCATCACCCTGGCTGACGGTCGCAAGCTGCTCGTGCGCGAGGCGGCCGAGGTCATCGCTGAGCGCTTCACCGCCTACCAGCGTTCGCTCCGCCGTGGCCCTCGGCGCGGTCCCGGTCGTTCGTCCGGAGGACTGGTCGCCCTGGGTCCCAGCCAACGCGATCTGGACTCCGTCCGATGATCGGCGTCCTCATCGCCGTGGGCGCGGTCATCATCACGTTCCTGCTCAAGGGCGTCAGCCCGGCCATCCTGATCAACCTGCCCTCGATCTCGATCGTCTTCGTGGGCACCTTCGGGGCGACCATCGCAGCCTTCGGACTGGCCGGCTTCAAGAAGCTGCCCAAGCTGCTGGGGATCGCCATGAAGTCCGCCCCGAGCCACGCCATGGCTCGCCGCGATCAGCTCGTCTCGTTCGCCGAGCGAGCCCGTCGCGAAGGCTTGCTGGCCCTCGAAAGCGACATCGAGTCCGTCGAGGACCCGTTCATGCGGCGTGGCCTGCAGATGGTCATCGACGGCCTCGAGCCGGAGACGGTGGAGGAGGTCCTCGATCTCGAAATCGAGGCCATGAAGCGACGCCATGCGCACGGCGTGCTACTGCTCGCAGCGATGGCTGGCTTCGCCCCCACGTTCGGCATCCTGGGCGCGGTCATGGGCCTGATCGCGGTCATGGCCCACCTGTCCGAGCCGGAGAAGCTCGGCGCCGGGATCCAGGTCGCGTTCATCGCCACGCTCATGGCCGTCGGCGTGGCGAACATCGTGTACATGCCCCTGAGCATGGCGCTCAAGGGCAAATCCGCCGAGGAGGTCATCGAGCGCCAGATGGCCCTGGCCGGGATTCTGGCCATCCAAGCCGGCGACAACCCAAGGATCGTCGCGCGCAAGCTCGAGACGTTCATCGATCCCAGGATCCTTGCCGCCGGCAGCACCACCCCCGCCGGCAGCGCCACCCCCGCCGGCGCCGTCTCCGAGGAGGCTGCCTGATGTCCCGCAAGAAGCATGGCGGGCATGCCGAGGAGTTCCACGCCGACGAGCGCTGGCTGATCACCTACGCCGACATGATCACCCTGCTTCTGGCTGTGTTCATCGTGCTGTATGCCCTGTCGGACACGAACGTGCGCAAATTCACCGCGTTCGCCGAATCGGTCTCGGCCGCCTTCAACGCCGACATCTTCCGGGGCACCCAGGCGATCACCATCACCTCTGGCCAGCAGACGGCCCCGGACAGCGCCAACTTCGACGCGGGCAGTGGGGTGATTTCGGCCGACCAACGCGCGGTCGAGGCAACGATCAAGGACTTCGCCATCCAGCAGGGCATCGCCGGCCAGGTCTCGGTCGAGCGGGTTCCGGAAGGGATCGCGATCCGGATCGGCGATGTCCTGCTCTTCTCCAGTGGCCGCTCCCGCCTGGACAGCCGTTCGACGGCCCTGCTCAACAAGGTTGTCAGCGCCGTCCTGCCGCTGCCCAACCGACTCCGGATCGAGGGCCACACCGACGACACCCCGCCGAGCGGCCCGTTCTATGCGGACAACTGGGCACTCTCGACCGATCGAGCGCTGGCCGTGCTGGCCGCCATGGTCCAGGACGGCGTCGAACCCGCCCGTCTGGCCGCGGCAGGCTACGCCGAGTTCCAGCCCTTGGTGCCCAACGTGGACGAATCGAGCCGGGCTCGCAACCGGCGTGTCGACATCCTGATCCTGTACCCCAAGGGCGAGTCCGGACCCGCCTTCGGATCGCCCAGCCCATCCCCAGGAGCGAGCTGATGAAGAAGCCGTCGGGGCGCACCACGATCATCATCGGGGTGGCCTTCGGGCTTGCTGCTGCAGGCGGCCTGGCCTACCTCAAGTTGTCCGGTTCGAACACGCCGCCGCCGCTGCCCGAACCAGCGGCGGGCCAGCACGGTCCGATGCTGGCGCTCGACGAACGGGTGGTGAACCTGCTCGCGGGCGGCCCCTATCGCTATGCCAAAGTCGGCCTGACCGTCGAGTTGCGTCCGGCCACCAAGGATTTCTTCGCGCTCGTCGCCGAAGCTCGGGCGGCCGCCGAGAAGGCGGCCCTGCTCGAGCACCAGGCCGAGGTGCCATTGATCCTCGATGCCCTCGGTCGGGTCGTGTCGGCGCACAACTCGAACGAGCTCGTGACCGTCGATGGTCGGGCCACGCTCAAGAAGGAACTGCTCGAGGCGGTCCGGACCGTGGTCGGTGAAGACGCGGTACTGAACGTCTACTTCACCGACCTCGTGATGCAGTAGGGGCGCTGACGATGCTCTCCCAGGCCGAAATCGATGCACTCCTCGGGACGGCCAGCCCTGCGGCGCGGCGCGCCGAGGCGGCGATCGTGCCCGAGCGCGCCTACAAGGCCTATGACTTCCGGCGACCGGACAAGTTCTCCAAGGACCAGCTCCGGACGCTGCAGGCCATCCATGAGAACGTCGCCCGGAGTGCCGCCGCGCGCCTGTCCTCACGGCTCCGGACGAGCGTGTCCATCCAGCTGGCCAGCGCCGAGCAGATGATCTTCGACCAGTACCTCAGCGGTTTGACCCTGCCCACCCAGCTGGTCGTGCTGCAGTCGACGAGCCTGGCCGGTCCAATCCTGCTCGAACTGGACCTGACCTTTGCGTTGGCCGCCATCGAGCGGATCCTCGGGGGACAGGGCCGAGTGCCGATCGAACGCCACGAGCCGACCGGGATCGAGGCCGATCTCATCGGCCGGCTGATCAGCGACATCGTGCCGGCGTTCAGCGAGGCCTGGTCACATCTGGCCGACTTCCCACTCGACATCGTGGAACGGGCACTCAGCCCCGCGCTGCTGCGGGTCGCCGCCCCGACCGAGGTGGTGGCACTGCTGACCTACGAGATCCGCCTGTCGGGGCAGGCAGCCACGATCGTCATCGCCTACCCGCATGGCGCGCTGACTCCGTTGCTCGGCCGTCTGTCGGGCACGGCCTGGTATGCCCAGGCGGACCGCCAGTCGACCAGTGCAGACGCGCGTGCATCCCTCGAGCAGTCCCTCGATCAGGTGGCCATTCCGATCAGCGCCGTACTCGGCGTCGTCGATCTGCCGGTCGAGACCCTGGCCAAGCTGCAACCGGGCGACGTCATCCGGTTTGATGAACGGATCGACGAGCCGATCAGGATCTGGGTCGCAGACCAGGTTCACGCATGGGGCATCCCCGGTCAGATCGGCGACCGGATCGCCCTCCGACTGATGACACCCCTCACCGCCGTGGAGGCCTGAACGCGATGACCTGGACTGACCTCGACTGGCAGCCCGTTGAGCCCTCGAACTGCCTCGACCTGGAGACGCTCCGCATTCACGCCGACCTGCTCCGGTCCGCCCTCGACGAAGCTGCCTCCGCCGCGATCCTGGGCTCGGCCGTCATCGTTGCCGCGGACCTGGCCACGGTCGCGCGCACGGATCTGCCCGAGGGTTTCCTGCCGGTCGGCTCGTTCGAGCTGCTGGGGACGTCCCGCCGGTCCGTTGGAGCTGCCCTCGACCCGGCGATGGGCGCCGCCATCGGTGACACTCCGGTAACCGCGCTGGACCTCGCCCGCGCCCTGCTGCAGGCACTCGACGGTGGCCTGGAAGCGGTCATCGGCGAAGGGATCGGCCTGGCCGATGCGACCGAGCTGCCCGAGGACGACCAGCTGCTGCTCATTCGGCTGGGCATCGCCACGGCGTCTGGCGCACCCCCGGCGGTGGGTATCGTGTTTGCCGTCGCGGCGCTTGCCAGGACGGAGTTGGCGACCCATCTCAGAGCCCTTGAGGCGCTCGGCCAGGCCGAACCACCGACGACCAGGCCACCGACCGAGCCGGTGGCTGCGGCGATGGCCCAGGCAACGCCGACACCGTCGGGAACGCCTCCGGCCGATGTGGTCTCAGTGCCGGTGCCACCGACCTCAGCCGCGCCGCGACCCGTGCCCGCCGCTGCGGCAACCGTCGAGCCGGTCGACATCCGGCCGGTCCAGTACGGGGATCTGCGGGCCAGCGCGACACCGCCCAGCCGCCAGTCGATCGACCTCCTGCTTGGCGTCAACCTGCAGGTCACAGTCGAGATCGGCCGCACGAGATTGCCCATCCGCGACGTGCTGGGGCTCACGCCCGGCTCGATCGTCGAACTGGACAAGCTGGCCGGCGAGAAGGTCGACGTCCTGGTCAACGGCCACCAGATCGCGACCGGCGAGGTGGTCGTGGTCGACGAGAACTTCGGCGTCCGGATCACCGACGTGGTTGCCCGTGACCGTCGGATCGACACGGCGGCGTTGCTCTAGTGCGCTGGCTTCCATCCTCCGAGCTGCCCGCCCGCCTGGCGGCATCGGCCGTGGTGCTGGCACAGCGTGCCCGCCGGGCGACGGCCACGCGGCGCGGCGTTGTCATCCTTGGCACGCTGGTGCTGCTGGTCGCGCTGGCCCTTGCCGGGATCGGCCGCGACGCCGCGCTCGGTCCGGGCTTGTCGGGGCTGGACCCAGCCGGTGCATCTGGTGGGTGGGCGGGTACCGGCCACCTGGCCAGTTCCGGCGAGTCGACCCTGGATCTCGTCGCCCTGGGCTCCAAGGCCGTGCTGGTCCTGGTGCTGCTCGTGATCACACTCCAGGTCCTGCGCCGTGCCCAGCGTGGCAGCCAACCCACCGACGCCCGCCTGATAGTGCTTGAATCGCGGACGCTGGGTCCCAAGGCCACGCTGCACCTGGTCGCGGTGGGCGAGCGACGGCTGGTGATTGGGCTCAGCCCAGGCGGCCTCGTGGCGCTGGCCGAACTGAACGCAGACGAGCTGGCCGAGCCCAACTCGGCGAGGCTCGCACCCGATGGCACGGCGGCGGCCGGCGCAGTGGCCGTCGGTGCGCTGGCCGGCCGAAACTTCCAGGCCGTCCTGGCGACCCTGACCGACCGCACCAACCGTGCCACCCACACCTCCCGCTCGGAGCGTGCGCGGTGAGCCGGCGGCCAATCCGGCTGGCGGTCGCCGCCGGCTTCCTGCTGAGCCTGACGCTGGCTGGCTGCGCGGGTCAGGCCGTACCTGACGTGAGCGTCCAGGTCGGCAACGGCCAGGCGGCCGCGGGCAACGGTCAGTTCGCCCTGTCCCTGCAACTCCTGCTGGGGCTGACCGTGCTCTCGATCGCGCCGGCGATCCTGCTGCTGGCGACGAGCTTCACCCGCATCGTCATTGTCCTGTCGCTCCTGCGCAGCGCCATCGGCATTCCGCAGTTGCCCCCGAACCAGGTCATCCTGGGCCTCTCCCTGTTCCTGACGCTGTTCGTCATGACCCCGGTCTGGCTCCGGATCAATGCCGATGCCGTCCAGCCCTACCTGGCCGGATCGATCAGCCAGGATGTAGCTGTCGAGCGCGGCATCGTGCCGCTGCGCGGGTTCATGCTGGCCCAGACCCACGAGCGGGAGCTGGCCCTGTTCATCGACCTGTCCAAGCGCGATCGTCCGGCCACTGTCTCGGACATTCCGACCGAAGTGCTCCTGCCCGCCTTCGTCGTGAGCGAGGTCAAGACGGCCTTCACGATGGGCTTCATCCTGTTCGTGCCGTTCCTCGTGATCGACCTGGTGGTCGCCTCCGCGCTCATGGCGATGGGCATGGTCATGGTCTCGCCGGTCCAGATCGCCCTGCCGTTCAAGCTGCTCCTGTTCGTCCTGGTCGACGGCTGGGTGCTCGTCGTGCAGTCCCTCGTGCGGAGTTTCGGGTAGACCGATGGACGCCGTCCGAATCGCCCCGCTCCTGCAGCAGTCTCTGCTGACCGCGCTGGCCGTGGCCGGGCCGATCCTGGTTGCCACACTGGTCGTCGGCCTGGCGATCTCGATCGTGCAGGCCGCGACGCAGGTGAACGAGGCCACCCTGACGTTCGTGCCCAAGCTGCTGGTGGTGGCGGCCGTGCTGGTGATCCTGGGTCCGGGCATGGTCGAGAAGCTGCTCGACTTCACCCGGTTCGCATTCCAGACAGCCGGGCAGGTGGGACGGTGATCCCCAGCGTGTTCGCCGGCGGCCAGGTCCTGAGCCTGCTGCTCGTGCTCATGCGCTGCACGGGCTTCGTCGTGGCGGCGCCCTTGTTTGGGCACCGTGGCCTGCCGGTGCCGGTCAAGGCCGCCCTCGCGGTCGGCCTGGCCGTCGCCCTGGCACCGGCGGCGGCGATCGCACCGGGCGCCAGCCCGGCGCTCCTGGCCGCCCCGCTCGAACTGCTCATCGGCTTGACGTTCGGGTTTCTCCTGTCCCTGGGATTCCACGCCATCGAAGTGGCTGGCCGACTGATCTCGCTGCAACTGGGCCTGTCGCTGGAGGCCGTCCTGAGCCCGACGAGCGATGGCTCGTCGACCGCCCTGGATCCATTCTTCGCGGTCCTGGCCGGGACCGTCTACCTTGCCCTCAACCTGCACGCCGAGGCGGTCCGCGTCCTGGGCCATTCGTTCGCGGCCTTCCCGATCGGGGGCAGCTGGCCCATCGACCTGTGGCTGCTGGTCGGGCGAGTGGCCGTCATGGCCATCGACCTCGGGACGCGGATCGCCCTGCCTGTGACGCTGGTCCTGCTGCTCGTCGAGCTGTTCGTCGGGATCGTGGCCCGGGCGATCCCCCAGATCAACGTGTTCATCCTGGGCCTGCCGGCCAAGCTCCTCATCGGCCTCGGCGCCATCGCCCTGGCCAGCCCGACCCTGGCCGCTGGCGCGGGTCAGGTCCTGCGAACCGTGTTCAACGCGGTCGAGGCGGTTCGCTCGTGAGCCCGCGGCGATGAGCGGCGAGCGCACCGAGCAGCCCACCCAGAAACGCCTCGACGATGCGCGGCGCAAGGGTGAGAGCGTCGGCCGAAGCCACGAGCTCACGATGGCCGTCACGCTGGGTGTCACCGTGCTCGCCCTGCCGGCGCTCCTGCCGGGCATCGTGGGCACGATGACCGTGCAGCTGCGCAGCGCGATGGTGGCCATCGGGAACCGGCCGACCGGCGACGCCCACCTGCTGAACACGCTCGGTGGCGGACTCGGTTCGATCGTGGGTCTGATCCTGCCGCTCAGCCTGGTCCTGCTCGTCGCAGGCGTCGCGGCCAACCTGGCCGGCGGCGGCCTGACCCTCTCGCTCCGAGCGGTGCGCTTTGACCCGAGTCGGCTCAATCCGCTGACCGGTATCCGGCGACTGGTGGACCGCTCATCGTTGCTCCGACTGACGGTCGCCCTGGGCAAGCTCGGAGTACTGCTGGCCGTCGGCTGGAGCGTCCTCGGCCAACGCCTGCCCACCCTGCTGACAATGGTGGGCCAGAACGTCGGGACAACGACGGCCGTGGCAATGGCCGCACTGACGAGCCTCGGCGTCAGCCTGACCCTGACCCTGGGCACGGTGGCCCTGGCCGACTTCGTCATCCAGCGACGCAAGGCCAGGGGCCGACTCAAGATGAGCCGCGACGAGGTCAAACGCGAGGCCCGCGACCAGGACGGCGATCCGATCATCCGGAACCTCCGCCGACGGCGCGCCCGCCAGCTGGCCTTCGCCCGGATGATGGATGCCGTGCCATCCGCGGACGTGGTGGTCATCAACCCGATCCGCCTGGCGATCGCCCTGCGCTACGACGCGGAGACGATGCGCGCCCCCCGGATCGTGGCCAAGGGGCAGCGCCTGATGGCCGCTCGGATCCGCGCCGTCGCCCTGGAGCACGGGGTGCCGATCATCGAGGACGTCCCGCTGGCCCGGGCGCTCTTTCCCCGGCCCATCGGTGCCGAGGTGCCACCCCAGTTGTATCGGGCCGTGGCCCGCATCCTGATCATCGTCCACGGGCTCCGGGTGAACCGCCCGCGATCCTCGGAGAAAGGCACCCGATGACCAGTCAGAGCGCCGGCCAGTCCGCCGCGAACGGCGTCGTCCAGCGCACGGACGTGTTCCTCGCTGGCGGCGTCGTGGGCGTCGTGGCCATGATGATCGTGCCCTTGCCGCCAGCCCTGCTGGACGTATTGATCGTGCTCAACCTGACCGTCTCGCTGACGATCCTGCTCGTCTCGCTCAACGTGCGCGAGCCGCTCGATTTTGGCTCCTTCCCGCCGCTGCTCCTGCTGGCCACCCTGTTCCGGCTGGGGCTCAACGTATCCGCGGCCCGTCTGATCCTGCTCGAGGCCCATGCCGGCGATGTGATCAACGCGTTCGGCAACGTGGTCGTGGGCGGCAACACCATCGTGGGCATCGTCATCTTCCTGATCCTGGTGGTCATCCAGTTCGTGGTCATCACGAACGGTGCCGGGCGGGTCAGCGAAGTGTCCGCCCGGTTCACCCTGGACGCCATGCCCGGCAAGCAGATGAGCATCGACGCCGATCTCAACGCGGGCCTCATCAGCGCGGAGCAGGCCCGGGCCAGGCGTCGCGCCGTTGAGCGCGAAGCCGAGTTCTACGGCGCGATGGACGGCGCCAGCAAGTTCGTCAAGGGCGACGCGATCGCCTCGATGGTCATCATCGTGGTCAACATCATCGGCGGCCTGTCCATCGGCATCCTGCAACTCGGCTTCGACCCCGGGCAGGCCATCACCACCTACACGGTCCTGACAGTCGGCGAGGGCCTGGTCAGCCAGATCGGCGCGCTGCTCGTGTCGGTCGCCACGGGCGTGCTGGTCACCCGCGGCGCCTCGGAGCGCGGCCTGGGCAGCGACCTGGCCACGTCCCTCCTGGCCTGGCCGCGCCTGTTCCTGGTGACCGGCGGAATTCTGGCCCTCATCGGGATCGTGCCGGGCTTTCCGACGATGGTCTTCCTGCCGGCCGGTGGGCTGGTCGCGGCGCTCGGGGTGTTCCTCGGCCAGCGGACAGCAGAGGCGCCCGCGGTCGAGATCCTTGACCCGGGCGCGCTGCTGGCCCTGCCCGCGCCCGACGCATCGCCCGAGACGCCCCGCCTGGAGACCCTCGAGCTCGAGCTCGGCTACGGGCTGGTGGGCCTGGTCGACCAGGGCGTCGGCGGCGGCCTCGTCGAACGAGTCGGCCTCATTCGGCGCCAGATCGGAGCGGAGCTCGGCCTGCTCGTCCCGACGGTCCGCATCCGCGACGACATCGCCCTCGATCCGGACGTCTACGTCATCCGGCTGCGCGGCTCGGAGATCGCGCGGGACCGGGTCGACCCGGTCCGGCTCCTGGCCATGGAGCCGGCCGGCGGCGAGATGGCGATCGACGGCGCGCCCGCCACGGAACCTGTCTACGGGCTGCCGGCAGTCTGGATCGCCCAGGCTGATCGCGACCGCGCCGAGTCGCTGGGCTACACCGTGGTCGACCCGGCCTCGGTCCTGGCCACCCACCTGTCGGAGACCATCCGTCGTCACGCCCACGAGATCCTCGGCCGCCACGAGACCAACCAACTTCTGGAACGTCTGCGCGGCGACCAGCCCAGCCTGGTCGAGGAGCTCATCCCGGGCCTGGTCAGCGTGGGCGACGTACAGAAGGTCCTTCAGGGTCTGCTGCGCGAGCGCGTGCCGATCCGAGACCTGGCCACGATCGGCGAGGCGATCGCCGACGCAGCGCGGACGAGCAAGGAGCCGTTCGTGTTGATCGAAGCGGCCCGGCACGCCCTGGCCCGGACGCTGTCGATGCGCTACCGAGCGATCGACGGCACGCTGCATGCCGTGGCCCTCGCGCCGCAGCTCGACACTCGCCTGGGTGGCGCACTCGTCGTACAGCCGGGCTACCTCGGCTTGGACCTTGATGGGGGCGAGACACGCCGGCTGCTCGACGCCATCGAAATCGCGGTCCGCGCCCTGTCCGAGCTCGGTCGCGCGCCGGTCCTTCTGTGCACCGGGCGGATCCGGCTCGCCCTGCGCGGTCTGACCGAACGCCGTCTGCCCCAACTCACCATCCTCTCGTACGAGGAGATCATCCCCAGCGTGCCGGTCAACGTGCACGCCCAAGTGGAGCTCTGAGCCATGGAACTGCTCGTCGCCACCTGGTCGGTTCGGCTGGCCATGCTCGGCGCCGTCGCGGCAGGGGGATTGTCCCTGTCGGTTGGTGCGACCCCGATCGAGGCGGTCGGACGAGCGGCCGCTGCGGCCTTCACGTTCACCCTGGGCGGCCGGCTCCTGCTGGCTCGGCTCGAGACACCCGACCAGCGACTCCATCGACTGCGAGCCGCCCGTTCCGCCAGAACGGGCGGCAAGGGTACCGACAAGGGCGTCGGCAAGGGCGACAAGGCGGCCGGCAAGAAGAAGCCCGCGGCGAAAACCAGCGCGACCAAGGCGAGCGAGAACATCGGCACTGGTCGCCCGGCTGACAAGGAGGCCGCATGATGCTCCAGCAGCCCGGACCCGGACCATCGCGGGCCGGACCGGCCACGCCCTACGCGGCCGAGGCAAACCTGCCGACGCCCTCCAGGGCCGATCTCGTCGAACGCTACGCTCACCTGGTCAAGTACGTCGTCGGCCGTCTGGGCGTATCTGTGCCCGGCGTCTTCGACCACGAGGATGCCATGCAAGTGGGCGTCCTGGGCCTGCTCCGGGCGATCGATGGCTACAAGCCCGGTTCGGACGCCTCGTTCGAGTCGTACGCCATCACCCGTATCCGAGGCGCGATCCTGGACGCCATTCGGGCCCTCGACGCCGTTGGCCGAGCCGGGCGCGAGGCGGGTCGGGCCATCGCCGACGCGATTCGCGAACTGACGATGACCCTGGAACGGACACCCATCGAAACGGAGATCGCTGACCACCTGCAGGTCACCGTGGAACGCTATCGCGAGCAGCTCCAGGCGGCGACCGTGGTGACCATCTCGCTCACCGAACTTGACCGCTCCGACGACGGCGAGTTCGGCGGCTTCGATGAGGTCACCCGCGATCCGAGCGCGCTTGATCCTGCCCACGAGGCACTCCGCCACGATGTCGCCGGGGCGCTGGGGCGCGCAATCGCCGGCCTGCCGGAGCGACAGCAGCTGATCCTTTCGCTGTACTACCGCGACGAACTCACCTTCCGTGAGATCGGCGAGCTGCTGGGTGTGAGCGAGTCGCGCATCTGCCAGATCCACGCGGAGTCCGTGCTCAGTCTGCGGGGCGTCATGCTCGATCCCGAAGAGGCAACCCAGCTGGCCCGACGAAAGGTCCGACGATGATCCGCGGTCTGTACACGTCGCTCTCCGCAATCATGGCCGCGATGACCCGCCAGTCCGTCGTGGCCGACAACCTGGCCAACCTCAATACGCCGGGATTCCACCAGTCCCGGACGGCCAACGCCGATTTCGGCCTGGAACTCGGCTCCGCCATCGCCGGCCCGATCGGGCGTCTCGGCACGGCGACATTGCCGGTCGGCCTGAGCCTCGATCGAAGCCAGGGCCCGCTTGAGCAGACCGGCGCCGCCAGCGACCTGGCCATCGAAGGCGCCGGCCTGTTCGTGGTGCGCACGCCGGAAGGCATCGCCTACACTCGGGCCGGCGCCTTCACGCTGAGCTCGACCGGCGGCCTGACGACCCAGGAGGGCTACCCTGTCCTCGATACCACCGGCGCACCGGTGGTATCGAGGGGCGCGCTGGTGGTCGGCCCGGACGGATCCCTGGCAGGCGGCGGGCAACGCCTGGCCGTGGTGGACTGGCCGGCCGGCGAACCCGTCCGACTGGGACATGGACTGCTGGCCGTCGCGGGACCCGCCCGGCCGGGTTCTGGTCTCGTCCGTCAGGGCGTGCTCGAGCGGAGCAACGTCGACGTGGCCACCACGATGACCGAACTCATGACCATCCAGCGCCACTTTTCGCTCAGCTCCCGGGCGCTCTCACTACAGGAAGAGACGCTGGGCGACGCCGCCCAGGTCGGACGCGTCCGATGAGCGGTGCCCTGGCCGGCCTCAACCTGTCGAAGGACACGACCGACTCCCCCGGTGACCAAAGGAGGTCTCGATGAAAATCCCCGACGCAGCCGCCCGTTCCGCCGCGGGCGCCATTCGACCCGCCCTGCCGAATCCCGGCCGCAAACCGCCCGTCGGCCCGGGCGATACCCTCAGTTCGTCTGGCGCGAGTGCTGATCCGGCCGTCCGGGTGGACCTCTCGGGCCGGGCACGCGAACTGCACGAGGCGCTGCGCGTGGCGAAGGCCGCCCCCGACGTCCGGACGGAGAAGGTGGCCGAGACCCGCCAGCGCCTGGCGGATGGCACGTACGAACTCGACGCGGCGGTCACCGCTCGACGCATGATTGACCGTCGCGCCTGATGCACGAGCGGTCAGCCGTCCGAGCGCGCGAGGGGACCGGCTACGACGCCGCGCTCGCAGCGCTGCTCGAGGCCACGGAGGCCATCGCCACGGCCGTCGAGAGTCATGATCGGGTCGCCCTCGAGGCGGCCAACGGTCGGGCGGACCGACTGGTCGACCAGCTCGCCGCGCTGACCGCCGGTTTGTCCGCCATCGAGCGGGCGGCCGTTGGCGATCCCACGTCACGGACGAATGCCCTCGCGCTTCGGCTGCGGGCGGCCGGACGGCGCAACGCCCTCCTCATCGAGCGAGCCTGGGCCCTCGATGCTGCCACCACTCGCCTGCTGGCCGGCCTGGTCAGTGGCGACGTCCACGCCCTGCCGCTCTATGCGGGCACGGCACCGGTGGCCGTCGAGCGGCGGGCCTGAGATGCAACCATGAGCTCCGCGTTCTTCGGCCTGAACACGGCCCTGCGTGGCCTGGTGGCCAGCCAGCAGATGCTCGAAACGGCGGCCCACAACACGGCCAACGCAAACACCCCCGGGTTTTCCCGCCAGCGCGCCCAGCTTGTCGCAACGCCGCCGTACACCTACCCCGCGTTCAACCGGAGTGGCTTGCCTGGCCAGATCGGGACAGGCGTGGCGGTGGCCACCATCACCCGCGTCCGCGATGCGTTCCTCGATCTGCAGATCCAATCGCAGTCGTCGATCGAAGGGGGCTGGGCCACTCGTCGGGACGAACTCGCCAAGGTCGAATCGGTCGTGCCCGAGCCGAGCGGCTCGGGCCTGGGTACGATCCTCGGGCGGTTCTGGGACGCCTGGCAGGAGGTGGCCGCCGACCCCAGTTCGAGCGTCGCCCGAGCCGCCCTCGTCGAGCAGGCCCGGTCGCTGGGCATCCGCTTCAGCGGGGATGCCGCGCAACTCGCGACACTTGCCACCGGGATCGACGATCAGCTCCACCAGGGCGTCGCGACCGTCAGCGACCTGGCCAGTCAGGTCGCCACTCTCAACGCCCAGATCCAGCAGGTCCAGATCAGCGGCGACCACGCCAATGACCTGGAGGACCAGCGCAACCTGCTGCTCGACAAGCTCGCCCAGATCGTACCCATCACCCTGCATCCGGAAGCCGATGGGACCGTGACCGTCCTGGTCGGTGGCACGGATCTGGTCAGCGGCAATCGTGCGCGAGCCATGACGACGGGTCCCAACGGGAGCGGGCAGCTCATCCCGACCTGGACCGATGGCACGGCCGTGTCGATCTCGGGCGGTCAGCTCGCGGCGCTGGTCGATGTTCGAGACAGACAGCTGGCCAGCTACCGAACCCGCCTGGACACGCTCGCTGCGGGCGTGGCTGACGCCGTCAACGCCCTCCACGCGACGGGCTTCGATGCTGCCGGCAACCCTGGTAGCGCCTTCTTCACGTACACGGCCGGGAACGCGGCGGCAACCCTGAGCGTCAGCGCCGCGATCGCGAGCAACCCGGCGCTGGTTGCCGCAGCCGGCGCACCAGGTCAACCTGGCAACGGCACGATCGCGGGCGCCATCGCCGACCTGCGGACCGGTCGCCTGTTCTCCTCCGGGACCCAGACCGCCAGCGACTTCTACGCTTCACTGGTCGGCGGAATCGGGACGGACAGCCGCCAGGCCACCGAGATGGCGGCCAACCAGAGCCTGGTCACGGGCCATCTCCGCCAACGACGCGAGTCGATCAGCGGCGTCTCTCTCGACGAAGAGGCGGCGGACATGATCCGCTTCCAGCATGCCTATGCCGCGGCCGCTCGGGTGATCACGACGTTCGACGAGATGCTCGACACGCTCATCAACAAGACCGGCGTGGTCGGCCGGTAGGAGGGACAATCATGCGGATCACCAATCTGATGCTCCATCAGCAAGCGCTGGCCAGCCTGGCCACCAACGTCGAAGCGCTCTCCCGGATCCAGGAGCAGGTGTCCAGCTCGAAGCGACTGCTCCGTCCATCGGACAACCCGACCGATGTGCGCAGCGCGGTGCAGGTCCGCGACGCGCTGGCCGAACTCGACCAGTTCCTGCGCAACATCGCCACAGCGGAGCGGTCGACCTCAGCGGCCGACACCGCCCTTGGTGCGGCCGGGGACATCCTCCAGCGGGCCCGCGAGCTGGCCATCCAGGGCGCCAACGGGACGCTCTCCGCGAGCGACCGGGCGACGATGGCCAGCGAGGTCGAGCAACTCGCCCGCGCGCTGGTGGGTCAGGCCCGGACCAAGGTCGGCGACCAGTACTTGTTCAGCGGCTTTCAGACTGCCACGGCGCCGTATACCGAGGCGCCGGCCGGCAGTGCGGCGGTCAGCGCGTACCAGGGCGACGGCGGTGCCATCGTGGCCCGGATCGGGCCGGCCGCGACGATGGTCATCAACCTGCCTGCGGACACGACGTTCGGTCCGGCCCTCGCCGCGCTCGCCCAGCTTCACGCCGATCTGTCGGCGGGCATGCCGGTCCAAGCGGCCACCATCAACCAGCTCGACGCGGGCCAATCGGTGCTGCTGGCCGGACGGGCGCTGACCGGAGCGCGGGCGAACCGGCTGGAGAACACGCAAGTCTCCCTTGAGGACAGCGTCCTCTCTGCGCAACGATTGCTGTCGAACCTGGTCGATGTGGATATGACCCAGGCGATCACCGAGTTGAGCCAGCGCCAGGCCGTCTATCAGGCCTCGCTGGAGGTCAATGCCCGGATCATCCAGCCATCGCTCATCGATCACCTGCGCTGATGGCCCACCTGGAGTCAACCACCATGTCCCTGCAGATCGCCTTTCCGGACGGCCTGGTCGGCCTGCCCACGCTCGTCCGGTTCTCGCTGAGCCCAGTCGCGGGAACCGCCCTGCTCGAGTTCGTCTCCCTCGACGATCCTTCGTTCGCGCTCGTCGCGACGCCCGCTGACGAGGTCCAACCGGGGATGCACGCGACCCTTGAGGCGCGTGGGCTGGCCAGCGACGACGCCGACGTGTTCGTCCTCCTGGCGGTCCACGGCGAGCCGCCCCAGGTCACGGCCAACCTGGCCGGCCCGATCGTCGTGAGCGCGGGCGTCGGGCGCCAACTCGTCCTGGAGGATCCCGCCTTTCCGCTGCGTGCACCGGTTGGCGGGACGGACTGATCCGATGCTGGTCCTCACCCGGCGAACTGGGCAGGCGCTGCAGATCGGCAACTCGATCGAGATCCAGGTCGTCCGGATCGAGGGAGACCGGGTGGTGCTCGGCATCCGCGCACCGCGCGACGTGTCCGTCGTCCGCCAGGAACTGATCCTGGAAGTGGCCCGCGAGACCCGGGCCGCGGCTGACGCGAGTCAGCAGGTTCGCGTCGCCCTGACCCGCGACTGAGCGCGACTGACCGACCCGCGGTGGACGAACTGCACGTGCTGGTCTACGGGGAACTGGCCGATGGCGTGTCGGATCTGTACCGATTCGGCCAGTTCCAGGGCGCCCTGGCCCACCACAGGATCGTGCTGCAACCATGGTCTGCGCTGGCGAACTACGAGGTCAGGCTGCCGGCCATCCCGGGCCTGGACGTGGACGAGGCCATCGCGCTGGGACTCGGCTCGATTGAACAGCGTGCGCTTGACTGGGCCGATGTCATGGTGTTCCGACGCTGGTATTCGCTCGGGTTCTGCTGCACG
This sequence comes from Chloroflexota bacterium, assembly GCA_031370565.1. GTDB lineage: Bacteria > Chloroflexota > Limnocylindria > Limnocylindrales > CSP1-4 > Chersky-267. The sequence goes on from JANMQO010000043.1 coordinate 42,930, forward strand.
GCGTGCGACACGCTTGGCGCAGACGCGGCGGGCCTCGCGGCGCACGGCCGAGCCACCGGGCACCCGTTGAGCACGCCCCAGCGGCATCTGCCGGTCCTGTGGCGGGCCCTGCTGGAACGCCGAGCCGCCGGACGGGCGCCGGCCATCGTGTACGACACGGACGACGACCTGTTCGCAGTCCCCGAGTGGACCGGGCTGCGCCGGCGCGTCGGCGCTGACCTCAGCTGGCTCCAACAAGTCCTGGCCGCGGCCGACCTGGTGACGGTGTCCACGCCGGTCCTCGCCACGCGACTGGCGGCTCGGACCGGCGCTCCGATCCGGGTGATCCGCAACGCGCTCGAGCCCGCTTGGTACGTACGCGCCGGTCAGGCCGACACGAAGCGCATCGAGACGACGGGGGCGCACACCATTGCGGATCAGGGCGTCCGGATCGCCTACCACGGTGTCGCCCGTCGGCTGCGCGACTACGCGGTCGCCCGGCCGGCGGTGGACCGGGTTGCCGCGCGGGTCGCCGGCACGCGCCGAGTGTGGATCGGCGCAGCGGGTGATCCCGCGGTCGATCACGCGGTTGACGAGTCCCTGCCGTTCGTCTTGGATCCCGTCGCCTTCGCCGCCGCCCTGGTCGCGGCGCACCCGGACATCGGCCTGGCACCGCTCGTCGACGAACCGTACAATCGGGCCCGGTCCGAGTTGCATTGGCTGGAGTACAGCCTGGCCGGTGCGGCAACCGTGGCGACCAGGACCGCGGGTCCTGGCCCGTACGACGTCATTCGAGACGGGGTCGACGGTCTGCTGGCGCGAACGTCCCAGGACTGGCAGCACAGCCTCGGTCGGCTGGCCGCGTCGGCGGCACTGCGGGCCGACCTGGCCGGCCGGGCCCGCGAGCGAGTCCTGGCTGAATCGACCGTCACGGCCCGCGCCCCGGAGTGGGCCGCTGCCTACCGGGCCGCAGCCGCGCGACGACGCGCCGCGCCGACGACCCGGCCAACGAGCCAGCCTGCGGCGCGGCAGACCATCGTGCCCGATCCCTCCGGGTTCAGCAGCGTCTGAATTGCCGCCGGGTGCGGGCCATGCTCAAGCCCGGGACTCGGGCCTCCGATACCCACTCTGGACGGTCAGATCGGCCGCCGGCGGCAAGGACGCCGCCATCTGGATCCTAGGCTTGGAGGCCTGATCAACCATGGGTGTTCGGATCAACACCAACATTGAGGCGATGAATGCGCAGCGCAACCTCAGTGTGACGGCGCTTGCCTTCGGGAAGAGCGTCGAGAAGTTGTCCAGCGGCCTGCGGATCAACCGCGCGGCCGATGACTCAGCCGGCCTGGCCATCAGCGAGAAGCTGCGGGCGCAGGTCCGGGGCCTCAACCAGGCCCAGCGCAACGCCCAGGACGGCATCTCGATGGTGCAGACCGCTGAAGGCGCGCTGAACGAAGTCCACTCGATGCTCCAGCGCATGCGGGAGCTGTCGGTTCAGGCCTCGAACAGCACGCTCAGCCAGGCGGACACCCAGTCCGTCAGCACCGAGATGACGGCCCTCAAAGCCGAGATCGACCGGATCGCCGGTTCGACCACGTTCAACGGCCAGGCCTTGCTGACCGGCGCGCTCACCGTGAGCCAGTCGGGTGGCACCGCGATCGTCGGCACCGCCCTGAACACCATCGCGACTGCTGACATCGCAGCGGTCAATGTCAGCAGCGCGAAAGCGAGCACGACCTACACCCTGACGTCCGCAGCTGGTGGCGTCGTCACCCTGTCGGATGGCGCGGGCAACAGCCAGGCGCTCACCCTCACGGCGATCGGCGCAACCGGCCAGGAGACGGTCAACTTCAGCACCCTCGGGGTGAGCCTCACGATCGTCGGCGCAGCGGCCAAGACGGCCGTCGACCTGGCGACCGACCTCGCCACCAAGACGATCGTCACCGGTGTCGGCGGGGCCGCCAACTTCCAGATCGGTGCGAACGCGACGGACACGCTCGCCGTGACCTTCGCCGATGCTCGCACGTCCAACACCGCCGTCGGCAGCGGCTACGGCACCCTTGCCGCCGACATCGCCAGCTTCGCCACCGCGACGAGCACCGGTACCGGCATCGTGGCGGCCGCCCAGACCCTGATCACCAGCGTTGACAAGGCGATTGCCTTCGTCAGCACCACCCGCGGTGGCTTTGGCGCCGTCCAGAACCGCCTCGAGCACACGGTCGCCAGCGTGGCGGTCGCATCCGAGAACCTGGCCGCTTCCGAGTCCCGGATCCGGGACCTCGACGTCGCGGCCGAGATGGTCAGCTTCACGCGTTCCCAGATCCTCCAGCAGGCTGGCACGGCGATCCTCGCCCAGGCCAACCAGGCTCCTCAGTCGATCCTGCAGCTCCTGCGCTAGGTCTGCCGGCGACTGCTCCATCGAGGGTCGGTGCCTCGGCACCGACCCTCGACTGCTGACCTGCCGCCCGACCACGGAGAGGACCCACCATGCTCTACCTGACAGATACCTACCGGTCCACCCAGGTCGTCAGCAGCAACCCTGTCGGCCACATCGTCCTCCTCTACGAAGGGGCCATCCGGCACGCTGCCAACCATCTGGCGGCGCTTGCCCGGGGCGATCTGGAGACGGCCCACCACGCCTCGCTCCGATCCCAGGCGATCGTCTCGGGACTGCGCGAGGTCCTCGATCTCTCGGCCGGCCCGATCGCCGAGCAGCTCGATCTCCTGTACGACTTCATCATCGGCCGGCTGATGGCCGGCAACATCGGCAAGGAACCCGGCCCGACCAAGGAGGCCATGACCCTGCTGCGAGACCTGCTCGATGCCTGGCGCACGATCGCCGCGGGAGTTCCCGTCTCCGCCCGCTCGTGATGGCACCAGCCGAGCTGCCAGACCAGGGTGACGGACGCCTGCCACCTCTCCAGCATCGAACTGCCGTGACCCTGCCTCGACGGGTCGTCCTCTCGCGAGCGGACCGGCGCCGACTCCGTCCGGTGCTCGACATCCTGGACGGCGACGATACCCTGCTCATCACCCTGCTGTGCAGACTCGAACAGCTGGACGACGACGTCCGCGTCAAGCCCGCTGGGATCGCCGCGGACCAATGGGCTCAAGTCGGGCCGATCGACGACCGACACCTCCCCAGACGCCAAGCTACGGCGTGCCCCGAACGTCACCCGAGGGAACGAGGAACTGATGCCAGCGATCCAGTTCGGCGGTCTCGCCAGCAACCTTGATACCAAGGGCATCATCACTGCGCTCATGGCCGCAGAGCGCCTGCCACTCATTCGCCTGCAGCGCCAGCAGGCCACGGTCACGGCACGCGGGGCCGCCTGGTCCAGCCTGGGAACCTCGCTGACCGACCTGCTGGCCAAGCTGCAGGCTTTCACGGTGACGGGTGCCGGCAACCTGCGGACCGCGACCTATGCCGACATCGGCAAGCTCACGGCCACCGCCGACACGTCGGCCGTGACCGGCCAGTACCAGGTCCGAGTGGACCAGCTCGCGACCGCGAGCAGCGCCACCTCGACCGGAACGATCGGCACCGCGATCACCGACGCGACGGCCACGGGCACGTTGGCAGCGCTCCCGCTGGCCGGCGCAGCCAGCGCGGGCCAGGTCGGGATCGTCGTCGACGGGACCATCCTCGCGGTGACAGTCGGGAACCCGACCACGACCTCCCTGTCGAGCGTCATGGCCGCCATGGCCAGTGCGATCCAGGCCAAGATCCGAACCACCGACGGGGCCGCGACCGTGACGGCCTCGATCGTCGGCAACAAGGCCACGTTCAGCGTCTCGGGCGCAGCAGCCAACCACGCGCTCAGCTTCGGCGTGGCCTCGGATACGAGCAACCTGCTGACCCTCGCCGGGCTGTCCGGTTCGTCGACCTCGACGTTCGGACTCGGATCACCCACGCTGACCGGGTCGACCCTGCTCGGTGTCGTGCGGACCACGTCCTCACTGGACACCGCCGGCCTGACCGGCCTGACCTCGACGGCCAGCGGCGTCCTGACCATCAATGGCAGCGCGATCGCCTACGACTCGACGGTCGACTCCTTGGCCACCGTGCTCAGTCGGATCAACAACTCAGCCGCCGGGGTGATCGCGTCGGTTGACCGGGTCAACGATCGGGTCGTCTTCACCCGCAAGACTGCCGGCCCGCTCGCCCTGGCCATCCAGGACACGAGTGGCACACTGGCCGCCGCACTCAAGCTCGCTCCGGGCACGACCGGCGCACAGATCGTGGGCTTGAGCTCGAAGGTCACCGTCAATGGAACCACGACCACGTCCGATACAAACCGTGTCTCAACGGCCATCGCCGGGGTCACCCTCGATCTACTCGCCACCAACGTGACCGCATCGACGCTGACCGTCGGGGTTGACGCAGTGGCGATCCAGAACTCGCTCCAGGCGATCGTGACGAGCTACAACGCGCTGGCTGACAAGCTCGACACGCTGGCGGCGCACACCGCCGGCGGACCGACCGGTGCACTCGAGAGCCGGGCGAACGTCGCCAGTCTGGCGCTCGGTCTGCGCACCAGCCTGATGGCCATCAGCGGCTCGTTCAGCGGCTCGATCCGCTCGCTGGCCGACATCGGCGTGTCGTCCGGAGCGGTCGGCGCGAAGGTTGGCTCGACAACCCGGCTGAGTCTCGATCCCACCAAGCTCAACAATGCGCTGACGGTGGATGCCACGACCGTCGGGCGGCTGCTCAACTCGGTGCAGGGCGTCCTGGCGCCGGTGGTGGATCGGCTCAAGGCGCTGACCGGCGGCGACGGCGCGGTTCGCGCCGGTACCGATGGCGCCACGGCCGAACTCGCCATGCTGTCGAGCGCCGCGGCGCGCCTGCAGGCGCGACTGGATGTCCGCCAGGCCGCCCTGGAGCGCAAGTTCGCGGCGCTCGAAGCCACCCTCGCTCGATCACAGGTGGTGGCCGGGGCCGTGGCAGCGCAGGTCGCCCGGTCCTGACCAGGGTCATGCCGGGCCCGGGACGGCACGTCGAGCCGGCAACCGGGCTCAGCTTGGACGATGGCCCTGCCTCAGCCCGGGGCGTCCGTCACTAGTTCAGGGTCGAGTGGACGGGCCTGCCCGTCAGCGGCCGACGCCGCGGCCAGGCGCAGCGGCAGTTCCCGCAGCTCGCGGATGAGCCCGCCCGCTCGGTCCGTCGCCTCGAGAATCCGCTCGAGCTCGTGGCGCGCCGGCGCATCCGCCGGCATTTGGTCGATGGCCAGCTCCGTACAGGTCACGATTGCCGTCAGGACGTTGTTGAAACCGTGGGCGAACCGCTCCGCATCGCGGGTGGCCACGGCGATGAGCCGCTCCGAGCCACCTGGGGCGACGGACATGGTCGTGTCGCTGGTCACGTCGTACAGCGACCCCGATTCGTCCGCGTCCCCGTGCACCACCCGGTCAGCCCGCCGCGCTGACCTGGGCCAACTGGTGGCGAACGGCCTCCATGAGGACCTGCATCCGGAAGGGCTTGCCCAGGAACAGGTTGCCGCCAACCACGCGGACGGCGGCGGCATCGGGCAGGTGGCCGGTCAGGAACAGGATCCGCATCTCTGTGAGGTGCTCTTCGGAGCGCAGCTCATAGGCCAGCTGGTAGCCGTCCGAGTCCGGCAGACCGACATCGAGAATGGCCAGATCCGGGCGGCGCGCCCGGGCAAGGGTGAGGCCTTCCCCGGCAGTCCGGGCGGTCAGGATCTCGCAGCGCAGGCTGCGCAGCGCGGCCTGGATAGCGAGATGGACGTAGTCGTCGTCGTCGACGACCAGGACGATATGCGATCTGCTCACGCCGGCTGCTCGTATCTTGCGGGTACCGGAAACCTGAAGAGAACACATCCCGGCCATCGTAGCAAGGCCGCGTAAGGTGATCATCCTACGTTCTTCGTAGATCGCCTGTTCCGCTCAGCCGGGGCGCTGGTAGAACCCGGGTGCAACGGGTACCAGCCCAAACGAGCGAGGGTCGGCGATCGACTCGGTCGCGCCGATGAACAGGATGCCGCCCGGCCGCAGCGCAGCGGCGAAGCCCTGGTAGAGTTTGATCTTGGCCTCGTCGGTGAAGTAGATGACCACGTTCCGGCAGGCCACCACATCCAGACTGGTCCGGGTCGGGTCGCGGAGCAGGTCGTGGCGGGCGAAGGTGACCAGCGTCTTGAGCTCCGGCCGAACCTCGAATCCGTCCGCTGTCGGGCTGAAGAACCGGGCCCGTCGGGCCGCGGACACGCCGAGCATCTGGGCGGTCGAGTAGCGGCCGGCCCGGGCAGTGGCCAGGATGGTCTCGTCGAGGTCGGTCGCCTGGATCTGGATCCGGGCCGTGGCCAGCGCCTCGCGCGCCAGTATCGCGATCGAGTACGGCTCGTAGCCGGCCGAACAGCCCGCGCTCCAGACCCTGGTCAGCGGCTGGTTGCGCAGCATCGGGCCGAGGAAGTCTCGGGCGAGCGTCTCGAAGGCTGGCGCGTTCCGGAAGAACTCACTCACGTTGATCGTGAGCATGTCCATGAACGCCCGCCGCAGGACCCCATCTGCGCGTGCCCCGGCGAGCAGCTCCGGGGCGCCGGCGAAGCCTCGAGCCGTCGCGAAGCCGAGTACCCGGCGCCAGACCTGAGCCGGTCGATAGAGGGCCAGGTCGATGCCCAGGAGCAGCCGAACCTCTCGGGTGAGCCGCTCGTAGCCGGCCTCGTCCAACACCGCGACGAACGCCATCGGCGTGCCGGGCGTGCCGGGCGTGCTCGGGGAGCGGGGCTGCTGCATCAACGGACCGTAGTCAATGGACGCGCGCCCGGCGATCGGGGAATGCCCCAGATCTGTCAGCGGTCATGGATCGTTCGCCGCTCAAGGTTCGAGCGGGGATAACCGACTTCCCTCATATGAACCCCCGCGCCGTCCCGCCAGCGACATCGGGGCGGAACCTGATCGACTCAACGTTCGGGTTCCAGCCGGTGGCCGCCAGCGTGCTGGAGGTGGTCGAGGCGCTGCCGTGCAACGTATTCCTGTTGCGCTCCGGGCGACCCGTGCTGTTCGCCACCAGGGGCGCCGAGGCCGCCGACGTCGTGGCCCGAACTCGGCGCGACGTGGCCTTCTATGTCCGGACCGAGGATACCGAGCTCATGCGCCGCAGCTTGTCGCGGTCGGTGCCCCGGATCCTGTCGGATCCGGAACTCTCACCGGTGGAGCGCAGTCGACGGGCGTACGGTGTGGTGGCCCACGTCATGACCCCCATCTTCTCGCCTCGTCAACGGATCGATCAAGCAGGACTCGACGACGCGGGCTGGGCGATCGACTCGATCAAGGACGGCCTGGGCGTCGACAGCGACCTGATCTGGTCATTCGTGGCCACCATGAACAAGCACCTGTCGACGCACACCCACGCGATCAACACGGCGGTCTACGCGGTGCTCATCGCCGACGCCCTCGGGATCACTGGGGAGGAGGGTCGCGACATCGGTCGGGGCGCCCTGCTGCACGACATCGGCAAGAACCGCATCCCACCCGCCATCCTGGACAAGGCGGGGCCTCTCGACGAGGCGGAGTGGACGCTCATGCGCAGCCACCCGCGCGTCGGCTATGACCTCATCGTGCGGGCCATGGGCAGCGCGCCGAGCTACGCGCACATCATCGCCGAGCACCACGAGCGCGCCGACGGCTCTGGCTACCCGCTCCAGCGCCTGGCCGGCGAGGTTGCCCAGTCGAGCCAGCTCGTGTCGATCGCGGACGCCTACGACGCGCTCACCTCGGCTCGCTCCTACAAGCCGGCCTCGTCGTCCTATGGCGCCCTGTGGACGATGCGCTTCCGGATGCGTGGTCAGTTCGATGGGCTCCTCCTGGCGGCGTTCGTGGACATGCTCGGGGGCTGGGGTCAGCTTCGGCGGGTGGAACGACGCACCCTCGACCTGAGCGCGACCGGGAGCTGAGCCCGAGCCGGCTGCGGCTGCACCGGCCCCCCGATCGGGGCCGAGCTCGCGTTGACCATTGGTCTCGGGCGGGCGGCCCGCCGGTGGGACGGTCAGGCGGCCCCGACGGCATCCGGAAGGCGGACCGCGCCTCGGTCCAGGATCGCGGCGATGTCGGCCACCAGCGCCACGCGCCCGTCGGCCATGATCGTCGCGCCGGCGACGCCGTGCAGCGCCCCCGCGAACCGACCCATCGCCTTGAGCACGATCTCCTGCTGCCCGACGAACTCGTCAACGGCCAGGGCGAGTTCCTGCTGGCGCGACCGGACCACGACCAGGTTGATCGCACCGTTGACGCCCGGGCCGAGCGGCCGGCGAGGGTCGCCCAGCGCGTTGTCGAGCACCTCGACGGGCACGATCCGGCCGCGCAGGGTGATGACATGGTGGCCACGAATGGTGGAGATGGCCTCGCGCTCGATCCGCAGCGTCTCGACCACGCCGGTCAAAGGCAACGCACAGACCCGACCGCCGGAGCGCACCAGCAGGGCACCCACGATGGCCAGCGTCAAGGGCAGCGACAGCTCGAAGCGGGAACCCCGGCCCAGCGTGCTGGCCACTTCGACCCGACCGCCGAGCCGCTCGATGTTGGTCCGGACGACATCCATCCCGACGCCCCGTCCGGACACGTCCGTGACGCGGGCCGCGGTGGAGAAGCCAGGGGCAAAGATGAGCAGCAGCGCGTCTGCGTCGCTCATCGAAGCTGCGGCTTCTGCTGAAAGCACGCCCTTGGCCACTGCCGACTCGCGCAGCTGGCGCGGATCCATGCCGCGCCCGTCGTCCTCCACGATGATGACGATCTGGCCGTCGGCGTGGCGGGCGATGAGCCGGATCGTGCCTTCGCGCGGCTTGCCTGCGGCGACCCGCTCCTCGGGCGGCTCGATCCCGTGGTCGAGCGCGTTCCGGACCAGGTGGCCGAGTGGGTCACCGACCTCCTCGAGCACAGACCGGTCAAGTTCCGTGTCCTTGCCCTCGATCTGCAGCGCGATCTCCTTGCCCAGTCGGCTGGAGATATCGCGAATGACCCTGGGGAAGCGGTTGAACACACTCTCGATCGGCAGCATCCGAAGGCCGGTGACCTGATCCTGGAGCTGACTGGCGATCCGGGCGAACTGCTGGGAACCTTCTTCGGCGTCCCGCGCCAGCAGGTCGTCGCCCAGGCGCATCATGAGTTCGTGGGCGTGGCGCTGCAGGCGCGTCTTCTGGACGACCAGCTCGCCGACCAGGTTCATCAGCTCGTCGAGCCTGGCCACGTCGATCCGGATCGTCTGCTGAGCGGTTTTGAGCCGCTCGCCGGCCACGCCGCGGCGATCGTCCGGCGGCAGGCCGCGACCCTCGGGCCCCAGGTCAACCTCACGCCGCTCGATCCCGAGGTGCCCGGCTTCATCGCCGGCTGCTGGGCCAGAACCGCCGTCGAGCGGAGGCAGCACCTCGATGCCGGACACCTCCTCGACGCCACGCAGACCGGTCAGCAGGACATCCAGGCTATCTGCCTCGCCCCGCACGAGCAGGTGCAGATCTCCGTCCTGGAGGCCCGCCTCGATCTCCTCGCGCGAAGGAACGCAGGCCAGCAGGCGACCGCTGGCGTCGGCCTCAACCAGAACCTGGAAGAGCCGGACGCCGCGCCAGGCGGACGTTGGCTCGATCTGGCAACGGAGCACGGACGTTGGCTCGGCGCCGGCCGGCGCCTCCAGGCGCAGACGCTCGATGGCGACTCGATCGGCCGACGACAGCCCGCCAGACGCCAGACTTGCGGTGCCGGTGTCAGCGGCGACGGCGGCCGTCGAGGCCAGGCTGCCAGGCGCGTCAGCGTTCGTCATCGCCTGCTCGTAGGCGGCCCGCAGCTCGAGCGTGAGTGGCTCGGAGGCGGTCGTCAGGATCTCGCCCGCGGTGACCTCCTCGACCAGGGCGCGGAGGACGTCGACGGTCGACAGGAGCAGGTCGGCGAACCTGGACAGGTCGGTCAAACGCCCGTCGCGGAGCGCCCCGAAAATGTCCTCCATGGCGTGGGTCAGCGCGGCCATCCGGGTGTGCCGGATGGTGGCGGCTGAGCCCTTCAGCGTGTGCGCCGCGCGGAACACCTCGTTGACCAGGGTGGAGTCCGCGCTGCCGCGTTCCAGGACGAGCAGGCCACCCTCGATCCGCTCGATCTGCTCGAGCGCCTCGTCCGTATACAGTCGGTCGTCGCCGGGCTGGAGGTCGAATTCGAGTGGCATCAGGCGGCTTCGCGCAGGGCGACGTGCAGGCGGACGATGCCCGATGGTGTGTCGAGCGGAACGACCAAGCGCTGCAGCTCCATGCTCGATAGCCGCGCCCCCGAGCCGACGACGAGCAACGGCGGGGTGATGTCGATCCGATGGCCCATCTCCGACAGCGAGACGCCGGCGGTGCCGGCCACCACATTGGCCAGCTCGGCGATCCCGCTCTGCGCGAGATCGTCGAAGATGGGCATCTCCTGACCGAGCATCGTCGAGACGATGCTCAGCGCGGTCCGCTCGGTCATCGACAGGTAGATCGAACCCGCGAATGCGCCTGACACACCGACGACGACGGTGATCTCCTCGCTGGTGTACGGATTGGCTTCCAGTTCCAGGCCGCTGCGGGTGACGGTCGCGCCGAGCTCCTTGGACAGCACGTTGGCCCCGGCGGCCACGAACTGGTTGATGATCTGAACCTTGGCCGGACCGCCCATCGGGGCTATGCCGCAGCCGCGAGGGCGGCCGCTTCGTCGCTGCCGAACAGGCCATCGAGGCTGAGCAGGATGATCAGCCGATCGCCCAGCTTGGCAATCCCGCGCAGGTACTCGTGATCTGCGTTGGCCGCCACCTCGGGTGTCGGCTCGATCGCGTCGGTGGGGACCATGAGGACCTCCGACACGCCGTCGACGACGAGGCCGACCCGGGTGCCGCCGGCATCGGCGACGACGATCCGACTGGCCTTGGTCAGCTCACCGTCGGCCATCGCGAAGCGCTCGCGCAGGTCGACCACGGGGATGATCCGGCCGCGCAGGTTGATGACGCCCTCGACGAAGGCCGGCGCCTGGGGCACCGCGGTGATCGGCTGGTGCCGGATGATCTCGTACACGGTCGCGATGTCGAGCCCATAGCGCTCCGCGCCGAGTTCGAACACGACGATCTGGATCTCGCTCATGGTCTTTGCCTCCGAGGGCGGCGTTGCCCGCCTGGCTGGATCGAGTCGGCGACGAGCGGGTGCCCGCCGCCGACTCTGGATTGGACGTTCTGGCTGGTCGTCAGGCGGCACGCCAGTCGGAGGTGCGCCGACGCTGGACGAGGCCAGCCGGCTGGGCCGCGTTGCCCGCGCCCGCACCGTCGACCCGGAAACGGGCGACGAGCGAGTCGAGCTGATCGGCCATCTGGCTCAGGGACTGGGCCGAGGCGACGACCTCTTCGGCCTGGGCGCTCATCTCCTCGGTCGCGGCACTGACCTCCTGGGCAGCGGCGCT
>JANMQO010000045.1:0-2258 GCA_031370565.1 Chloroflexota bacterium
TCCGGGTGGCCAGCTCCTGTGAGCCGCTCGCGTGCCCTGGATCGACGTGCGTGAGCGCGATCGCCACGATGCGACCGCCGCTGGCTGCGACGGCTGCCTCGATCGCGTCGAGGAACGGTTCAGCCGGATCGCCCGGGTCCACGACCACCACCTCCGCACGGCCAACGAGCACGGTATTGACCGGTCGACCGGTCGGTCCGAACCCGGCGGTGCCGGTCATCACGGCCAGGCCAGGGTCCAACCGTTCGAGCCGGCTGGACACTTCCGGTGCCACGCCGAGCTCCCCACGAACCTGCTCGAACGAGACGGCCCGCTCCAGACGCTGGAGTGTGGTCGAGGTCGGTGGCCAGAGCTCGATTTCGCCGCGTGCCATGGCGACGAGAGCCGCCCGAGGTGTCGCCCAGCGGTGGTCGGCCACCTCGTCCGGGCGGAGGGTCAGCACGGCGTCGGACGGCAGTTCCGCGACGAAGAAGCGCGTGTCGAAGCGGCGCGGGTACGCCCGGGGCGTGATCCAGTGGGCAATCTCGACCAGGTTGTCCGTCTGTAGTTCGAGATCGCGCTCGAAGCACAGTTCGACGAACGGCGCCGGTGTCGACCAGGCCCCGTCTGTCCCAACCGGCGCCGGCGCCGTCGTCCGAGAGGCAGCCGTCCGGGGTGCGGCCAACAACACGCCGACCTCCTCCCAGGTCTCGCGAATCGCTGCGACCCGGTGGACGGCGCGAAACTCTGGGTCAGAGGTCGGACCATGAGCCCGGCTGAGGAGTCGGGGATCGGCGTCGGCCGGATCCAGCCGGCCACCCGGGAAGACGTGCAAGCCCGGGGCGAACGACATCGTCGCCGGTCGACGTGTGAGCAGGACCTCCAGGCCGTCCGGACCGGGTCGCACGAGCACCACCGTGGCTGCCGCGTGTGCTGTGGCGGCCAGGCCGACGCCTCGTACCGGCCCCGATCTGCTGCGCTGGGGTGGGTCGGTCATGGCCTTGGCATGCCGATCAGGGTGCGGTCAGCAGCGCGGCCAACGCTTCCGGTTCCTGGACCGGTTGGCGGCAGGCGAAGCCGCGACAGACGAAGGCCGTCGGACGGCCGTCCAGCTGGGCACGACCATGCAACAGCTCAATCGTGCTATCTGCAGGCTCGGCCGAGATGGCCAGGACCAGATGCGGCCGAAAACCGACCCGAGCCGGGGCACTCAATCGAAGCGTGGCCGGATCCGCAGGATCGCCCACGATGGCCAGCTCGACGACATCGGCCAGGGCGAAGTCGAGCGCTGTCAGCCACTGGCCGAAGCCACCCGGATAGCGCCCCACCACGCCAGCCACGAGCGCCAGTGCACGCTCCGCGGCCTCCCGATAGCGACCCTCGCCGGTGAGTGCGGCCAGTCGCAGCAGGACGGTGGCCGCCATCGCGTTCCCGGATGGCACGGCGTTGTCCTGAAGGTCGCGTGGTCGGCTGATCAGCGTCTCATGGTCGTCGCTCGTGTCGAACCAGCCGCCGGTCGAGTCGGCGAAGCGCTCCAGGATCGTGTCGGCGAGTAGCCGAGCCGCCACGATCCAGCGCTCTTCGAACGTCGCCTGGTAGAGCGCCAGCAGACCCTCGGCGAGACAGGCGTAGTCCTCAAGCACGCCGTTGGCGCTGGCTCGGCCATCCTTCCAACTACGACGGAGACGGCCGTCGGGCGTCCCGAGGCGGGTCAGGATCGTCTCGGCGGCGCGTATTGCCGTGACGCGATAGCCGACCGCCAGTTCGGCATTGTGGCTGTCGCCCGTCGCCTCGAGCGCCTCCACCATGTCTGCGAAGGCCGCGATCGCGAGGCCGTTCCAGCCGGCCAGCGCCTTGTCGTCGCGGGCCGGCTGGGGGCGACGGCCGCGCAGCGCGAGGAGCTTGGCTCGAGCCTCGACCAGCATGCTGGCGACGGCGTCCGCGGCCAGGCCGGACGTCGTAGTCAGCGCTGCGTCGGTGCGCACCCGGCGCAGGATCGCGCGGTTCTCCCAATTGCCGGCGTCGGTCACGTCGTAGGCGGCCATGAGCAGAGCAGCTTCGGTGGGTGGCAGGTTGGCCCGGATCTCGTCCGCAGTCCAGACGAACGTCGCGCCCTCCACCCCGTCCGTATCCGCGTCCTGGCTGGTCGCGAACGCGCCCTCGGCGATGCGCAGTTCGCGCGCCATATAGTCGAGCGTGTCGATGGCGACGTCCCGGTAGCGGCGCTCGCCGGTCAGGGCCCAGGCATGACCGTAGACCCGGCCGAGCTGGGCGTTGTC
>JANMQO010000066.1:0-6389 GCA_031370565.1 Chloroflexota bacterium
GCCGGGTGCGACCGACGCCCAGAGCTCGGGGCGAAATCCGGCCACGAGGTTGACGCCACCGATCGTCGTGCGTGCCTCTCGGAGGCTCGCGACGCGCTGGACCAACTCGCCTGCGTCAGCGCCTGGCAGCGCATCGAACTCAAGGTACGCGTGCGACAGCGTGCCGAGCGCGAAGATACCAGTCTGGGGCGTCGCCACGAGGACAGCATACAGACGAGAGCACCGTCACAGAACGGGCCAGGCGCCCAAGGCCCAGCTCACCGCGCTTGCGCCGCCGGCGCCATGCGACTGCCGGGCTGACCCCGCAACCGTCAGAACACGACGCGTGTCCCGAGGATCTCGTCCGACCCGCCTCGGCCACTCAGGGCGCGGATGAACTCGATCGCGTCGGTTTCGATGTGGGGCTCTGCCGTGCCGCCTTCGAACCGGCCCCCGGCCGGCCCGCTCAGCACCAGGCTGAAGGGGCGGCCGTGCTTCGTTGCCCAGTCCAGGACGCAGTCCTCGACGATGCGGCCGTCGTGCTCGGGCGTGAGCACCATCTCGCGCCCGGTTGCCCGAGTGATGTCCACTCGATGGATCCACGTGTCGCGGGTAAGGATCACTTCGAACAGCTCCCGGAAGCGGAAGCGGCCACCGTCGTCCTGCATCGACCCCGGGATCCAGCGCAGGCGGCGTCGCCAGCGGAGCACGTTCGGCAGCACGCGTTCATACGTCGCGATCAGCTCGGCGGTGCTGTTGTCGGCTCGTTCCCGGACCTGGACCGCGTTGGATCCATCGACCGGCAGGTGGCCATCCGCCTCACCGCGCTTCAGGAGCTTCGTCCCGAGCCAGTACTGGTGGACCATCTCCGCGGGGTTGGCGAAGCCTTCCGCGGCCCCGACCAGGTGCCCGAGCATGGCGCGCACGTCCCACGCCGTGCAGTCGGTGGGACGCGTCCAATCGCTGTCCCCCAGCGTCCGCAGGAGCTCCAGCATGCGCCGATACTCGGTAGCGGCCGACGCCCACACCTCGTCACCGGCGATCCTTCCGCTCGAATTGACACGTATCGTCTGCGCTGTCATTGCGGTCCTGCCTCCGCTGCGAAATGGTGGAAGAACATCTCCACCGCCTCTTCCGCCAGGCGTTCCCAGCGGTGTCCGGCGGGATCGTTGGCCACCTGCTGGTTGACCATCCCGGTGACCAGCGCGGTCCAGATCTCGGCAGCACCGGGGCGGGTTGTGCCGGCCCGGCCGAAGAATTCGTCGAGCATCGCCAGCGCTCGCTGCGCCTTCAGCATCGACTCGTCCGAGGGATGAAACCCGGGCACGGCTGGCTGGAAGAGCAGCTGGTACCTCGCCACGTCAGCCCGGCAGAAGGTGAAGAAACGGCCCAGCCAGGCGACCGCGACGCGACGGGGCGGCCGGGCATCGTCGCTGGCCGGCGCAAGCCGCAAGAACTCGTCGTACCCCTCCGCGAACATCGCGTCGTAGATCGCGTGCTTGCTGTCGAAGTATTCGTACAGACTTGGTGCGCGCATATCGGCGCGTCGTGCCACCTCACGAAGCCCCACCGTCGCGATGCCCGATTCGCGGGCAATCGCCCATGCAGCGTCAAGGATCTGGCGACGACGTCGGTCCCGAATCTCGGCTCTCATCGCGGTTGTCATGCCTAACGGCGTTAGGTTAACCGAACAGCGTTAGGCGCGCAAGCGGAGATCGCCGTGGCGGGAGGGGATGGGCGGCTACCGGCCGATGTACCGGCTACTCGCTCCGGATGGCACCGAACGAGAGGCCACGGACCAGGTAGCGCTGCATGAGGAAGGCGATGATCACCACGGGCAGCGCGCCGACGGCGGCCATGGCCGCGATATCGCCCCAGAGAACGTAGTGCGACTCCATCATCGTGGGCAGGATGAAGGGCAGGGTCGTGACCCGGCTGCGCGACAGGAGCAGCGCAATGCTGAACTCGTTCCAATTGAAGATGAACGCAAGGAGGGCCGTGGCCACCAGCGCCGGCCGCACGTTCGGCAGCACCACATCCAGGAAGGCCCGCAGGCGGCTGGCGCCGTTCACGAGCGCCGACTCCTCCAGGTCGACCGGCAGATCCTCGAAGAACCCCTTCATGACCCACGTGATGAAGGGGATCGTGAAGGTGAGGTACTGCACGATCAGGGCGGGGTACGTATCTACCAGCCCGAGCGCCGACCAGAACACGAACATCGGGATCCCGATCGCGACCGGTGGCATGAACAGCAGGCTGAGGATGAAGAACGAGAGGTTCGTCCCACCGATCCGGAAGCGGGCCAGGCTGTAGGCGGCCAGTGTCCCCAGGACCATCCCGATCGCGGTCGCGCTCAGCGCGACGATCCCGCTGTCGATGAGCCCCTTGAGGCCGCCCCAGTTGAACAGCGCGTCGGTGTAGTTCTGCAGGTAGAGGTGGTCGGGGATGAAGACCGGCGGGTTCGTCAGCCACTCGCTCGGCGGCTTGACCGAGGTGAGGAGCATCCAGTAGACCGGGAACAGGAAGAAGACGAGGCCGATCGCCACGCCGACGACCGACGCCCACAGACCTCGGCGTCCGTGCATCACGGGCGCCGGCAGCGCGCGACCGGCTGGGGTATGGTCCGGTCGTGCCACGCTGGTCATGGCGCAGCCTGCGGGGGCGTCAGCGACGCACTCGGCCGTCCGACTGGACGTTCCATGTAGCGCAGGATGATGCGGGCCAGCACGATCACCAGGATCACGCTGACGTACGACATGGCAGCGCTGTAGCCGACGCTGAAGTAGCGGAATCCCTGCACGTAGTTGTAGAACGCGAAGCTCTCGGTCGCCGAACCGGGGCCGCCGGCGGTCAGCGTGTAGATGATGTCGAAGACCTTGAACGCCCCGATCAGACGCAGGATCACCGTGATCGCGATGACACGCCGCAGCAGCGGCAGGGTCTGATAGCGGAGGATCTGCCAGCTGCTGGATCCGTCGACCCGGGCCGCTTCGAAGACGGGCGACGGCAGGGCGTGCAGTCCGGCCAGCAGCAGCAACGTGACGAACGGGGTCCATTGCCAGAAGTCGACGAGCAGCAGCGACGGCAGGGCGAGCCGGGGATCGGCGGTCCAGCTCAGCAGCGGCAGGTGCAGGATGCCCAGAAAGTAGTTCAGTGGTCCGGAGCTGTAGTCGAACAGCGAGCGCCACTGGAACGACGCCACCGATGACGAGATGATGCTCGGGATCAGCAGCAGCGTGGCGAGGAATTGCCGGTACCGCGGCAACCGGTGGAGCGCAAGCGCGAGCGCCAGGCCGACCCCGAGCTGGATCGTCAGCACCGACAGGGCGAAGGCGGCCGTGACCCCGAGGCTGCTCCAGAACAGGTTGTCCTGGAGCAACTTGGCGTAGTTGGCCAGCCCCACGAAGCGGGGTGGCACGAGCGACAGCATCTGCTGGTCGGTGAACGACAGACGCAGGGAATTGAGCAGCGGGAAGACGCTGAGGACGACCAGGACGATGGTCGCCGGGGCAACGGTCAGGAGGGCGAACCCGCGCCCTCCTGACCAGCGAGATGGTCGACGTCTGGTCGACGTCATCGGCGTCCCGCGCGTTTCCCCGAGCTCTGGTCAGGCACGTGGCGCGCTCAGTAGCTGACGCCGGCGGCGTGGAACGAGCTCACCCAGTCGGCGTACGCCTTGACCTGGTTGTCCTGGCCTAGCGACGTGGTGATGCTGTTCCACTCGTTGGTCGCCTGGGTGAGGGCCTGGGACGGGGTGAGACTCCCGGCCAGCGCCTCGCTCACGAACAGGTCGAGGATATCGAGGTAGCGCGGAGCACCGGGGATCGACAACTCGGGATACCCGTTGGTGAGGCAGGCCTTGATCGCGGAGACGTAGCTCTGTGCCTGCGCCGCCGGCATGGACGGGTTGCCCAGGTGGTCCTTGACCTTGGCTGGGTCGAGGTGCGACTCGCGGAAGGGGTCCTCGCCGCACTTCGGATCGTAGACGTCCTTGATGCTGACCTCTGCGCTGCTCATGTACTGGACGACCTTGTAGGCATTCTGCTGGTTCTTGGAGAACGCGGAGACGGCCAGGATCCGTGAGTACGGCATGTAGCTGCGCACGGGACACGGCGCGTAGGCGTTCTTGCCCACGACCTTGCTCTGGCTGGGGTCCTCGGCCTTGAGCGCCAGGTCGTCCCACTGCACGACCATCGCCGTCGAGCCGTTCATGTACGCCGCGTTGAGCTCCGGGTAGCCGACCTGCAGGATGTTCGGCGGTGCGTACTGCTTCAGGTTGACCAGCATCTGCAGTGCCTGGACGCCCTGATCCGTGTTGATGGCCGGCTTCATGTCCGTGCTGAACCACTGGCCGCCGAGGCCGGCGAAGATGTTCATGAACCAGGCGTAGCAGAAGCCGCGCTGGGCGTAGAAGGCGTTGCCATACTGCGTCGGTGGCTTGTGCAGTTCCTTCGCGATGTTCAGGAACTCATCCCACGTCTGGGGCGGCTGGGAGATGCCGGCGGCGCTGAAGATGTCCGTGCGGTAGGCGATCTGCAGGATGTCGCCGTCAAAGGGGGCGGCATAGAGCTTGCCGTTCCTGCGCAGGTTGGGGTCGCGGTAGGCCGGAAGTACGTCGCTCAGGTTGAAATCTGCCTCGTTGCCCAGCCCTGACAGCGGCGCCAGGAAGCCGTTGCTGACGAAGTCGCCGAGCATCTGTGGCGGGAAGGCGAGGACGTCGTAGACGCTGCTGCGCGTCAGCATCTCGGCCACGATTTTCTCGTATTGGCCCACGAACGGCAGGCCGAGGATGTCGGCGGTCGCCCCGAACTTCGCCTTCATATCGGGGTTGAACCAGATGAACGGGTTGGCGTTCTGGCCCTCGTCGATCTCGACGGCGACCGTGCCCGCTGCGGTGCCGCCGGCGCTCGACGCATTGGGTGTAGGCGAACAGGCCTCGACGAGGCCGGCGAAGGCGCCGCCCATCGCCACGACGGCGCCGGCCTTGGCACCCGTGGCAAGGAACCGACGTCGACTGATCGGACCAACTTGCATTGTCGTGTCCTCCTCGGGACATGATCAGGCTATGCGGGTTCCGCCATCCGGACCCGGCGCGAAGAAATGGAGCGTCTCCGGCCTCAGGTTCAGGTACACCTCCTCCCCCTCACTCAGGCGGAGCTCCGGCTCGGCCTCGACAGTCAGCCGATCTCCACCGATCAGGAACTGGTAGATGACGCGCGAGCCCTCCGGCGCGACGAGGTACACGGCAGCCGGAATGCGCCCGTCTGCGGCGTCATGCTGGATCCGGATCGCGCGGGGCCGAACCCCGGTCACCACGTCGCGGGTCGGCGCCGCCTCCAGCAGTTGGCGTGCGGCATCCGTCACGGGCAGCCAGTGACCGAGGACCCGGACGCCCAGGCCTCCGTTGCTGTGTTCCAGCGTCGCCGGCAAGAGGTTCATCTGCGGCTCGCCGATGAACCGCGCCACGAACGTGTTGCTGGGGCGCTCGTACACCTCGTCGGGGGTGCCAAGCTGCTGGATGACGCCGTCCTTCATGATCGCGATGAGGTCGGCCATCGCCAGTGCGTCAAGCTGGTCGTGGCTGACCACGATCGTCGTCGCCCCCAACATCTTCTGGAGGCGGCGGATCTCGGCGCGCATCGTGCTGCGCAGCACAGCGTCGAGATTGGAGATCGGTTCGTCGAGCAGAAAGAGGCGGGGCCGCTGCACGATCGCGCGGGCCAGCGCGACCCGCTGTTGCTGGCCTCCGGAAATCTGCTGCACCGCCCGGTTGAGCAGCCCGTCAATCTCGAGGAGTCGCGCGACCTCTGCCACCCGCGCCTCGCGCTCGACGCGCGCCGTGCCCCGTACCTTGAGCGGGTAGGCGATGTTGTCGCGAACCGACATCTGCGGGTACAGCGCATAGCCCTGGAACATGACACCCACGTGGCGTTCCCTGGGCTCCAGGCCGGAGATCTCGTCGTCGTCCAGCCAGATCTCGCCGCTGTCGGGCCGCTCCAGCCCGGCCATGAGACGCAGGGTCGTCGTCTTGCCGCTGCCCGACGGCCCGACCAGACAGAGCAGCGTTCCATCAGGGATCTCGAGCGAGAGATCCCTCACCGCCACGAAGGGTCCGAACGACCTCGAGAGATGCTTCAAGGTGACCCGCGACACCCGCCACTCTCCTCACCGCCCACAAGTGAAATCGATATCCAATATCGATTTCACTTGGGCATCATATCCGGTCCGTCAAGCGCCTCTGGTCGTGGTTTCGCGCCTCTCGAGAAACTCATCGACCTCCGCGCGTCGCGGAAACGAGACCTGCGTTCCGATCCGCGTGACCGACAGCGCCGCGGCCGCGCTTGCGCGGCGCACCGCCTCCGCCAGCACACGACCTTCACCCAGGAACACCGCCAGCGCGCCGATGAATG
>JANMQO010000122.1:0-25545 GCA_031370565.1 Chloroflexota bacterium
ATCGTCGTGGTCGGCAAGGCAGTCCCGCCGCGCTATGCCGCCTGCGTGGTCCTCGCCCCGACCCGGCTCGACGTCAACCGCACCGTCCGGGACCGCCTCGGGACGCGCAAGGCGTCGTTTGCGAGCGCCGACCAGGCCCGCGCGCTGACCGGCATGGCGATCGGCGGGGTGACGGTCTTCGGACTGCCGTCCGGGCTGCCGATCTGGATCGACGCTCGGGTCATGGACCGGCCTCGGATCGTGCTGGGCGGTGGCAGCCGGTCGTGGAAGGTGCTGGCGCCACCGGCCATCCTGCTGCGCCTGCCGGGCGTCGAGGTGGTCGAAGGCCTGGCGATCGATCCGCACCCGGCCCCGGAGCCCCAGCCGCCCACGGAGATCCAGCCGCCCACGGGTTCGCCACGGGGTTGAGCCGGGGCTGAGCCTGGTCTCAGTCTGCCGGGGCGCGGGTTCGTGGCTCGAACACGAACCCGAAGAAGTCTAGCGGTCGTCCCGGCTGGTGAACGGCCGCTTCAAGGTGAACGCCTCAGGCGTTGGGCCGAGGGCGGCGAGCGTGGCCAGACGGTCTTTCGCCTCGGCGAGCGTCGGCCGCTGGCCACCCGGGATCCACCACAGGACGAGGCTTGGTCCATCGAGTGGCACGAACCATTCGCGCCGGCGGCGCAGGATCGCGACGTGATCGGAGCGGTAGGCGTAGGCCGTCAACGCCTCGACCGAGGTCCACACCGTGAGGTTGGCGATGATCCGAGGGTCCTCGAAGGCGCGCACGGCCGTGGCGTTGCCGGACTCGTCCTGGAGGCGCCAGACGAACCCGGGACTGGCCTCGCCCAGCCCATTGATCCGGTCGAGGTTGGCCACAAACTGGGCCATGACAGGGCTATCGAGTTCGTCGCGGGCACGGGCGATGTTGAGCTGGGCGAGGTGGTGCCCTGTCACCGCGGGAACGCGCCAGCGAGCCGCCGGAGGTCCTCCAGGATCCGATCGATGTCGGCCTCCACCGTGAGGTAGTTGACGATGCCGGCCCGGAGCCAGGTGGCGCCGCGTAGGCGGGTGGTCGACAGCCAGCCGTCGCCTGAGGCTTCGAGCGCGGCCTGGAGTGCGTCCTGGTGTCTGTCGAGGGCGGCCGGATCCAGGCGGACTGCAGTCGTTCGGCCGCCCGGCAGGTGCCGGAAGCAGACCACCGACAGCTCTGGTTCGGCGGGCAGCGCCTCGAAGTCGTCCGACTCGGCGACCTGCCGGGCAAGGTACGCGGCGAGATCATTGTTGGCCTCGACGAGTCGTCCGAATCCGTCCGTGCCGAGGTGCTTCCAGCTCATCCACAGCTTGAGTGCGCGCCAGCGTCGGGTCCCCTCCATCGAGCGCTGGTAGTAGTTGAGCTGCTGGTCATGGTGGTCAGGGTCGGCGCCGGGGGTGGCGCTCTCGGCTTGGTCGCCTTGGTCGGTGCTCGCCGCTGCCTCGCCGCCGCGGTAGTACTCGGGACTGCGCTGGAAGGTGTCCAGCAGATCGCTGCCGCGTCGGACCACAAGCGCCCCGATGTCGTACGCCTGGTAGAACCACTTGTGCGGGTCGATCGTCACGCTGTCCGCGCGATCCAGGTCCGGCACGCGCGAGGCGTCGCGGCGCGACAGGCGGGCCGCCCCGCCATAGGCCGCGTCGACATGGAGCCAGAGGCCCTCGCGTTCGGCTAGATCCGCGAGTTCCCCGGTGCGGTCGACCGAGCCGGTATTGGTGGAGCCGGCCACGGCCGCGATGGCCCACGGGGTGAGGCCAGCCGCCCGATCTGCGGCGATGGCCGCCGCCACTGGCGCGGCGTGCAGGCGAAACCGCTCGTCGGACGGGACCAGGTGGACGGTGTCCGCCGGAAAGCCGAGCTCGTCGACCGCCCGGCTGATCGAGAAATGGGTCTGGTCCGAGGTGTACAGGCGGACACCTTCCAGCTCGCTGCCGCGCGGTGAATGGTCAAGCCCGAGCAGATGCCGCAGGTGCAGATCCCGGGCCACGGTCATCGCCATGAAGTTGGCCATGACCCCGCCGGAGGTGAGCACCGCGAAGCTCTCCGGCCCGTAGCCGACGAGGTCGGCCAGCCAGCGCCCCACCTCTTCCTCGACGAAGGCGCCGGACGGGCCGGCATGCCAGACGTCGATGCCCTGGTTGGTGAACTGGGCGAGCAGCTCACCGACGATCGAGAGGACGAGCGGTGGCGGAGTGAAGTAGCTGAGCGAGCGCGGGTGCCAGCCGTTGAGCTGGTGCGGCGCGAGGCGGGCACGGAATTCGTCGAGCAGGGCCGTTGAGGTCGTCGGCTGCCTTGGGGCCGAGGCCGGGCCGACAGGTGCGCCGTCGACCGTCAAAGGGGCCAGCGGGTGGTCGGCGCCGTCCGCGTCGGCCGGCCCGCCGAAGAAGGTCTGGCGCAGGTCCGCGTAGCCGGTTGGCTCGCCCATCGCCCGACGCAGCGCTTCATCGAACAGGTAGTCGAGAGCCGTTGACCAGGTCTCCCGGCCGAGCTGCTCCAGGGCCGGCCGCGAGGCGGTTGCGTCGTCGATCCCCAACAGCGCCGGCTCCGGGTGCCAGGCAAATCGCACGGCGGCCGAAGGACGCGGGTCGGCGTTGCTCAGCGCCGGGCGGTGCGTGTCGGTGCGGTCGGGCATCGTCGGATGGTACCAAGGGCCCGGCGTGCCGTTCGGGACCGGCCGCGGACGTGGTTGGCCCGCGTCCCGTATCGTTGTTCCTCGTGAGCGATCCCACCGCCAGCCACACGCCGCGCCAGCGCACCCCCGGTGCCGTCAATCCCGGTCCGGTCCTGTACAAGGGTGAGCCGCTCGAGCCGGCCCGCGGCCCGGGTCTGGGCTGCTTCCGGTTCCAACTCGTGGCCCTCGTCATCCTCATCGTACTGACCCCGCTGAGCGTGGGCCGCGTGCCGGATATCGTGACGGCGATCCTGCTGTTCGCGACGATCGGGATCCTGCTCGTGAGCGGCCAGACCGTCATCTTCCTGTTGCGGCTGGTCGCCGCCGACCGACGTGGTCGCCGCGAGCCGCTTGCGCCGCGAAGCCCGACGGTCGGTCAGCTCGAGGACGCCGGGCCCGGGGCGCCGGACGCGAATGCCGGCCCCGCGGCGACGAACGAGGAGGCTGAGCCCGCGGCCACGAACGAGGCCACCGCGCCCGACGCCGGACCCGGGTCGGCCACCGATCCGACCCCGGGCGCAAGCGTGCGACAATAGCCGCCCGACCTGCCGTCGCTGGAGGAGGAACGTCCGCTCGTGCCTGTGCTCGCGACCTACTTCTCCGTGCGCCGTGGCCGCGACCCCTTCTTCAAGTTCTTCATGCGCACGATCTTTCCCAGGCAAATCAAGGAGTACGAGGAGAGGTTCGGGATCCGGTTCATCGGCTGGTACAACGTGGCCCATGGCTGGGATTTCGACAACGTGATCCTGCTGGACCTGCCCGACTACGCCACGCTCGACAAGCTCGAAGCCGATGAGGGCGCCCGGGCGCTCGGCCACCGGGCCGGCGAATGGCTCTTCGACCGCCACCATTCGATGTTCCTCCGCGAGCGGATGGGCACCGACCTCGAATACCACCCGTAGGAGGCAGATCGATGGACGCCAGCCCCAACGAGTTTCTCGGAGCCCTCGCCGCCGACGCCGCCCTGGAGCGGACTGACTTTCTCGTCGAGGCGACGGCCCAGCTCAAGCGCTTCCTGTCGGCCAACGCCGAGCGGATCGCCGAGATGGGCGGCCTGACCTTGATCGACGACGAGCCGGACTATCTGTCGATCGCGCCGGACCTGACCTTCCGCAGCCGTAGCCGCTACCTCGACGAGGAGACCGGCGAGTGGGTCAGTGAAACGGAGGTCATCGAGTCGGCCAGCGAGCTCGTGGAGCTGTACAACCCCGCCGACATCTATGCTGCCTTCGCCGACGCCGCCCGCGAGGCGGCTGGTCTGGCACCCGAGCCGACGGCGGCCGAGGACCTGCTGGAGACCGCCGGGGTTCCGTCAGCCGAATCGATCGGCATGGCCGACGCCTACGCGGCTGCGGCGGACGAATGGGCCGCCGGCGCAATCGGCGAGGCAACTGCCACCGAACCGCACGACGAGGAAACCGCCGCCCAGCGCCTGTACGACCTGGCGCTCTCGTTCCAGGAGCGCAGCCAGCGGTCGGAAGCGGGGCTGCTCGACGACTTCGCGGAGGTGGCGGCCAGACTGACAGCCAAGCTGGGCGACATCATCGTGGTCGACGACGACGATGAGCGGCTCACCCTGCAGGCCGGTCATGGCTTCCGGGCAGAGGTCCTGCCAGAGGATGGCGATGGGACGTGGCGCAAGCTGACCAGCGCTGAACAGATTGTCGAGTTCTACGATCCGACGGATGTCTTCGGGGATCTGGCCGACGCGCTGGCCGAGGCGTTCCCGTCGGTCGCCCCGGAGTTCGGCGGCGCCGACGCCGACGCCGACGCCGACGCCGACGAGGATCACGAGGATCACGAGGATCGCGAGGACGCCAACGGCCCGGATGCCAGTGCACCGTCGAGCGGGACCGGGGACCTCGGCCGGGCGTGATCATGCGGCTGGCGGCGGCGGAACTCGTCGACAGTCGGGAGATCCTGCCGCGGCAGTGGCTGCAGGCGTACCACGCACCGTCGCTGGCGACCGGCTCGCGGGCAGGCCAGTTCGTCCACGTTCGACCGGGCGATGATTCCGGGCTGATCCTCCGTCGGCCGTTCTCGTTCAACACGGTGGACCCGGCGACCGGAATCGTGACCATCCACTTCCGGACCATCGGCAAGGGCACTGACTGGTTCACCCGACTCCGCCCGGGCGACACGGTGGACATGCTCGGCCCGCTGGGCCGACCGTTCGAGGTCAACCCGCGCAGCCACCACCTCCTGCTCATCGCCGGCGGGCTCGGGATCGCCGGGGTCCGGATGCTCGCCGACGAGGCGATCCGGGCTGGCCGCCAGGTCGTCCTTTTGTTCGGGGCGGCGACAGCGGCGGATGTCTACCCGTCCAACCTGCTGCCCGACGAGGTGGAGTACCTGGTGGCGACCGAGGATGGTTCCCTCGGGCACCGCGGCCGGGTCACCGAACTCATGCCGGCCTACGAGGCCTGGGCGGACCAGGCGTTCGCCTGCGGGCCCGCCCCGATGCTCGCCGCGCTGGCCAAACTGGCTGCCGGGCGCCGGGAGCGGCTGGGTGTCGCCGTGCTCGGACGCAAGCGCGGTGCCGGCCGCCAGGACCCGCCGGGCACGCCGGGCGCTCGGCGCAAGGCCTTCCTGCAGGTCTCGATGGAGCAGCGCATGGGATGTGCAGTCGGTGCCTGCCTTGGCTGCGTGGTGATGGGCGTGACTGGCCAGCCGCAGCGGGTCTGTCGCGAGGGTCCGGTCTTCGCGGCCGAGGAGCTTGACTGGGAGGCTGGCTGGTGAAGGCGCGACGACGGGTAGTGATGACGGACCGTTCCGACGCGGCGGGCAGGGAGCCAGCGGGCCGTCGGCCGAGCGCCGCTCGGACGGCCGGCGTCGGTGCACGGCCGGGCGGCGCCGGGTCACGGGTGGCGGTCACGTTCAGCCCGTCCTTGATGCCGCCGACCACTTTCCTCCAGACGACGTCCGTGGACCTCACGCTCGAGCTGCCGCGCGGGCTGCGCCTGGCCAACCCGATCCTGGTTGCGTCCGGCACGTTCGGCTACGGGGTGGAGTACGGCGAGGTGGTCGACGTCGAGCGGCTCGGGGCGATCTGCTCCAAGGGAACCACGCTGCGGCCGCGGATCGGCAACCCGACCCCCCGGGTGACCGAGACGCCGGCGGGCATGCTCAATTCGATCGGGCTCCAGAACCCGGGCGTCGACGGGGTCATCGCGCGCTACGCGCCGATCTGGCAGGGCTGGGGCGTGCCGGTCATCGTCAACGTGGCGGGCGAGTCGGTGGCGGACTACGTAGAGGTGGTTCGCCGCCTCAACGGCGTGCCCGGAGTGGCCGGGATCGAACTCAACATCAGCTGTCCCAACGTCGGCAAGGGTGGTCTCCAGTTCGCCATTGACGCGGAGGCGGCTGGCGCCGTGACTGCGGCCGTGCGCCGAGTGACCGAGCTGCCCCTCCTCGTGAAGCTATCGCCCAATGTCGCCGACATCCGGCCGATCGCGCGGGCCATCGCCGACGCCGGTGCCGACGCGATCAGCGCCGTGAACACCTTGTCGGGCATCGCGCTTCGAGCAGACCGCAGCCGACCACTCCTGGGCAATATCTATGGCGGCTTGTCCGGTCCGGCGATCCGGCCGGTCGCGCTGCGGATCGTGTACGAGGTGGCCCAGGTCGTCGATATCCCGATCATCGCGATCGGCGGCATCGCGGGGCTCGGCGACGTGCTTGACTTCCTGGCCGCGGGCGCCGTGGCGGTCCAGGTGGGCACCGCCCTGTTCGCCGACCCGGAACTGCCGGTCCGGCTCATCGACGAGCTCGAGGCCGAGTGCCGGCGGCGCGGACTGGCCAGCTACGCACACCTCATCGGTACGGCGCTGCCGGCGCGACCGGCCGCTCCCTCGGTCAAGGGCGTGGAGTATCGACCATAGTCTGGCCGGTCAGATCCGCCGCGCCGCTACACTGGGCACTGCCATGACGACGACGCGCACCGCGATCCGGGCCGCAACCGAGGCGGCCATTGCCCGCCGCACGGAAGAACTCTTCCGTCGCTCCGGTGCCTTGCGCGACGGGCACTTTCTGCTCAAGAGCGGCCGCCACTCCGAGGCCTATCTGGAGAAGTTCCAGGTGCTCCAGGACACGGCGGCCACGAGCGAACTGTGCGGCTTCTGGGCGGCCCGCCATGGTGGACGGAGCGGTGGCGCAACCGTTGACCTCGTCGCGGGTCCCACGACCGGCGGGGTGATCCTCGCGTTCGAGACGGGGCGCCAGCTCGGAACCCGGGCCATCTTCGCCGAAGAGGTGCGGGCGGCCAACGGCACGACCCACCGGGAGTTCCGGCGTGGCTTCTCCATCGCGCAGGGTGAGCGAGTCATCCTGGTCGATGACATCCTGACGACCGGCGGCTCGCTCCTGGCGATGATCCCGGCGGTCGAGGCGGCCGGTGGCGACATCGTCGAATGCCACGTGCTCGTCGACCGCTCGGGTGGCATGGCCACGCTCACCTCGCCGGCATCGGGCCGGGTCTACCCGCTCCGCGCGCTGTGGGTCCTGGAGCTGTCCACGTTCGAGCCGGGGCCGGCGACGTGCCCGCGCTGCGCGCTGGGCGAGCCGGTTCAGGCACCCGGCAGCGGCGGCGCGCTGGGCGGGTCTCAGGCGGATGTCGTGGAGGCGGCGGGATGAACACCGGCGAGCCAGGGGTTGTCGCCGTGACGCGAGCCGTGACGAGAGCCGTCGGAGCCGCCGGAGCGGTCGGAGCCGTCACGCCGCTGCCGAGCCTGGCTCGGAACCTGGTCCTCACGCTGAGCCTTGCCCTCGTGCTGGCTGCCTGTGCGGGCGCCGCGGGTAGCCCCGACCGTTCCGCGCCGGCAGCTCCGTCGTCGGGGCTCGGCGCCTCGGCCTCGACGCCCTCGTCCGCCATTCCTGCCGACTCGGCGTCCGTGGTTCCGGATTCGCCTGCGGCGGGGATCATCGCCTCGATCGACTCGGCCGGCCTCGACCAGGTGCGCGGCTTCACTCTGCGGACGTCAGACGGCCAGGTTCTCACCTTTGTCATCGGCATCCTGGAGAACGGCGCTGAGTTTCCGCCGGGCCATCTGGCTGAACACTTCGCGGCGGCCTCTCCGATCCTCGTCTACTTTCGGGTCCAAGGCGGCCAACTCGTCGTGTACCGGATCGAGGACGCCGGCTAGCGTCGTCGGGCGGTGGGTTTCGCCGTCACTTCACCGCGTCGACTGACGCCTTGAGTTCGTCAGGCGAGAAGACGGCTTCGAACGAGCCCCGCACGATCCCGGCGCGGTCCACCACGAAGACCCATGGCTCCGACAGGATCCCCCAGGCCCGGGTCACGTCCGTCGCCTGGAGCTGGCCGTTTGCGTCGAGAACCGGCTGCAGTCGGCCAGCCTTGAAGGACAGCTGGTACGGCTCGACGTTGATGAAGACGACCGCGGGCTCGAACTTGGCCAGTGCCTTGACGCCGTCCAGCGTCGGGCCGCACTGGCGGCTCGTGCAGAAGGCCGGGGTGGCGAAGACGAGCACGAAGGGCCGGTGTTGGCGCAGTGCCTCGTCGACGGACGTTGTGTAGAAGTTCAGGTCCGGGTGGGCATCGGTCGACAGCTCGGCCAGGTTGCCGCCCACGTCGGGCAGCGTTGGCGTCCTGGTCATCGGCGCCAGTCCGCCGACCGGCACGGCTGAACCTTTGCCAGCCACCTGGAACGAGACCTGGACGGTTCCGGTGGGGATGTCTGGGCCGCTCGACGTCACGTTGGCCGTCCAGTCGCCGGCCGTCGGAAACGTGACGTTGACGACGAAGATGCCTCGCCCAATTTCGCCTGGTATGGCCAGCACGAAGCGCGCCGGCGCGAAGGGAATGGTGGCTGCGGGCCCGGTGTTCAGGCTGAACCCCACCGTCACGACGGAGTCCGGGCCGCCGATTGGCTTGGTGCCGCTCGGATCCAGGATGCCAAGGAGAAAGCGATCCCGGCCGACCACCGTCTCGGACGAGACGATCTGTGGAATGAATGGCGCCGAGCCGACCTTGATCGGGGAGGCCGGCGGCAGGCTCGAAGGCGCCGGGCCAGACGGCACCTGGCCGGACGCTGCCGGGCCGGATGGCGATCCGCCGCCCGGGCCGACCTGACTGCCGCAGGCTGCCCCCACCAGGCCAAGGGCGAGGCTGAGCGTGAGGGCTCGAACGGCGCTGGAGGATCCGGACAGACGCATGCCGACATCCTACCCGGGGCGGCTCATCGGCGCCTTCGCAGCGTCGGCCATCGGCGTCGTCGTGCGCTACCTCGGGGCGCGTTCGTGGGCCGGCCACTCTCCGTCCTCGCGCAGCCTTCCCGGCTAGAATGCGCCCGTGACACGATTCCAAAAGCTTGCGGCGGCTACCGTCGGGCTGACCCTTCTGCTCGTGACGATTGGGGTGATCGTGCGCGCCACGGATTCGGGCCTGGGTTGCCCGGACTGGCCGTTCTGCCACGGCCAACTCATCCCGGCCCTGGGCGACTCGCATGCCTGGATCGAATGGATCCACCGCGGCGCGGCCGTGTTGCTCGGCCTGCTCATCCTGGCCCAGGCGGGCGTGGCCGCCGTCGACCATCGCGATCGGCGTTCGCTCCTGTGGGGATCCGTCGGCGCAGTGGCACTGGTCGGCTTCCAGGGGTATCTCGGGCGGCAGACGGTGCTGCTGGGTAACTCTGGGCCCTCGGTCACCGCCCACCTGGCGACCGCGATGGCGTTGCTCGGATTGCTCGTGTTCATCCTCGTCCGGTCCTTCTTCCCGGCCCGGATCGGCGGCCGAGGGGCAAGCCAGCGGTTCACCCTTGGCGCGGCGTTCGCCGCGGCTGCCATCTACGCGCTGCTGTTGTTTGGCTCCCAGGTGACCGCGACGGACGCGGCGCTCGTGTTTCCGGACTGGCCGTTGATGGGTGGCACCTTCGTGCCGCCGCTGACCGAGGTCACCTCGGCACAGGTCCTGCATCGCTGGGTGGCCGTTGTGGTCGGATTGATCGTGGCGGGTGTTGCCCTGGCGGCCTGGCGCCGACGGCCGAGGCCCAGCCAGGTCGAGGCGCGGCCGTTTCAGCGTGCCATGGCGATCGTCGCTGTGACGACCGCCCTCCTTTTCGTCCTCCAGGCAGTCCTCGGCGGACTGCAGGTGCTGACCCAGTTGGCGCCATGGACCCAGACGTTGCACCTCGCATTCGGCGCGCTCATCTGGGCACTCATGGCGGGGTTGGCGGTGGGGGCGTACTACTCGGCGCGGGTGGCGCTCGTCGGGGCTCCGGGTCCCGTTGGAGTGTCCAATGGCTCAGCCGGTCACAGCGGCGGTCGCGATAGCCTCGGCGGTCCGCTTGGCGGTGACTCGAACGTCGGCCTCGGTGGCTCCGGCGGTGGCGTCGGTGGCAACGCCTCCGGTCCAGCGAGCGTCCGAGCCTCGATCCGGGCGTATGTCGCGCTGACCAAGCCCCGGATCATCGAGCTGCTGCTCGTCACGACCGTGCCGGCCATGGTCCTGGCCAGCCGCCAGGTGCCCGGCATCGGGCTGGGCGACTGGACGTGGCTGGCGGTCTGGACGATGGTCGGCGGCTCGCTCGCGGCCGGCAGCGCGAACGCGATCAACTGCTACCTCGACCGCGACATCGACGAGTTGATGGTTCGAACCCGGCGCCGGCCGTTGCCTGCGCACCAGGTGGACCCGGAGCGTGCGGTCCTGTTCGGGCTTGCGCTCGGAGTGATCTCGATCGTCGTCATGGCCTGGTTCGTCAACCTGGTCGCGGCCTTCCTGACGCTCCTCGCGATCGCCTTCTACGTCGTCGTGTACACGATCATGCTCAAGCGAACCACGGTTCAGAACATCGTCATCGGCGGCGCGGCCGGGGCGCTGCCGCCGGTCATCGGCTGGGCGGCCGTGACGGGCAGCGTGACCCTGCCGGCGATCATCCTGTTCGCGCTGGTGTTCTACTGGACCCCACCGCATTTCTGGGCGCTGTCGCTCCGGATCCGGAAGGACTACGCGGCCGCCGGCGTGCCGATGCTGCCGGTCGTGCGCGGTATCCCCGAGACGACCCGCCAGATCGGCCTGTACACGGTCTTGCTGGTGGCGATCTCGTTCGTGCTATTCGCGGTGGCCCGGATGGGGCTGATCTACCTGACGGCGGCGACCGTCCTGGGGGCCATATTCCTGTGGCAGGCCTACCGACTGTGGCGCGTCGGTACCTCCGAGCAGGCATCGACGGCGGGTGCGATCCGGCTCTACCGCTACTCGATCACCTACCTGAGCCTGCTCTTTCTGGCGGTCGCGGTCGACGCCCTGGTGCTGATCCGCGTCGGATAGGCTTGGGCGGCGCGCACGCAGGTGGCGTGGGCGGGTCCCGCTCGGCCTTGCCCCGCGTCCGGCCCGCCCCGCCCCGCGTCCCGCCCGGCCTCGCCCGCATCGGAATCACAAGAACCGTTGCCCGTCAGAGATCCGACCGACCGTTGCCCAGAAGGCCCTCCAGTGGATCGGCGCAATCGACCGCTGATCACAGGAACCTTTGCCGTGTGGCCTCAGCTCTCGGGGATCGCGATACAGGCACCCAGGTGGTCGCCCTGACGATCGAAACCGGCCCTTCTCCCTGGGCCGTACGCGTTCTTGCGATGTCACGGACTGGCGCGTTGCCGTGCCCCGGCCCTTCTCACCGGACCGACAGCCGAGCTGCGGTGAGGACCGAGCCCTTCACGTCCGTCCAGATGAATCCGTGACCTTCGGGCATCGGGTGTTCGCAGGCGTCCATGGCGCTGAGCCAGGCATGACCGGAGCCCGGAAACTTCGCCGCGAAGACGGCTCGGAATTCCGCGACGGTGTCTCGATTGCGACGCGTCCCTCGAACGACCCACAGCCCGCCGACCCGCCACGACTCCGCCGCGGCCCGGCCCACGTTCAGACGACGTTCCAGCGCGGCCACTTTGGCGTCGAGACCGCGCATGGCCGCGCCGCCGTCCGCGATGAAGTTCCAGATCTCCACGACCACCGCCTCGCGCCGAACCGCCCGCGTCAGGAGGACGTCGACCGAGCGAGAACGAAGGCGATCAAGATCGATCGGAGCCTCTGGAAGGGCTAGCCACCCCCCGGCCTGCGCACGTTCGACGACGAGGTGCTGGCGACGGAGGTGCTCATGATCGCACGGCCGATCCGCGGCGGCTGCATGCTGCAGGAAGGCCGCCAACTCGTCATCGACGGCGGCGGCGATCGAGGCCCAGCTCTCGATCGAGCCGGTGGCGCCCTGGCCGCGCTCGAGCTCGCTGATCCAGCCCTGCGACACGCCGGCCGCGAGGGCCACCTGCGCCTGCGTCATACCGACGGCGAGTCGGGCCTCCCGCAGGGCCACGCCGAGCCGGGCGGCGAGATATCGGGCGCGCGCTCGACCCTGCATTCGGGCCCGGCCGGCGCGACTCCGGCGTGCACGGTTCGGCATATCGCCGGGAGCATTGCAGGAGGCGCTCCATTGCGGCTCCATTGGCCATCATCCATGGATTGGCTACGCACGGGCGCAGGGTATGCCTCCCTGTGATCAGGCGTTCGTTTGCACGATGGACCCGGGCGTCGGGATCACCGACAACGGCGTCGGGAGCGTCCGGCAAGGGTTCTTGTGATGCCGGCACCGGATCGGTGGAGGGTGCAGGCGATCCGGCCCACGACGGGTCTCGCGCCGTGGCCGATCGATGTGGCTCCACCCGCCACGCCCGCCCGACCCGCCACGCCCGCCGGACCCGCACGGGCAGTAGTGAACCCGGCGAGCTGGAATAGTCGCGCCCGGCCTACTCGGCACCGGTGGCGTCGGCCTCCAGGGTGTGCGCCCGGCGGCGGCCAAGCCGTCCGGACCGGTCGAAGATCCCCAGGAACATCTGGACGAGCGGTCCGATGCCGAGCGCGAAGACCACCGTGCCCAGGCCGATCGTGCCGCCCAGCGCCCAGCCGACGATGAGCACGCTGACCTCGACCACCGCGCGCGAGCGGCGGATCGACCAGCCGAACCGATGGTGCAGCCCGGTCATCAGCCCGTCGCGCGGACCCGGCCCCAGGTCAGCCGCGAGGTACATCCCGCTGGCCAACCCGATGAGGACCACGCCCGCAACCATCTCGAGCAGCTGTGCGGGCGCTCCGACGGCGGCCGGCACGTAGCGCAGCCCAAGGTTCGTCGTGGTGCCGATGATGGCCACGTTGGCCAGCGTCCCGATACCGGGGACTTCGCCCAGCGGCCACCACAGGCCCAGGATCGGGATGCCCAGCAGGATGCTGATCGTGCCGATCGGCTGGCCGGTCAGGCGGCCGATTCCCTGGTGGAACGCCTCCCACGGCCCAAGCCCCAGGCCAGCCTGGGCCATGAGCGCGATCCCCAGCCCGAACAGTGCCACGCCGACGAGCAGGCCCGGCAGACGTGGGGCAGCGGCCCGGAGATCGAAGCGTTGGCGCATCGGGGGATGGTAGCGGAGCGGCGCCGGCGGTGGCACACTGCGCGGGATGGACCTGCAGTTTCTGGGCGCCGCCACCACTGTCACCGGCTCGCAGTTCCTGCTGACCACCGAGCGTGCCCGGGTGCTCATCGACTGCGGCATGTTCCAGGGCAGCCCCAACGAGTCGATCCGGAACCGGATCCCGCTGGCCTACGATCCGGGCGCGCTCGATGCGATCCTGCTCACCCACGCGCACCTCGACCACTGCGGGCTCATCCCGCACGTCGTCAAGGAGGGCTTTCACGGGCCGATCTGGGCGACGAAGGGCACGGTCGAACTGGCCGGCCTGGTGTTGCTCGACTCGGGCAAGCTCCAGCAGGAATTCGCCAAGCGGGGCGCCCGTTGGGTGCAGCGACACCCTGACCGGGCCATCCAGGAGGATCGACGCGACCTGGCCGCGTACGATGCCGCGATCGAGCTGGCGGATGCGGGCGACGAATCGGGCCGGGGCGGGGCAGCCGATCCGTCGGCTCCCCATCCACGAGTCGGCACCGGTAGTGGTGCCCATGTCGCAGCCCACGGATCGACCGAGCACACGCCCACGTCCGTGGAGCCGACCGCGCCGAGCCTGTCGACCGCGCCGAGCCTCGCGAGCGGCCCGCCCTCGGGGGAGCCGAGCATGCCGGCTTCGGTGCTGGACATCCCCCAGGGGGCCGGTGGCGCCGATGATCTGGTCACGCCCCCACGCCAGGCCGCGAACCCCGAAGCCGCCCTCCTCGCCCAGCCCGCCCACCTCGAGGTGGATCTCGACGAGCCGCTCTACGACGAAGCCGACGCACGCCGGGCCCTGGAGCGCTTCCGCGGGATCGACTACGGGGTCGAGTACGAGGTGGCGCCGGGGATCCACGCCACGTTCGTCGACGCCGGGCACATCCTGGGCTCGTCGATCATCGCGCTTCGGGTGGCCGACCGCGCGGGTGGCGAGGAGCGCCGCCTCGTCTTCTCGGGCGATCTCGGTCGGACGGGCACGCCCATTCTGCGCGATCCGACCGTCCTGACCAACGCGGACTACGTCCTGATCGAGTCGACCTACGGCGGTCGCGAGCACGAACCGGGCGACGAGGCCACACGCATCCTGGCCGAGACGGTCCGGCTGGTCGCCGAGCAGGATGGCGTGCTGCTCGTGCCGTCGTTCGCCATCGGACGGACCCAGGAGGTCGTCTGGGAGCTCGATCGGCTCATCTCGGCCGGATCGATCCCGCTCCTGCCGCTCTACCTCGATTCGCCGATGGCCTCCAAGGCATCCGACATCTACCGCGCCCACCCCGACTACTACGACGAAGCCACTCGGCAGCTGCTGGAGGACCACGAGTCACCGCTCGACTACCCGAACCAGATCGTCACGCGCGATGTCCGCGACTCGCAGGCGATTGCCCGCGCGAAGCGGCCGTACATGATCGTGGCCTCCAACGGGATGCTCACCGGCGGCCGGGTCGTGGGCCACCTGCGCAACCTCATCGACGATCCGCACGCGGTCATCCTGTTCGTGGGCTACCAGGGCGTCGGGACGCTCGGGGCGCACCTCCAGGCCGGCGCGACGTCGGTCAAGGTGGACGGCCAGGTCCGGACCGTGCGCTGCCAGATCCGTTCGATCAGCGGCTTTTCTGCCCACGCCGACGAATCCGAGCTGCTGGCCTGGCTGGGCCATTTCATCCAGGGCCGGCGACTCGGCGATGCCGGCGTGCCGCGCCGGGTATTCCTGGTCCACGGCGATCCCGACGCGCAGGCCGCCCTGCTGCCCAAGGTTCGCGCGTTGGGTTTCCGGGCCGATATTCCCGCCTGGCACGAACGCGTGACGCTGGACTGAACGCATGACGCTTGATGAACTCGACGGGGTGGCCGTTGCCCCGGACAACCACAAGGTCATCTTCGAGAACGACGATGTCCGCGTCCTCGAGACGACCATCGCGGCGGGCACGGTCACACCGCTCCATACCCATCTCGCGCCGACCGTCATGTATGTGCTCTCCGGGTCGCACTTCATCCGGCGCGACGAGCACGGCGCAACCATGGTGGACACGCGGACGAACCCGGAATTTGTCCTGCCGAAGGTGCTGTTCGCTGCGTCCACGCCCAGGCACACGCTCGAAAATACGGGCGTCGACGACCTGATCGTCATCGGTGTCGAGCTGAAACACCCTCGCGGCGGCTGAGGGTCTCTGCGCGAACTCAGCCGCGAGCGTGGGTCATCAGCACCGCGATCAGGCGACCGGCGCCCCCAGCGTGTCGGCGACGACCGCGGCGAGGGCGTCGATGAACTGGGGCGTCGTGTTGAGCGACTCGATCCGGGCGAAGGTGAGGCCGGCCGCCTCGGCCTGCTCCCGGGCGCCGATCTCCACGTCGTACAGGATCTCGAGGTGGTCGGCCAGGAACTGAACCGGCGCGATCAGCACGGAGCGGTGCCCCTCGTTGTGCAGGATCGGCATGAGATCGGCGAAATCCGGTTTCATCCATTCACCCGGCTCGTGTCCGGCGCTCTGCCAGCAGAACCGCCAGCGATCGGGCGCCAGGCCGGCGGCCTCGGCGATGGCCGTCGCCGTGGCGCCCAGCTGGTCCAGATAGTCGGGCTCCTGGTCGGCGACGCGCCGTGGCAGGCTATGCGCGGTGAGCAGGACAGGCACCGACGCGCGCTCGTCCGCCGGGAACCGCTCGAGCGCCTCTCGGATCCGACCGGCCAGTGCTGCGATGAATGCCGGCTGCAGGTGCCACGCCCCGGCCACGTGGACCCGTGGCGCCGCTGAGGTCCCTTGCGCCGATGGCGCCCCGGCGCCCATTGCTCCAGCACCCATCTCCGCGAGCGCTGCTTCGATCGCTCGCCCGTAGCCGCTCATGAGCAACGGGCTGTACTGGGGCGACAGGACGATGGCGACCACCTCCGCAACACCCTCAGCCCGGAACGCGGCCAGCTGCGCACCGATCGTCGGGGCGGAAAAGCGCATCCCGGCTCGGACGCGTGCCCGGCCCGCCAGGCGCTCCTGCAGGGCTGCTGCCTGGGCCGTCGTGATCGCCACCAGTGGCGAGCCGCCGATGACCCGGTAGCGCCGGGTGAACTCGACCGCCAGTTCTTCCTCGGCCGGTCGGCCGCCGCGCACCGCGGTCAGGTAGCGCGGCACGTCGTCCAGCGACGCCGGTGAGCCGTAGGTCATGAGCAGGACCCCGAGGCGGGGCGTCATAGTCATTGCTGACTCCGTTCGCGTACATGCTGGACGAGCGCGGCAAGGATGCCCGGATCCGTCTCACCGGCGATCCCGTGGCCGAGGTTGAACAGATGGCCGGGTCGTCCGGCCGCCTCGGTTAGGACCGCGTCGGCGCCCGCCCGAGTGGTCTCCCAGCCGGCCAGCAGACGCGCCGCGTCCAGGTTGCCCTGGATCGCCCGGTCCGGACCGATCGTCGCCCAGGCCGCCGCCAGCGACGTCCGATGGTCGACCCCGATGACGTCCCCGCCCGCCTCGGCCATCGAGCCGAGCAGTGCGCCGCTGGCCGCCGCGAAGTGGATCGTCGGGACATCCGGACGGACCGCCCGGACCGCCTCGAAGATCCGCCGGACGTGCGGCGCCACCGATGCGGCGTAGTCCGCCGGCCCGATCGCCCCGACCCAGCTGTCGAACAGCTGGAGCACCTGCGCCCCCGCGTCGGCCTGGGCGATGAGATAGCCCGCCGCGACCTCGGCCAGCAGTGCCAGCAGACGCTCGAACGTGGCCGGGTCGGCGTGCATGAGCGTCCGGGTCCGCAGGAAGTCGCGCGACGGCCCGCCTTCGATGAGGTAGCCCGCCAGGGTGAACGGCCCACCGGCGATCCCGACCACCGCCCGCCGGCCGTCGAGTTCGCGGCGGACCAGCCGGATCGCCTCCAGTAGAAAGCCGACGTCCTCGGCCGGGTCGATGGTCCGCAGTCGCGCGACGTCTGCCGCCGTCCGGATCGGCTGGGCGATGACCGGGCCATCGAGGGTCAGTTCGAGCTCGACGCCCATCGGCCGCAGCGGCAACATGATGTCGGCGAACATGACCGCGGCGTCCACGTCGAGTTCGGCCACGGGCATCAGGCTGACCTCGGCGCACAGCTCGGGTGTCGTCGCGATCTCCAGCACGGAGTGCCGCTCGCGCATCGCCCGATAGCCCGGCAGGCAGCGCCCGGCCTGGCGCATGAACCAGATTGGAGTGGCATCGGCCGGCTCGCGCCGACAGGCGGCCAGGAAGCGGCGTTCGGAGGTCCACGCTCCCGTGGACTGGATACTCATCGCACCGCCACCACGGCGCTGTGCTCGTGGACCAGCTCGACCAGCCGGTGCAGGTCGTCCGGATCGGTTGCCGGCAGCACCCCATGGCCCAGGTTGAAGATGTGGCCCGGTCGACCGGCGGCCTCGGCCAGGATCGCGCGCGCCTCGGCGGCCGTCGTTTCGAACGGACCCAGCAGCAGCGTCGGATCCAGGTTGCCCTGGACGGCCCGGTCGGGCACGAGGCGCCAGCCGTCAGCGAGTCCGAGCCGCCAGTCGAGCCCGATGACGTCGCCGCCGCACTCGGCCAGGAGCGGCAGGATGCCCGCCGCGCCCGTCCCGAAATGGATCGTCGGGACACCCAGTGGGGCGAGCGCCGCGAAGAGCCGGCGCATGTGCGGTGCGACGTGCCTGGCATAGTCGCGCGGGCCGAGTACCCCGATCCACGAGTCGAACAGCTGGACGGCCTGGACACCCGCCTCGACCTGGGCCGCCAGATACGCCACGGTCATGTCCACCAGGCGGTCGAGCAGCGCCGTCACCGTCGCGGGTTCGGTCCGCATGAGCGTCTTGAGCCGGCCGGCGTCGCGCGAGGCGCGCCCTTCAACGAGGTAGGTGGCCAGCGTGAAGGGTGCCCCGGCAAACCCGATCAGCGGCACCGGTGAGGCGTGTCGCACGAGCCGGATGGCCTCGAGCAGCGGCCCGACAGCCTCGATCGGATCGAACGGTTGGAGCGCGTCGACCGCGGCCCGGTCGCGGATCGGCCGCTCGATGACCGGGCCCACGCCGTCGACCAGGCTGAGTCCGACGCCCAGGCCCGGCAGCGGCGTGGTGATGTCGGCGAACAGGATCGCCGCGTCGACGCCCAGCCGGCGCACGGGTTGCAGCGTCACCTCGGCGCACAGGGCCGGGTCCCGGGTGATCTCGATGAGTCCGGCCCGCTCGCGGATCGCGCGGTACTCGGGCAGCGAGCGGCCGGCCTGGCGCATGAACCAGATCGGCGTCGCGTCGACCGACTCACGCCGACAGGCGCGCAAGAAGCGGTCGTTCATGCCCGGAAGGCCAGCGCGGCTGCGCGCAGGGTCGCGGCGATCTCCGCGTCGGTGTGGGCGGCGGACAGAAACCAGGCCTCGTGGGGCGATGGTGGCAGGAGCACGCCGCCCGCCCGCATCGCGCCGAAGAAGCGGGCAAAGGCGGGACCGTCGGCGCTGCCCGCCTCGTGGAAGTCGCGTGGGGCGGTCGGCCGGAACCAGAGGGTCAGCAGCGAGCCGACCCGGCTGACGCTCACCTCGCGACCGGCGTCAACGCCGGCAGCCAGCAGCCCGGCCTCCAGGGCGCCGCCACTCCGCTCGAGTTCGGCGTAGACCGTCGAGTCGAGGGCGTCGAGCGCAGCGATGCCGGCGGCCATGGCCACCGGGTGCCCCGACAGCGTGCCGGCCTGGTAGACGGGCCCGGCCGGGGCGATCAGGTCCAGCAGCTCCGCCCGCCCGCCGTACGCTCCGACCGGCAGGCCACCGCCGATGATCTTGCCCAGGACGGTCAGGTCCGGTCGCACGCCGTAGCGCCCCTGGGCGCCGTGGAAGGCGACCCGGAAACCCGTGATCACCTCGTCGAAAATGAGCAGCGCGCCGTCCGCCGCCGTCAAACGACGCAGCCCTTCCAGGAAACCCGGCACGGGCAGGACGACGCCCATGTTGGCGGCCACCGGCTCGACGATGACCGCCGCGATCTCCCCGGCATGGGCGGCGAAGACCTCGCGGACCGCCGCCAGGTCGTTGTACGGCGCGACGATGGTGGCGGCCGCCACGGCCACGGGCACCCCTGCGCTGGCGGGCAGGGCCAGCGTGGCGAGCCCGGAGCCCGCCGCGACGAGCAGCCCGTCCGCATGCCCGTGATAGCCGCCCTGGAACTTGAGGATGAGGTCTCGCCCGGTGGCTGCCCGAGCCACCCGGAGCGCGCTCATGGCGGCCTCGGTGCCGCTACTCACGAAGCGCAGGCGCTCGATCGACGGGAGGGCCGCAATGATCCGCTCGGCCAGCTCGATCTCGCCGGGACCGGTCGCCCCGAACGGCCCGCCGGCCCGGCTGGCGGCCTCGACGGCGGCCAGCACCCGCGGCTCGGCATGGCCCAGGATGAGCGGCCCAAACGCCCCGACATAGTCGATCAGCTGGGTCCCATCGGCATCCCAGACCAGGGCTCCTTCGCCGCGGACGAGGATCGGTGGTTCGCCGCCCACGGCGCGGTAGGCACGCACGGGGCTGTTGACGCCGCCCGGAAAGAGCCCGTCGGCGCGTTCGCGCAGATCAGCCGAGGCAGTGGGCGCGGTCCTCATCGGGGTGTCGCGCTGCGCGAACGGCGGACGGCCCCGGTTCCGGCTCGCTGGGCGGCAGCGTTCAGGGCCGCGGTTGCCACCTTGGCCTCGCCATCGCCGGCTCCCAGCATCGCCAGGATCTCCCCGATCGGCCGGTGGATGGCCGTCAGGATCGGCGTGTCACGCACGGTCGAACGGCGACTCTCCGTGCCGCGCAGCTCGCGGACGAGGTCGCCGAAGGCGGGCAGATCGTCCGTTTCGTAGGCGACCACGAAGTCCTGGTCGTCGAGTCCGAACGAGTAGGCCAGCAGCTGCCGGACCTGGGGGTAGTCGCGGCCGACCCGCATGTGCTCGTTCATGACGCCCTGGCGCATCTCGCGGCTGAGCAGGTACCACTCGGTCGACTTGGTGAACGGGTAGACGATCAGGTAGCGCGCCCGCTCGCCCGCGAACATCGATTGCTCCTGGCTGCTTGCCTTGGCCACGTACTGGGTCGGTTTGATCAGGCCAATGAAGCTCTCGCGGACAGTGAGCCAGCGGCCGATGCCCGTGCGGAGGGCCAGCGCGGCCGCCTCTTCCAGGACGTCGAGCGACGCCCCGAGCCGCCAGATGACGAGGTCCGAGCCGGCCTGCAGGCCGATCATCGAATAGCTGAACGTACGCACGTCGGCCGTCGCATCGAGCGTGGCGGCGAAGCGCTCGGCATCCCGGCGTCGCTCGTCGGCCGGCAAGCGGCGCCAGGCCGGGTCGAGACCGAGCGCGAGCGCCTGGATGTACGGTCCTGTCGGTGCCTGGCGCTTCGGTTCGGTCATCGACGGGTCTCCTGCAGCCAGCGGGCCGCGTCCGCGGCAAGGTACGTGATGATGATGTCGGCCCCGGCCCGCGCGATCGCCGTGAGCAGCTCCAGCCCGGCGGCCCGCCGATCGAGCCAGCCCCGTTCGGCCGCCGCCTCCAGCATCGCCAGCTCGCCCGAGACCTGGTACGCGGCCAGGGGCAGGTCGAAACGCTGCCGGGCGAGGGCCAGGATGTCGAGCGAGGTGATGGCCGGCTTGACCATGAGCATGTCGGCGCCCTCTGCCGCGTCGAGGGCAAGTTCGCGCAGCGCCTCCCGACCGTTGGCTGGGTCCATCTGGTAGGAGCGCCGGTCACCGAACGCCGGCGTCGACCCCGCCGCATCGCGGAAGGGACCGTACAGCGCCGACGCGTGCTTGGCGGCGTAGGCCAGGATCGCAGTGTCGATGAAGCCGTCGGCATCGAGTGCGTCGCGGATGGCTCCGACCTGACCATCGATCATGGCCGAGGGGGCCACCACATCGGCCCCGGCCCGGGCGTAGACGCGGGCGGCATCGGCCAGGCGAACCAGCGTGGGGTCGTTGGCGATCCGCTCGCCGTCGAGCACGCCGCAGTGGCCGTGGGTGGTGTACTCGCACAGGCAGACGTCGGCCATGGTGACGAGCGGCAGGCCGGCGTCACGCACCGCCCGAAGCGTGGCCGGCACCGGGCCGTCTGGGTCGGCCGCGGCCTGGCCATCAGCGTCCTTGACGTCGGGGATCCCGAACAGCATGATCCCGCCGACGCCCAGGCCGGCCAGTTCGCGAGCCGTGTCGAGCGCGACATCCGCGCTCAGCCGGGCCTGCCCCGGGAGTGACGCGATCGGTTGGCGCACACCTCTGCCGCCGACGACGAACAACGGTGCGATGAGTTGGGCGGGCAGGAGCTGCGTCTCGCGGACGAGGGCGCGCATTGCGGGCCCAGTCCGGAGGCGGCGCGGGCGCTGCCGACCCGGCAGGGTGACGCCGGCCGCTGTGCTGGAAACGAACGCGGTCACGGTCAAGACTCCGATCGAAGGGGTCGTGGCGGGGGAGCAACCACGGCGACGGCCGCCACGAGGCCGTCAAGCGTGGGGGTAGCGGCCTCGGCGGCGACCGTCAACCCGAGGCTGACGACGACGGCGCTGGTGGTCGGTCCGATCGAGACGATCGGCAATCGGGCGAGGCGGTCGAGTCCGGCGTCGTCGAGCAGCGCACGGGCACCTCGGATGGCGGACCCGGAGGCGGCCACGAGCGCCCGCGTGTCCGGATCCGCCAGCGCCGCGAGCAGCGGCCCGCGCGCGCCATCGGGCGCCTCATGGGTCCGATACGCGACGACCTCCTCGACGACGGCGCCGGCGGCGCGCAGGGCGTCCGGCAGGTCACGGATGGCGGCGTCGCTGCGGGCGAGCAGGATTCGGAGACCGTCCACGGAGCCCAGGGCTGCGGCGAGACCCCGACCGCTGGGCCGGGCCGCGACCACATCGACGCTGATGCCGGCCCGCTCGAGCACGGCGGCCGTGCCTGGACCGACGGCGGCCCAGCGGCAGCGGCTGGCATCCTGGCGGGCGGGCGGATCGTCGGGGCGACCGCTGGGCCCGCGGCCGGGCAGGTCCGCCGTCCGCTCGAGCGCCGCGAGGATGGCGTCTGCCCCGGCCGGGCTGGTCACGACGACGAGGTCCCGATCAGCCAAGCGGGCCAGCGCCACGTCGAGCGGGCCGCCCGCGGGGATCGGTTCGAGGACGACCGTCGGTACGGCCGCCACCCGGTAGCCGAGCGCCGACAGCCGGGCCACCAGCGGATCGGTGGCCCCGGTCGGTCGGGTCGTGAGGATCGTCGTCATCGGCGGCTCAGCCGGCCTCGACTGCCACGTCGCGATAGCCACGGGCCAGAAAGTCCGCGGCGATCGTCCGGGCGAGCTCCAGTGCGGCGCCGGCAGAGCCGACCTGCCGGGTGACGTAGCGGTCTCGGCCATCGACGCCGACGAAGCCGGCCACGATCTCGAGCCGATCGCCGGTCACGACGACCAGGGCGCCCAGTGGAGCCCGGCAGCCCCCGCCGGCCGTGGCCAGGATGGCCCGTTCCGTCTCGACCGCCAGTCGAGTGGGGGGATCGTCCAGACGCCCGATGAGGGCCCGGACCGCGTCGTCATCGGTTCGCGTCTGGACCGCAAGCGCGCCCTGACCCGGCGCCGGCGGCATGATCTCCGGATCCAGGCGAGACCCGATCCGTTCCGCGCGCCCCAGGCGGAGCAGCCCCGCGGCCGCCAGGATGAGTGCGCCAATCTCGCCGCGATCGAGGCGACCCAGACGGGTGTCCACGTTGCCGCTCAGGGGCAGGACCCGACAATCCGGCCGGGCGGCCAACAGAAACCCTGTCCGACGCGGGCTGTCCGTGCCGATGATGGTGCCGCCCGGCAGGTCAGCCAGGGAGCCAGGGGCGGCACCGCCGACCAGGACGTCGACGGCCTCTGTGCGGGCCGGAAACGCGGCGATGGTCAGCCCGTCGTCCACCTCGATCGGGACATCCTTGGCCGAATGAACCGCCAGGTCGACCCGGCCGTCGAGCAGGGCTGCCTCCAGTGCACCCACGAAGGCGCCCTCGCCCCAGGCCATGTCGGGCGCCCGCACGTCACCAGCCGTCACGATCGGGACCAGTTCCGCCGTGACGCCGACCCGGGCCAGCGCCTCCACGACGAGCCCCGACTGGCGGAGCGCAAGGGCCGAGCCGCGCGTGCCGAGGCGCAACGGAACGATGGATGACGCGCTCACCGGGGGAGCCCCACAGACCGAGCCTTCACAGGTCAAACAGGTGGCGCGTCGCCGCGCCGGACCGGCCGTCGACGTCCTCGCGCAGTCGGGCCAGCGGTTCGTGCAACAAGTCGGCCACGAGCTGTTGGGAGCACTGGCGAACCAGTTCCCGCTCGTGCGGCGCCAGGTCCGGCAGGCGCCGCAACAGTCGCTCCACCCGGACAGTCCGGCGAGCGTCCGCCCGGATCCGGAGCAGGCGCATGGTGGGCACGGCGGCCCGGGCAGCTCGCCAGCGCCGGAAGGCGCGGCCCGCCGCCAGCACCTCGCGTTCGGCACGCTCGACGAAGCGGGCCTCCAGGTCCGAGCGCGGCCCGAGCGGCGTTCCTGGCCCGGAGAACAGGCCGTCGATTCGGATGAGTCGCCCGTCGAGTCCGGCCATGACCGCTGCCGGGATGGCGCTCGGCGCCGACAGGTCCACGATCGGCGGCAGCGATGGGCCGGTCATCTCGAGCGCGGTCCACGGTCCGGCCAGCGCCACCACGATGCCATCGACCTGGCTGGCTCGCTCAGCGGCCTCAGTCAGGTCGAGCACCTCACCCGCGGATCCGGCCGCGGCCGCCAGTCGCGCTGCGCTGCTCCGATCTCGGCTCGCGACAGACAAGCGCGCCCCGCGCCGACTCGCCGAGCGCACGACATCGCGGCCCATCGGGCCCGTGCCGACGACGAGCAGCGTCTTCCCGTCGAGTGGCCCGATCGATCGCTCCAGCCAGCGCAGCGCCCGCACCGCCAGGCTGCGCTCCGCCGGCCGCTCTTCGCGCCGAACGCGACGGCCCACGCCCAGTGCCGTCTGGGCCAGGCGGTCGACGAGCGGATCGAGCGGCCCAGCGGCACGCGCCTCGGTCAGGGCGGTCCGGAGCTGACTGAGCACCTGATCCTCGCCGAGGACGGCGCTCTCCAGACCCGCCGCCAGGCGCAGGAGGTGGTCGATGGCCGCTTCGTCCTGGTCCAGGCGGACACTTGGCAAGTTGAGCGCGGGGAGCGCCGGTCGCACACTCATTGAACGCTGCGCTTGCCCGTCGGGCGCCGACCGTTCGGCGCCCGCATCGTTGCTGGCTGCGCCGTACAGCTCGACCCGATGGCAGGTGATGAGCAGCAGGCTGCCGGCCGGCCGGTGCGCCGACAGCGAGGCGGCCAGCGCGTCACGATCGTCGGCGCTCGTGGTGGCGGCATCGGCGCGCAGCACCCAGAGGCCGTCGCTGTGCTCGACGGTGCGGATGGCGCGAGCGCCCGGCGAGGCGGCCGGGTGCCCAGCGCTGTTGACCGTCAGTCGATCCTCAGCGAGGCGCGTCACCGGGACGGTCGTGCTCGTTCGGCCCGACGACGTGGCCCGGCCGTGATGCTGTGTCCGGTCATCATGGCGACGAGCAGCCGATCCATCGCGGCCTCCGCCTGGCCGAGCAACGCCGTCGCCTCGCGGGTGTCCAGGCCGCGCTGGCGAGCGATGCCGGCGAGTTCGGCCACGAACGGGGCTCGGAAGCGCAG
This sequence comes from Chloroflexota bacterium, assembly GCA_031370565.1. Classification (GTDB taxonomy): domain Bacteria; phylum Chloroflexota; class Limnocylindria; order Limnocylindrales; family CSP1-4; genus Chersky-267. The sequence goes on from JANMQO010000122.1 coordinate 24,750, forward strand.
GAACCCCTGGACCGCCTCGCTCATCGACGAACCCAGGCCCGCCACCTGCGCGCCGTACGCGGCAGCCAGCCGCTCGGCCTCCTGGAGCCGGAGCCCGGCGAGTCGCGGACCGTCCGCGTCGAGGTGATCGAGGAGCAGCGCCACGAGCTGGCGGCCTCGTTCGCGAAAGGCCAGCCGATCCGCCTCGGAGAGTGCCTCGATCCAGGGTGTGGGGCTCGTGGCCAACCGGCCCCGGCGCGGTCGATAGGCACGCGCGATACGTTCCGGCGAAGCTCCCAGGCGGGCGAGCGTCGGTCGGTGCGTACGCGGGCTGGGCAACAGTGCCCCGAGCGATGCGCGTGAAAATCGGCGATGACCGCCCGGCGTGGTGAACACCGGGACGCGGCCGCCGTCTGCCCAGCGACGCAACGTGGCCGGCGCGATCCCGAGCAGGGAGCTGGCCTCACCGAGGCCGATCCAGTCCGGCGCATCCCGTCGTTCAGTCGATCGCACCGACATAAAACCTCATCAAATCTGCCACAAGGTGACGAAGCGTAGCATTCCTGTCCCGGGATAGCCGGCAGACGGTCAGCCAGTCGCCGGCGGACGGTCGCCGGGTCGCGGGTGGGGCAGCCGAAGGGTTGCGCGGCAGGCGTTGTCCGCGCCCATGGAGTCCCGGCGACCGCGCCGTTCAGCCCTCGGCGACGTCCCGGACGGCGGCGTCGGCGGCCGCCAGCAGGAAGCCGTAGTCGGCGCCCACCGTCGCCCAGCGGTAGCCCTGCTCACGTCGCCGGCGCGCCTGCGCGGTCGAGGCCGT